>CAXXOI010000035.1:0-22203 GCA_963664175.2 Dehalococcoidia bacterium
CCGACCGGACCAGGCTCTGGAAAGCCGGGAGACGTACTCGGCTACCAGCAGGCTGTACAGGGACTTCCCGCTGGAACTCACTGGATCAGACACGAAGGTGGAGCACGAACGGGGCTGGGAGAGCTCCCGCCATGCCGACTGGCCCATTGATTCCGCGACCGGAAAGCACTACCAGGAATTCCCCCTGATGCTCACCGGAAACCAACGGAAGATCAATGGCCGAATCAAGATCCCGAACAATGGGCTTAAGGACCCTTCCAAGTGGATCTATAAGGTGTCCATCAAGCGAATTGAGGACATCAACGGCATCCCTTTTGATCAGCGACAATTAGATCTGCCGCCCTGTTGCCTCATCGGAGGAGGTAACCGAAATTCTAGACCTTGTTCCCTGCTCCAACCAAGACTAATTTGCCCCTCTCGCTCGGTTCTGGTACCGGTCCTACGGGAGGAGCGTATACCAGCTTCTTAGCCATGACGCCTCGCCAGTCCTTGACTCTGCGCTGTAGGGTTCTCAACTGGGAATCGCTGAATCTCTCATGATGGGCTGCGCTCAGTCTCGCCATCAAGACCTTGGCAGTCGTGTCCGGGTCTCTCTCGAGCCACAGCAGCACATCGCCCACACGCCCTCAAAGGGGACCTTGCGGGTACGCCAATGGCAAGGCGGTCGTACCCGCGTCTTATGCGTGGGCCGAGCTTCCCCCTGTTGCCACAGGCTGGGCAGACGGGCCAGAAATCGCTCCAGGCTTTCAGTAGGAGCAGCCTCCTGAGGCTCGCATGAGGATATCGCTGCCAGTGCCGACTGTGCCTCGCGGATGGAGCGCAACAGCTCCACCGGATCCAGCTTGGCACGGTATTCACTCAGCTCTTCCTTCGTCTGGGCGCTGACCGTGTCGTACTGCATCAGCCGGTCGCAGGGCGTGGCCGGCGGGCTGTAGCGCTTGATGGTCTTGGCCTCGTCGCGCATCTTCTCCAGCAGTTTGATGGAGGGCTGGAGGTAATTCACGTACAACCTGACGGCTTTGTAGAGGTGGACCATGGTCTGCCCGGCCATGCGGCCCGAGCACCGGTCGTGGCCGGTGAAGCGTCGTACAACTGAGCCGTTCTTCTACTCGATCCAAGCCTGGTCGTTCTTGTGTCAGGCCCTGGACCTGGTGAATTCGATTCCTCGCTGGGCACAGTACTGCACCAGGGTCTCGTTGATGAAGGCACTGTCATTGTCCGCGTCGATGCCGCGGACCTGGAAGGGCTGCTGCCGAACGATGGCCTCCAGACCCTCGACCACCAGGGACTGTTCCCTGGCCGGCAGGGGAACAGCTTTTGTCCAGCCGGTGCAGATGTCCGTGGCCACGAGGCTGTGGATGAAGGACCCG
Organism: Dehalococcoidia bacterium; assembly: GCA_963664175.2. Taxonomy (GTDB): domain Bacteria; phylum Chloroflexota; class Dehalococcoidia; order Lucifugimonadales; family UBA3495; genus VXOI01. The sequence goes on from CAXXOI010000035.1 coordinate 1,371, forward strand.
GAGGGAGATCCTCCACAGTAGGCCACCAGATCGATTTCCAAGAGGCCCGGTGGCGGCCGATTCCAGTCGTTGAAGGTACGCACCGGTATCTGTCGCCCCATGGACGGCCTTCGCCTTCGCTTGCGCAGGCTGCCGCGGTGGTCCGGATGGGCCCCAGCAGACGGTCCACCGTGGCGGCACTGGCTGAGAGCAGACGGCTCCTCACCTCTGGGTTCAGTTCCAAGTGCCCATGCCGCTCCAAGGAATCCACAAGGTTGGGCAGCGCCGCTTTGAGCCGCTTGCCACAGATACGGTCGGAGGCTTCCCAGACCACGATGACAGCCTCGCGGACGGCGTCATCGTAGATACGCCTGCCCACAACCTGATTCATTTCCGCATCAGCCGACTGAGACAACAGCCTGATGCCGTGCTTGCGATGGTGGCCCGTAATCACGGTAAACTCGTCGAGGTACCTGCCTTTCTCATTCCTTTAAGACCGTTGGTACCGGTCCCTGGGCTTTCTTCACTGCCGAAGAGGGCGTTGCCCGGTTCCCGCCACTGCTGCTCGATGCGGCACTGGTGCTCACGCTCAGGGTGAAGCTCCCCGTTGTGTTGGGCGAGTATGTCGTGGCCTCGATGGTCCACGTCCCCGCCGCCAGGGTGTCCACGATTTGGGAGTTTCTATTCGAGCCGCTTATGTCGTCGTTGCTGTGTTGCGCCGTCTCCGACGTGGCGCTGCCCGGCCGCAGGTACAGGTAGGTGTCCACCTCGGACTCCAGGTCTATGGTGACCTCGGCGCTCTCGGCCAGCGTGAAACTGTAGTAGCGGGCATAGCCCCGGCCTGACACCTCGGACTCGCAGTCGTCGGCCCATGTACCCGAGATGTCCGACGCAGGCAGGGTCAGCGTCGCAGCGTTGCAGCCGGTGGCCACCGTCCCGCCGCCGCTGCCACTTCCACCACCCGAGACGTTGAGGGTGAAGTTCCCCGTTGTGTCTGGCGAGTAGGTCGTCGCCTCGATGGTGTAGGTCCCCGCCGACAAGGTCTCGGTGATGCGGGAGTTGCGGTTTCCGCTCTCAATGTCGTCGTTGCTGTGCCGGGCCGTCCCCGAAGTTGCGCTGCCGGACCGCAGGTAGAGGTAGGTGTCCACCTCGGACGTTAGGTCTATGGTGACCTCGGCGCTCTCGCTCAGGGTGAAGCTGTAGTAGCGGGCATAGCCCCGGCCCGACACCTGGGATTCGCAGTCGTTGGCCCATGTACCCGAGATGCCCAACGCAGGCAGGGTCAGCGTCGCAGCGTTGCAGCCGGTGGCCGTCGTCCCGCCGCCGCTGCCACTTCCGCCACCCGAGACGCTCAGGGTGAAGCTCCCCGTTGTGTCTGGCGAGTAGGTAGTCGTCTCGATGGTGTATGTCCCTGCCGCCAACGTAGTCACGATTCGCGAATTGGTGTTGCCGCTCTCGATGTCGTCGTTGCTGTGTTGTGCTGTACCCGATGTGGCGCTGCCCGGCCGTAGGTAGAGGTAGGTGTCCACGCTGGAGGTCAGGCCGATGGTGATCTCGGCGCTCCCGCTCAAAGTGAAGCTGTAGTAGCGGGCATAGCCCCGGCCCGACACCTCTGACTCACAGTCGTTGGCCCATGTACCCGAGATGTCCGACACAGGCAGGGTCAGCGTCGCAGCGTTGCAGCCGGTGGCCGAGGCCCAACCCGGGTGACACATTCGCATTTCAAATCAGGGGACGGAATCGCTGGGCAACAATAGGGACGCGTCAGCGATTGCGGCACGAAGGCGTCCCTGTTCCCTTCCGGCTAGGAACCGGCGCTGGAATTCAGCGGAAACTGCCCTACCCTCTCTGATTTGACGTACAGAAAGACGGTGATGCTCCGAAAGGGGGCATTGCTGGCCGTCTTGGCGGCTGTGCTGTGGGCGCTTAACCGGGACCCGAGAAGTAGACATCTATGAGCGTGAATAGCTCGTCTATGCCAATTACATCGGCAAAGTAATCGTCGATGGCCGTAAAGAGCTCGCCAATATCAATCGCCCCGTCGCTGTTGGCGTCGTACCCGGCGACCAGCGGGTCCCCGGATGGGCATAAGGGTAGTCCAGGCTGGGCACAGTTGCTGGCCGGTGGCTCAGTTGCGGACACGTCAAGGGTGAAGTCTCCGGTTACCCCGGCGTCGGAGGTGGTGGCCTCGATGGTGTAGGACCCGGCCGCCAGGATGGCTACGATCTGCGAGTCGGTGTTGCCGTCGGCCACGTCATTGTTCTCGTGCAGCGGCGTACCCGAGGTGGCGCTCTCCTCTCTCAGGTAGAGGTAGGGGTCAGCGGCGCTGGAGCTCAGCTCTATGGTCGTCTCAAACTCCGTGGCCAAGGTGAAGCTGTAGTACCGGGCATGACTGCCGGAGCGCGCCTCAGAGTTGCAGCCGCTCTCCCAGGAGCCGTTGCGGCTGGCTGTCGTCGCCACTGTTCCAAGGTCATACGCACATACAACCGGAGGAGGCGGAGGAGGCGGAGGGGGTGGCGGCGGTGGCGGCGGCGGTGGCGGCGGACGAGGAGGGTGGGGACCACCCTCGTCATCGTTGGTGATGGTGACTGCTGCGGTTGCCGCGCCACCAGTCAGGTACGAAAGCCCTGAACTGGCGTAAGAAAGTCTCACTGTAAAGTTTTCGTCGCCCTCGTCGTAGACGTCGTCCTGGATGACTACGGTGAACTGCTCTTCCGCACGGTACCTTACATTGCCGTTGACGATCGTTGACGTGAAATCTGTGTGGGATATGGTTTCGGTCTCGTTTAGGGCATTGAAGTCCGAGCCCTGCTGGGCACTGCCCGCGTTTGTCGTTGCCCTCACATCGAAGGAGACGTCCAACAGCGGCGCCCCGTCCTCTGTAGTAGTGGCCTGGGCGTACAGGATGACGCTCCCAGTGTCCTCGCCGACCGAATAGTCCGCCTGTTCCCAGATCAAGGTAATCGGCACGAAATCGTCATCGGCGATTTTGACGGTGGCGACCGCTGTCCCCCCCTGCAGGTGGAGCGGGCCGGGATTGGCGTACTCAAGAGTTACCGATAAATTCTCCTCAATTTCGTCGGTGGTGTCGTCCACGATGGATACCATCACATTTTTTACCGCGCGATATCGAGGCTGGCCGTCGACGGTGGTTCGGCTGAAGTCGTTTCTGTCGAAGGTGGTGGTATCGTTTACCTGGGTGTAATCGCCGGATTGTGACGCGGTGCCGTTTGCAGTGGAGATCGAAGCGTCGAAGGAGAACCCGTCCTCTGGGCGTTTGTCCACGGTTGTAACGGCAAGAGCGCGCAGGGTGGCGCTGCCGTCGTCCTCGTCAACGGCTACGTCAGCCTGCTCCCAACTGAGGGTCACCGGCACGTGTTCGTCGTCGTTGATTGTGATGGTAGCCGATTGGGGCCCTCCCCGGAGATGCCCTAGCCCGGGAGTCAGGTAATTCATTGTCCCCCGGAGGCTCTCATTGGACTCGTCCACGGTGTCGTCTACGATGGCTATGGTGAAATCCCTGGTTGCTTGGTATAGCTGCTGCCCGTTGACGTCGGCCTGGCTGAAGTCACCGGCGACGAAGCTGGCAGAGGCAGGCGGAGGCGTGTAGTCGTCGTTCACTGTCGTGCCGAGATCGGTGGTTGTTATCACAAGGTCAAATTCAAAATCGGCTTCCGGCGGCGCGTTAAGGGTCGTTGTGAATACGGCGGTGAGCACGACGCTGCCGACATCCTCATCGACCTCCAGCGTCGTCTCCTGCCACTGCATGGTTATTGGTATGTCGTCCGGCAACGGCGTGCCGGTTTCCGTTCCTGACCACTCTCCGTCGCCGGTGGAGTTGACGGCCCGCACTTGCACGTCATACTCCATGGCATTGGTGAGGCTGCGGATCGTGTACTCCAGGTCGCCGCTTCTCCAGGCGTTGTCCCTTACCGTCCAGTTGGAGTCCACGGTCTCGTCGGCGCTGGTCTGGATGTACCGCACGTCGTAGGCGGTAATGTCCCCGCCTCCCTCGTCCGACGGCGCAGTCCAGGCAACGGCCAGTTCCGCGTCTCCACGAGTGACGTTTGTTATGGACGGCGCCGACGGCTTTACTATGGTGGGCATGACCGTGGTGGACCCTGACCAAACGCCGATTCCCTCCGCATTGCGGGCCCGCACCTGAATCTCGTACTCGACGTTTCCTGAGAAACCCGTGATGGTATGGCTCCGGTTGCTGAGCGACCCCACGTTGGTCTCTTCTGTCCATTTGGCGTCGCTCTTGTCCGCTGCATCCTTGCGGATGTGGCGAAGGTCGTAGGACGTGACAGCAGACTTCCCGGTGTCGGTGGGCTCCTTCCACTCAATGGTCAGGGCTCCCCCGGCCGGCGTAACTGTGTCTAAATCCGGCGGAGCGGGTTTGTAGCCATGGCCGTAGATGGTGAGGCCCCAGGAACTGAGAGATTCGGCGCTCCCCGATTGTCTCTTATGGTCCGTAATCCGCAGCGTCCATGTGCCGGACGGGTTCTCCCCCAAATGCCGTGCCGTGCCAAAGCGGAAAGCCGAGCGGAGGCTCGCCCTTCTGACGAGGTCAGAGTGGGGTACGAGAAGGGATACCCTGCCGGACGGCGAGATCAGCTCAACTTTCAGGTCCCGAAAACTGGCGTGGCTGAAATGCGTGTTGACCTCGACAAACTCCACGAAGTCCACAACGTCTGCAACGGTCAGGGTTGTCGACACCTGGCGCGGAGCGTCAGGCTCGCCCACAACGGCGGCGGCGTCCGGAAGCGTCAGGTTGATGGTGCCCGATTCCGATGTTATCTGCCGGAAGGTGGGCGCATTGGTCCATCCAACAGCCAGGTCAGTGGCGGCCTTGGCGTCCACCATGCCGTAGCCGTACTCGTGGTTGAAGTTGTAGCGGTCCGTCGTGGAACCGTACCTAAACGCTCCCTGCTCCCAGCCGCTGTTGTCCCCGTCGTTCTTGCGGGCCGAGGCGGCCAGGATTAGCTTGACGTCCCGCCACGTGAGCGCGTTGTTGGCCTCCCGCACCAGTGCAACCACGCCGGAGACGATGGGCGCGGCGGCGCTGGTGCCACCCATCCGGCCCCAATAGCGATGGCCGTTGTCGGTGGTCGTTATCCTAGGCTGACCTTTCCTAGCACTACTGGACGGGCCGCAGACCCACAGGTTGGCGCCGGGCTCCGAGTAGTCGCTCCGCTTGTCGTCGTGGCCTACGGCACATACGGAGGTTACAGCATAGTAGTTGGCGATCTCGTCCAGGTTTGAGTCATCGTTATTGTGGGCTCCGTTGCCGCCGGACCAGACGTAGACCACGCCCTTCCCGCCGTACCCGTTGGTCACGCCGTCGGTGACTGCCACTTCCCACGTTGAGGCTGCGGGACTCGGCTTGCCCGAGTCTGTTGGTCCCCAGCTGTTGTTGGAGACGGCTGTGGTCGCAGAGTTACGGGACATCGCGTCTGCCCTGTTGGCGGCACCGGTTGACTGGAGGTAGTTGTATCCGTAAATCGTGGCCTCTGGTGCAACGCCCCGCACTCCCTTGTCGTTGTCCTTTGCCGCGATCAGACCGGCCACCGCGGTGCCGTGCCGGTCGAAATAGCCGTATATGTCGGTGTCGTTGGTCTCGTAGTTGTGATTTAACGAGGCATTTACGTTGTCGGCCAGGTCCTCGTGAGTGTAGTGCATCCCGTCGTCGACCACCGCCACGTTGATGCCGTCGCCGGTGTATGTGGGCCACACATCCTCGACCCTGATATCGAAACCGGCGCTGTTGCGAAACTGGTCGTCGTTGTTCAGGTGCCACTGGCATCCGTAGAGGGAATCGTTGATGCCGGCGCTCCGGGAGATGCCGGAGCAGCAGTTCTCGAAGTAGGTATAGCTGCCCTCCCGGATGGCCCTGACGGTGTAACGCCCTGTCCCCGTGGCATCCTTGCCCTTCACCTTCAGAGTGTATGTGCCCGGGTCCAGCGTTCCCTGGAAAACGAACCGGTCATCAAAGTGAGTCGAATCGACCTGGGCGTCCATATCATCGGAATCCTTGAGCTCGGCGATGATATCAAGCCCCTGGCCACGGCTCGTCCCTCCGATGATCACGTGGGTCGTCTCATCCAGGGTCAGGCTGAAATAGTCCTCGTCGCCGGCGGGTCTGATCATGCCGCCCGCCACGCCGCCAATGGTCAGCGCCTGGGCATCGGCCTTGGTGCTCCCCGGCTCGGTGATGGCGTGGAGATAGACCGAGAACGGCCCTCTAGAGCTATCTTCATAGGAGCTGACGTTCAGATAGTAGGTCCCCGCCGCCAGGCTTCGCCGGATGAGAAAGTTCCTGCTGCCGCCTGGCAGGTAGCCGTCGCCGTTGTCTGCTACATAGACGGATCCGCTCCGAAACAGCTCGCCGAATGTATCCGGGAATCCGGACGACCGAATGGCTACTTCCGTCGTCTCGGAAAGCACAATTTTGAAAAAATCGGTGTCATCTTTCGGTTCTATGGTGCCGCCTGAAGAGCCATTGATGGGTATGGTGGGGGCTGTTGGCCATCCCGTGCGCTCCGGAAACGCCCGGATTCTAAGGATATACGGCTCAACAGTGTCCCCAAATCCCGTCACCTTGACGTAATACGTGCCGGCGTCAAGCTTGCGCCACAGGAAGAAAGCGTCCGGATTGGGCAATACGCTCCCGTGATCATCTCTCTCGAGAAGATCGCCGTCGCTGTCCTGCAGTTCACCCACCGTATCCAGGTCTCCTAGAGTGTAAATCCAGTAGTCAGCAGTTTCTGACACGGTGAATCTGAAGTAGTCCTCATCGTCGGAAGGGTCGATAACGCCCCACACTCTGTCGCCCGGGGACATGCTGGTGGCGTTGGTGCGGTCGGCGCCGTGATCGGCGGGAGTGGCGGAGGTAGTGGCCGACCAGGCTCCATCGACATCATCCTGGTCGACGGCGCGCACCTGCACGTCGTACTCGGTGCCGTTGGTCAGGCCGGTGATGGCGTCAAAGAGGCCGTCGTCTCCGTCTGCCCAGGCATCCTCCACCACGGTCCAGTTGGCATCGGCCTTGTCTGTCGCATCGCTGTTGATGTACCGCACGTCGTAGGCCTTGACGCCGGTGGTGATGCCGGTGGGCGCGCTCCATGCGACGTAGATGGCGCGGTCATCGCCTCGCACGGTATCCAGAGTCGGCGCAGGCAGAGCCGGCGTCCCCTCCGTCGTTCCGGACCATGCCCCGTCGCCGTTGGCGTTGATGGCCCGGACCTGCACGTCATACTGCGTGCCGTTGTCCAGGCTGGTGATGATGTACTCCCGCGTACCGGAGGTCCAGGCGTCGTCGACCACGGTCCAGTTGGCGTCAACCGACTCGTCCTCGCTGGTCTTGATGTGGCGGAAGTCGTAGGCGGTGATGCCCGTTTCGCCCGTGGGTGCCGTCCACGCCACGATGAGCTGCGTATCGCCTGAAATTACTGAGTCTATGGTCGGCGAGGCGGGAGTCGACTGCGCCCTGGCGTACCCCAGGACCAGAAAGAGGCAGAACAGCACGGACCCTGCCACGGCAGCGAGTTTGACCGGGATGAGCCTCGCATTCATGCGGTTATAAACTCGGCAGAATGATTAGCGCTCACAAAACAATTGGGGTACTACGGATGAGGTTACCTACAGGGCAACGGTCATTTCGGGACTTCCTCTCTCGCCCAGTTGGGGCTGGCCACTTCCACGCCATCCAGGACTGCCAGCGTGTTGGCAAGCTCCAGCGAGGGGAACCCCGGATCCGTCTGGATAAAGAAGCCGTTGGCGGCGTAACTCAACTCGGAAACGCGGTCCATCTTGATGCTGTTGGTCGAGAAAAAGGCGTCCGTTTCTGCCTCGTTCCACTCGGAATCAAGAATCAGGAGCACGCCGCCGGGCAACGTCATGAGCTCACCGTACTCAGAGCGAAATACCGGCAGAGCATTGTCCTGCGCCTGTCCTCCCACACCCCTGACCACTCTGTCCCCAGCGTCATCAGCCGCTACGACGTCCCGAGGCGAACCGGCGGAGCCTTGCTCCAACGCAAGGTCGGTCTGGAGATAAACGGTGAGGGTCCTGTCACCGTCTTCCCATGTGTAGCTGCGGCCATCCACGGGCCCTGTCGGCCGCCCACCCTCCTTTGACGGATCTTCGCCCTCCGCGGTTATTCCACCATCCCGGGCTGAGGATACTGGAGGATCTTCCGACTCAAACTCGAGCCCATCATCGGTTGCGGGGACAGGAGTGGGAGTGGACGCGGGCGAGGATGTCGCTGGGTATGCTGCGGTGACAGCAGTGACGGCTGGAGCCACCGTGACGCCAACTGGTGCAGGATCATCCGTGTGTGTTGAAGTGGCGGATGGCACCTGTAGTACTGCCGCGGTGCCGGAGGGTGGCGTAGCTTGCTCCGTCGGCCCGGACGACTCGCATCCCGCCAGGAAGGCAGACATGCCCGGCACAATGACAACGAAAGTCAGCGATGCCGCCAGCCTTCTCATCTCACCTCTCCCGATTGCTCCGCGTCCCTGCGGCTTATGTCGCGCCCACTGGTGGGATGCTCTCTGCACAGAGAGCAGGCTGAAGAGCGTATCCGCCTGGCGCCGTGATCGAAGCAATGAGTCTCGCAAGATTGCCTTGAGTCTCAATGCTATGGCCTGTTTGCAATGCGGAGGAGAGCTGTCTCCCTGATACGGGCTCCATCACAGCCAGCCCATCACCACCAAGGGCGTTCCCTCGCCGGTCAACGGCACTGGGACAACCTCGCAACCCGTATTTTGCTGTTTGAGGATCCACTATAGTCTGAAAAGTGTACGGCTTATGTGTTTATAAATGGAAACTTAGTATAAATTTTATGTGTGCTTCTTCATAATGATACAAACGAACCTAAGCAGCCCAAATAGCCAGAGACCGTGTCCTCCGTCTTTTGCTGGTGCGACAATATGAGGTGTCGCACCGAGGGAGCCCCGCCAAAGAGTTGGCAAGAAATCGTCCGAGGAACTTGAACGAGAGAACGCGGCCCTCAGGGAATGGATGCCCAGGCTCAGCGAGGCCATCCTGCGCATCAACGAGAGCCTGGAAATGGAGACGATGCCGAGCGAGGTAATCGACGGCGCCTGCAAGTTGGCGGGCGCCCGCTACGGCGGCATCACCCTCCTCGACCAGCCGGTGCAGTTCTAGGGCGTGTTTGCAAACTCCCCAAGCGCCTTAAATCGACTATGTAAAACAAGGCAGAGGCGTCTCTGACAAGCACATGGCGAGGGCCAATGTCCTGCCGAACGTGGTGAGATGGGCGTTGTTGTCCCTCCCGTCCCCCTTGCGCTGAGCGCCAGGTTGAAGCTGCCTATCTCCCCTTCCTCATAGGTAGTGGCCTAGATGGTGTAGGTGCCGGCACTCAGCGTCTCCTGAATCTGGGAGACCCCGGTGGAACCATTATGGTCGTCGTTTTCGTGCAGATGGGCACCGGACTGTGAGAGCCCTGAGCGCAGGTACAGATAGGTGTCGGCGTCATCGGATTCCAGTGTGATGGTCACCTCCGACTCGCCAGCCAGGGTGAAACTGTAAAAGCGGGCATGGTCCCGCTCTGAGACCTCCGAGTCGCAGCCGCTGGACCACCGGCCGGTCTGGGAGAGCGGTTCTGTCAATTCCCCGAGTTCTGGAAACACAGGGAGGGAGGGGGAGCGCCCGCGATCAGTAGATCTGGAGGCGGAAGAGGATTCGAGCCTGTGGTGCCAGACTCGCAATCGCGTTGAGTTCCAACGCAAATGCTTCCGCTTTTCAGCGCAAATGAATAAAGAAATCGCGTTGTTGACCCTTCAGAGATTTCCTCTCGCGCAAGCAATAATGCCAAGCACACAACCGCCACTTTCTGCGAGTGCGTTACTGTCCCCAAAACCTGGCATGCCCCAATAAGATCCTTCTTCTCAGATAAGGTTTTGCTTGAATTCTCGTAGAGCAGGATGCAGTCGTAGGTGTATAGTCCGTTGCTATCCAGCTCACTGACAGGCACGGACAGAGCTTCGCTTCTTTTGTTAGCAGGCTTCTGGTACGGCCTGATTCAAATACCTTTTCACCATTCTTGTACAGGACGACATTCCCAAACGCTTGAACATTAGGTAGTACGTATTCTTCGGCGATCTTGATGCTGAAGCTGAGGTTTTGTGCACCGTCTACGTGATCGCAGCTCTTGATAAGGTATCCCATACTGCTGTCACGCATGGCTATGCTGAATTCCTTTTCGGCGGTGGCCAGGCTCCTGTCTCAGCGAAAGCTTCGGCCTTCCCTCGCCTCGCAACTCACGACCAACCTCGGCCCTGGGTACATTGAGAATAGTGGGGGGACCCGTTGAAATCTTCGCCGCTGTTTGCATCTACATCCAGCGACTCGCCGTCGTCGGGCAGTCTGAAATTCTCAACTTCCCTTTCGTCGGGGTCGAAAGGTCAACGTCCACCTGGAGTCCCAGGGGCTGAGGCTCAGGAAGGGAACCATCGTAGACGCAACGATCATCGAGGCGCCGTCCTCCACCAAGAACCGTGCCGGGGAGCGCGACCCGGAGATGCATCAGACGAAGAGAAGAAGGGGAGCCATTGGCGTTTCGGGATGAAGGTGTACGTTTGGGTGGACGCCGATACGGGCATAGTCGACAGCATGACGGCCACGGCGGCCAACGCCCACGACATCACCGAGGCCCACAAACTGCTGCACGGGGGCGAGCGGGTGGTGTGGGGCGACGCTGGTTATCAGGGGGTCAATCAGCGGGAGGAGAACCTGGGGCTGGATCTGGAATGGCGGGTGGCCATGCGTCCGGGGAGGCGGAGGAGGCTGGAGCCTGGGAGCGAGGAGGCGCTGGGGGAGAATGAAAAAGCGTCGGTAAGGGCCAAGGTGGAGAATCCTTTCCTGAGGCTGAAGCGATCGTTCGGCTAAGGCAAGGTACGCTACCGGGGGCCGGCTAAGAACGCGGAACGACTGGCCCTTCTGTTCGGGCTGGGTAATCTGCTAACGGCGGAGGGCAAACTGGCGGCGTAGTACGCAATTGCTGCGGGACAACGCCAGTCTCGAGGCCCATCAAGCCTCCAGCAACCCAGTCTGGGAGGAAACCCAAGGGGGCCGGGTGCCGGCTGGCAAGCATCAGACTGCAGTTTTCCCCCTCCGCAACTCCGCCGTATACAGCTAAGACCAAAACCGCCTTGTCCAGAGGATTCTTAGTATTACAATCGCGGCTTGCGCTCTGTCAGTCCGGCCCTAGATTTCGATGCCAAGGGGGAGCTTTTTGGTGCCTTCGGCGTTCGAGTCGAGGCCGGCCGCGACGGGGTCTCTGTAACGGTGATCCTCGACCCGAAATTTACTACCATGGAACAAACAGCGGTGAACAAACACCGTGAAATGAGCGTGAGATTTCGCAGGAATGCCTCGGCCCTTGATTGCAGGGCTGTCTGGCCAAGTAGCCGCTCGGTCAGCGCAGCCCGGGTACTGAGGACGGATCCCTTCGTCAGTCGTTGGTCAACGGGTCGTTGCCCCAGGTGAACAAGGGCTCCGATCCTTCCTCCTTGACAACGAACACTTCCTCAATCCAGCCGCGCTCTTTCTCATCGCCCGGGCACAGGAGGTGAGCAGCTATCACCATGCCCTCTTCCAACATCCAGTTGGGGTCGGAGCCGTCCTCCACCAAAGCCAGCACATCCGCATGGCTCAGTCCCACGCCGTGGAAGTAGGTGAGCACGGAGTCGTGTTGCGGAACTCCCAGCCCTTGAAACGTACGCCGACTCCTTTCCTGCAGGTCGGCGATCCTGGCTCCGGGGCGCATTGCATCGTGGATCTCGTTCATCGCTTCGGCAGTAGCCCGGCCGATGAGGCGGGCCGTGTCCGAGCCGTAGTCCTCCACTACCCAGGTCTTGCCGCCGTCCCAGCAATACTGGTTCTTGGTCCCATGGCAGTCGAACATGATGTTGGTCCCCGGCTGGACCACGAAGTCCTCGGAGCCTACACGCAGTCGTACGGCAGGGTCGCCGTCCAGAGGGTTGGCGAAAAAGACTCCGCCTGGATCACAGACCCATCCGCCGAGCGCGGTGACCTCCGCGTGATAGGTATCCACCAACTCCTTCCACTGCTTACCTCGACTCCATGACTGTACCGTCCGTTCTATGGCAACCTGGTTCACCCGGGTGGCTTCGCGCAGCCATTCGACTTCCTGGACGCTCTTCCTTTCCCGAACGAACATCATCAAGTCGAATGCGTCGAAAACGTCCGCCAGGGAGCCGGACACCTTGGCGCCCACTCTCAGGTCATCGTAGCCAATGCGTCCGTGGGTGAGGCCCAGGTCCTTAAAAGCATCACGGATCGCCTCGGTGAAGCTGCCAGCAAACCGGTCACCGGCGTTCCTTACCCAGCCGGAGTCCTGCCGAGATGCCGGCATAAACCGAAAAAATTCGGACCGGTCGGTGGATGCGCCCACCGGAAGGAGAACGCTTCGGTGGGCGCGGATGTCCTCGATCCAGATGGGCTCATACAGGAAAGGCGACACAAATACGTCAGGCCCAATCAAGATGGGGTGTTGCAGGTCGTGCCGTGAGATAACCACAGCGACGCCCGGTGGCTCGTCGGCTTTGGGCGCCGTGGGGTTGTGCCCTGAAAGGTAGGTCACATTCAGGGGCGTGGTAATCACCAGACCGTCTATGCCGCGGGCCTCCATCGCCCCAGCCAAACGTTCGGGATCGAATATTGGACCCGGGGTTCCGTTCATGTCACTGGCCACGATCAACTCCTTTCATTGTGGACTTGAGCCGTTTCCTATCGTGGAGGCTCCCCATACCTCCCGACCCGGATCTGGGTACAGGAGGGGGTATTGTAACCTCTTGATGGTCGGCGTGACTGGAGGGAAACGACTGGTCAAATGGGCGGCCGAATGATCTGGAATGTCTAGTTGCCCCCGCCAAGCTCGGCCCATCCACGTGAGCGCGGGGCAAACCCAGTTTTTTCGGCGCCGCCTACGACAGCAGTAATGGTCTATACCCGCCAGTGAGGAGCACGGGCGCTAGCGAAAACCCGTGGGATGAATCGTGATCCGATGTTGTTCAGGACCATGGCGAGCCCGGCATGGCACTTGACAGGTCTTGTTACCGCGGCGGGCCAGCTGTCCTCGGCATTGTCCGGAGGCGGCTGCAGTACCAAGTAGTCAGTGCCGGGTTCTAACTCCCCATATTCTCCAATCAGCGGGGCGCTATCTGGAAAGGTGGCGCGAGGTTTGGAATGGGCACCTCGATGACAACTGGGCGATTGGCTCTCAGGGCATCACGGAGAGCGTCTCCCAGGCCCTCATGGCTGTCCAACCTGACACCCACAGCACCGTATACCTCGGCCAGCTGGGCGAAGTCAGGGTTGTGGAGCCGCGTGCCGATGACCCTGCCGCCGTAGCGCTGTTGCTGGTCGTTGTGCGAAGCCCCCAGCATCTCGTTATTGAACACCAGGGTCACCACATTTATACCTTCCTGGACAGCGGTGGCCAGTTCACTGGAGGCGTACCCGAACCCGCCATCCCCCGTTGTGGCAACCACCTGCCTGCCTGGGTTGCCGACTTTGGCTCCCAGGGCCGTGGGGAACGCATACCCCAGGGTGGCGAAGTAGGAAGAGGTGAGGTAGGAACGCGGGGCCAGCACCGGGTAGGCCAGATGACTCCAGTAACCGATGTCGGTGGTCCCCGCGACCATGATTGCGTCGTCGTCCAGTTCGTGGCGTATTGTCTCGATGATCTCCACCTGGAGAGGAGCCATCTCCCGGATTTCCCGATCGGCCTGTTGGCGAATGGCCGTGGTCTCGATCTCGGTCCACTGGCTGGCCCGTGTCCTGCCTCCCAATTCCGCTAGCAACGCCTGTACCCCCAGGCGGGCATCGGCGGCGATTCCCACTGCGGCGGGGATATTGCGGCCAAGTTCCTCGGGGTCGGCGTCGATCTGGACAACCTTCTGGTGGGGCTGGATTCCCCAGGGCACGTTAGGCGTGAACATCATCCGACTGCCGACAGCCAGGATGACGTCAGCCTGCGGGAGGGCGATATGGCCGGGCCCGTGGGCGTAGTAGAAACTGCCCAGGGATAGCGGACTGTTTTCAGGGATTGCGCCCTTACCTTCCGGCGTGGTTATTACCGGGGCGTTCAGGGCCTCGGCCAGATCCATAAGCTCGGTAGAGACGGCGGCGTCTCTAGTGCCCCCGCCTGCCCAGATCAGGGGGCGGCTGGCCCCTGCAAGCAGCTGGGCTGCCTCTCTGATCAGGTCGGGCTCGGGCTGCTGCCTGCCTGGACCCTCGGGTTCCGGGAGTTCGGTTTCATCAGTCATTGGGAGGACGTCCCAGGGAATCTCTATCTCCACCGGCCTGGGCCGGCCGGAGGACATCTCGCGGAAAGCGTTCTGAACCATTCCCGGGATTTCATTCACCTTGTCTGAGCGTCCGCACCACTTGGTCAGGTGTTTGAAGACATCCAGCTGCTCACCGATTTCGTGGAGCGCGCCCCGGTTCTGGCCGAGGTTATAGCTCTCGATCTGTCCCGACACCAGCAGAACCGGGGATGATGTGGCATAGGCAGTGCCGAGTCCCGCCGTAGCGTTGAGGGCCCCAGGGCCGGGCACCACCAGCGCCACACCTGGCTTGCCGGTGGTCCGGGCGTAGCCATCGGCCATGTAGGTGGTCGCCTGCTCGTGCCGGGTCAGGACCATGCGGATGCCGGGCTCATCGTAAAGGGCATCGAATGCGTCCATAATCTGTACACCGGGAAGCCCGAACACCACCTCGACGCCGTGCCTGGCCAGGGAACGCACCAGAGCCTGTGCTCCGCTCATCACTGGCATTGCTCACCTCCCGTCGTGCTACTCTTTCGGATACCCGAGGATTTTACCACCCCACCTTCTCGCGGCCACCGGATGAGAAAAATAGATAGCATGGACAACATTGGTGTGGGGATGGGGTTTTGCACAACGAATGTTTCCTAATCCCGATTCGTTGTGCAGAATCCGTTATTGTTCGCAAATTTCCTAACCGTGCTATGACCGTCGCGGCCCTTGACGGTTATGTGGGCGAGTCTGGCTGTGTGCCGTTCTGCTCGTCGTCCAGCCAACCGTAGCGCTGGGCCAGGCGGAGCCAGAGGCGGCGAGTGGTGGCCGCATCGCGAGTCAGTTCCTCTAACAGGCCGACGATTGCCTCTTGGTTGGCCTGCAGGGTTTCTTGGTTGGCCTGCAGGGTTTCTTGGTTGGCCTGCAGGGTTTCCTGGTTGACCAGCAGGCGATCCAGGAGTTGGTCGTGGTTCTCGATGATGGAGTCCAGGCGGGCGAGGGTCTGTTCGTGCCGGTCGGCGGCGGTCTCGAGGGAGGCTACCCTCTCTTCCAATGGCTGCTGCATGGGTTGGTATCCTTGCGTGGTCTAGAAGGAAGTCTGCCCGGCCAGTGTAGCAGGGACTGGGCGTTGTCGTATGGCTCGGCGTGACTGACTTGGGCGGCGCATTAGCGCAATGAATCTTTGGAGTTCTCATAGATGGGATGCAGGGTATAGCCGTCTCTGAAGGTAGACTCGGTTGCTATGTTCTCCAAGTACTTCGGAGTTATGATCCCTTCCAGACTTATCGCATTCGCCAGATCATCTTAGGGAGTGTACCTGTCGCCAAGGAAAGGCCGTCGGTCCGGCCTTGATTGGCTGTACGCATGGTCAGCGTACATCGCCATGCCTTCCACGAGCCAGCAGGGTTCAACTTCTAATGTCTGATATCTCGATGAAAGTAGTTGGCTCTGTAAAACGTGTAAATACTCATGGGCAATAGAATCCTTGAGTTTACCGAAAGGGACACTCCCTTGTGTGAGTACAATGACAGGGCTGCTGCCATCGGCGGTCGCAACAAATGGCCCAGGAGCCTGGCTATGCGGGCCGGAGTATCCCGCCGGGACATTGAATTCCGACAAGTTATGGCCGGTGACATCCCGGAAATTCGGAGCGAACGCTTCGGCAGGGGTGCCCACCAGTACCGTGAAGCCCATGGCCTCGACGCCGTGTTGATCTGAGAACCCAGTACGGACGGCCTCCATTTCGTCGCGTAGACTGGTCTGGTGTTCCTCCGATATGTCCACTCGGAATATCCAAGTCGGAGGAGGTGAATTAGCGGTCTGTGGTGTCGGAGAGGTAGCAGGCGTCACCGTGGGTTCGGCGCGGGCGCTCCTGTAGGGTTCTGAGGCGGGGCAGGGGCGATGATGATGCTCTACCTGCCGGGCAGGGGGTCCAGCAGGGCGTTCCTGTTCCTCTACCAGCACCGGTGGCCTGAGCTGCGGTGTGGGTTCTATGTGGCGGACTGGTGCCGGGGCCTTGGCGGCTCATGGTGGAAGAGCGTAGGGTCGAAATGATGCTCTAGGGAAAATCGGCCGGGAGAGGGGTGCCTCTCCAGGGGATTTTCTCAGGTTTGTGACAAGGGCCGGTCTCCAGGGTGGCCGGGGGGCGGGAAACGGTTATTTGCCGGGTCCCGGGCGGAATTTGGCCCTGTCCAGCATAGGCGATAGAAACCCACGAAGTGAGGCCCTCTACCGCACTGTGGGAAAGCCGATGGGCCGGCGGGGTTCCTCTTCTGCGAATCTTTCCCTGAGGTTTCGGGACCTCACGTCGCCAACGGTGTAACCGGCGGTGAGCCACAGGGACGCCACACTACTGAGGCTTTGCATTGCCTCCAAATAGGTCCCCGCCACTCCTGATGCGATCCGCGTGTTCTTGTCTTCCTCAAGCAAAGTCAACTGCCAAGCCCAAATTTCGGTTGATTCCTTGTGCGACCAAACTTCTCCGAAGTGATTGGGCGGGAGCATCATTCCAGCTTGTTTGACAAAGTTCTCACTTTCCTCGAAAAACTGACCACTATCCTAACCTCCATTCTTGACCTCCATTCTTGGCAAAACAATCACTGGCCCGTACAAGTCTGTAGGCGTCCGCGAAAATACTGGAAGGGGGTTTCACTGCACTAGATTAGCGATGTTGGCCGCCGCTGACACTGACGCGGCGAGGATGGTCGCCCCTGCCACCGACGCTGCGAACCAGTTGCGCCTGAACCAGTACCAGCGGGGAGCGTTCAGTTTCTCCCAATAATCGCGACCCTCGGCAGTCAGTCGAAATTCACCCATCGCACCCTTGAGCACATTAGTGTCCGCCAAATAAGCAAGGGCATCCTTCGTCAGTCCAGGTTCATTTCCCGAGGCGTGGAACCGGTAACCCGGATTTCCTTCGATGAACAATTCGAGTGTCTTGCGGATCTCCCTTTCGAATTCCTTCGAGACTCCCTTGACCACTGACAGCCTCCCATTGCTGAACTCTGGTTTCTCTTACCTGTGAGTTTGGCTCAATTCTCTGAGCCTGCTTTGGAATTTGCCGTAGGATTCCCCTCCCCAGAACAGGCACCACGCTATCTTGAACTCAACGAACCGGTGCTTGTATGGATAAATCACACCATCTGCACCCCTGTACCCCTGTATAAACCACTTGTGATGCCTCTGTCTCACAGGTTCCAGAAGGGCCAACAACACCCAGGCTGAATCCGCACGTTCTTTAATTTGAGCAAAATTTTCGTGGGTTCTGGGCTCGATCAGCCGTCCCAGCGCCCGGGCACGTCTCACACGGGCGAAGGGCCACAGAGGACCGTAGGTGCACAGCCAATCCACGAAGCGGTCGCCAGCCCCAACCTTAGATGGAAACAACCAAAAAATCAGTGTCAGAAAGAGAGAGAGAAATCCGGCACTTCCGCCCAATAGGGCGACCCACTTTTCCATAGACATGACCCGTTCAATCCCTTACTTGTCGCTGTGGAGCCCACTTGGAAGAGCGTCCTAGCCGGTGGCTCGAAACACCACGTTGACGACAATTCCGCCGATTGATGACACTGAGGCAATCGCCGCCACCGTTGCAGGGAACCAGTTGCGCCTGAACCAGTACCACCGAGGTGCAAACAACTCATCTGCGTACTCACGGCCAACCGCTGTAATGCGGTAGTATCAGGTTTCAATTTCCTCGACCGCCCCTTTGTAAGTCAGAAAGCCGAGAGCGGTCCTTTGCGGATTCGACCATTGCAAATCCGCTCTAACGGGTTCTCGAATCAGTCCCTCATGCCTTAGCCCATCACGAATAAGGGTTTTGCAATCCTCCTTGAGTTCCTTTGAGACTCCAATGGACATTGACATCCTCCCAACACCTGATTTCCCTGCGTACCAAGCTAGCACCGCCTCTGGACCACCGTCTACAGGCAATTGTCAGCGAAACCAAAAAGGGGTGGGAATGATCCCGCCTCTTTTCTTTGCCCGGGTCTCCGACGGCCATCACCCGCCCGCGCAGTAGTCCGCCCACGCCTGCATCAGCCCCCGCCTCTGGTCGAGCAAATCACTCCGCATGTAAGCCTGCTCGACCCCTGACCCGACACTGTGCGTCAACGCGGACTCGCACACGGCCCAACCATAACCCGGCTGCTCCTTCCTGAACGAGCTGCGAAACCCGTGCGGCACTGCGTCGATGTTCTCCCGCCGTAGCAGCTGCGTCAGTCCCATGTCGGAAATCGGGGCGCCGGAGCGCGGGCCGGGGAAGATGTACTGTCCCTCTCCCGACAGGAGCCAGGCGTCCCTTATCACGGCCAACGACTGTTCAGACAACGGTCCCCGGTGCTCACGCGCTGCCTTCATGCGCTCCGGCGGGATGACCCACAGGCGGTCGTCCCAAACAATCTCCGCCCATTCGGCGTTTCGGACCTCACCAGGCCGGGCGGCGGTCAATACCAGGAGCCTGAAGGCCAGCCTTATAAGTGGCCGGGCATTGCTCAGCCCGACCTTGCGGAGTGCCGTGGGCACGTCCCGGTAATGCAGTGCCTTGTGGTGCTCCCGGAGCCGCTTGACGTTCGGCAACGCCTTCAGGAGATGCTTGCCTGCAGGATTCTACGCTGGACGGTAGCCAATGGCCGCGGCCCAGTCGATGACCGTCTCCATCCGTTACCTGATTCTGTTGGCGGTCTCTGGCTTGGCAGTCCAGATGGGTTCGAGCACCGCTGCGCATCGGACAGGGCAATCTCGTCGACAGCCTTCTCCCCCCAAAATGGGAAGGCATAGGTCCTGAGGGTCGAGCTCCACTGGGCGGCGTGTTTCGGGTTGCTCCAGGTGGGGCGGCGCAACTCAATTACGCGGGCGGCTGCTTCGGCAAAGGTGGGAACGGAGGGGGTTGGGTTGCGAGGGGCGTCCTTTGGAGGCCTTTCTCGGCCAGGGGGTCCCGGCCCTTCGACGCGGCGGCGTTGTCGGTAGCCGACAGAGTGGCGCGGGGGCTAAGCTCACAGCAACTCAGGACCCCGTGAGGATGTCCCGATGCTAATCGTCGATAACGATTCGCTGTACCCAGGATTTGGTCCCGGAGGGAGCGACATGAAGATAGAGGCCGTCGACGTCGCCGCAGCACCCGGGCTTGCTGAGATTCTTTATCGAGAGGGAGTTAAGCTTCCCTTTTTTCCACATGCCGAGTGGGACGTAGTGGCATTCTTAGGGGAGTGGTGAGATGACTCGACGAGAGAGTATCACTAACAGCAATACGAATTAACTATTAATGATACAAATTGGGATGGTCTGGGGGAATGCTATGGCGGAGAGGGCGGGATTCGAACCCGCGAGAAGCTTGCGCCCCTACGCGATTTCCAGTCGCGCCCGTTCGTCCACTCCGGCACCTCTCCGCGCGGGGACGATACATTAAATTATAGGTTTGCCCCCACTCCGCTGCAAGTTCGCGACAGTAGCCCGAAAACAGGGTGGGTCGCCACGACTCTACTGTCCGCCGTTCATAGGGCCAGCGGGAACTGAGGTGGAACCCGTTTTATTGGACAAAACCAGAGCGGAAAGGTAGCCATCAACGTCCCGTACAGCGCAGGAAACCAGCTGCGATCGGTGTATTCGTGGAATGAATTAGCCCCACAAGGTCCGGCGGTTGGGCCAGCCGACCAACTTGGCTATAATGCGGACATATTGTCTGGAGCGAAACGCCCTATGACCGCTACCCTGCCCAGTGATCTGGTCGAAGCCGCAAAAAGGTTTGCCCCGGAGATTGCGGCGAACCGGGACCGTATTGACCTGGAATGCCAACTCCCGCACGAACTCGCCATGGAGATGGCAAACGAGGGCCTGTTCGGGCTGTACGTGCCAAAGGAACTGGGAGGACCCGAGACGGACCCCGTTACGGCATTCCACGTAGTTGAGGAGATAGCACAGGCCGACGGTTCGGCCGGTTGGTGTGTCTTCAACGGAGCCGCCGTGTCCTCGGCGGTAGCGAGGCTGTCGCCGAAGACGGCCAGGGAGATATTCGGCGATCCGCCCGAAGTTCTGGGTTCGGGTTCTGCCAGGGCAGGCGGCACCGCCAGGCTGACCGATGGAGGCTACGTTGTCTCCGGCCGGTGGAATTTCCTGAGCGGCATCGACCACTCCATCGCGCTTTTCGTCGCCTGCCGGGTGGTTGACGACAACGGACCGGTGCTCAACGACGATGGCAGCCAGGTGATGCGCACGGTGGTGGTCCGTGTTGACCAGGGCAAGGTCCTGAATACCTGGACCACCATGGGAATGAGGGGCACCGCCAGCCACGACGCCGAATACCACGAGGTGTTTGTCCCCTTGGATCACACCTACACCCGGGGGGATCCGCCCACTACGAGGGCGCGTTGTACACCCCGCCTCAATCGGCCATCGTCTTTGGCTGGACGTTATCGGCGGCCAACACTCTGGGCATGGCCCGTGGGGCCATGAACACTTTTGTCGACCTGGCCACCGACTCGGGATCGACCGACTCGCCGGTACTGCTGCGGGACCGCCAGCACATCAAGATCGTGGTGGGGGAATGT
>CAXXOI010000036.1:0-20205 GCA_963664175.2 Dehalococcoidia bacterium
GGCTGCGGGGCCGGGTCAGCCTGCGTGAGGTGACCCGGCGCACCGGGGTGTCCAGTTCCTACCTGTCCCAGATCGAGAGGGGGGATAAACAGCCCGGCGCCAACGTGGTCCGCAAGCTGGCCGAACTTTACCGAGTGGACGTCCAGCGGTTGCTCCATCGGGCCGGCCACGGGCCGCAGCCCGACCCCTACGGCGACGAGGCCCAGGACGTGGAAAGGGCCTACCGCTTCGTGCTGGACGACCCGGCCTTCCGCGTGGGCACCCGACCCGACGGCCCCCCTGACCCTGAGCGCCAAGCGGTTCATCGTGGAGATGTACGAGAAGTTCACCGGCAAGAGGCTGCTGGAATGATGACGAAGACCCTGAGCGGCTTCTGCCGCCACCTGCTGGACGAGCACACATCCGGCAAACTCCTTGACCCGGAGGCAATGGCCGCCAGGTTCGTAGACCACTTCGGGCTGTCGGCCCGTCCCTCCCTGGGGGAGTTGACCGCCCTGGCAGAGCGGGCCGAGTTCGGCACCGTGCGGGAGGAACAGATGGAGGGGTGAAGGGCGCCCACGTCGGACAGCCCGGGGGCGAGTACCACATCTACCATCGGGAGGACCTGTGGGAGGGCGCCAAGGCCCAGACCGTGCTCCACGAGCTGTACGAGATCATCGTGGAGAACCTGTCCGAAGCCGATTCCAGCGGCCCGTTGGACCGAAGCGTGTGTCCCCAGGCCGACCGCTTTGCGGCGGCGGCGCTGATGCAGCCGGACATCTTCATCCCCTACGCCCAGGCCAGCGGGCTGGACGTTGCGGCACTGCACGATGTCTTCGGCTGCGCCTACGCCTCGGTGTCCCTGCGGTTGGCCGAGGTGCTGCGGGACCAACCCCTGATGGTGGTCCTGTACGAGCGGCAGGAACAGGGCGACCCGGCGGTCTGGACGGAGCCGCCGGTGCTGTGGGCCAAGGTGGTGAAACGGACGGCGGGGTTCAGGCCCCGCCGGTCCCGGCTGCTGGGCGGCTGGCGGGGGCGGGATGCCCAACCAGCGCCGGCCCATCCCCGCCGGGTCATTGGCCGAGGAAGCGGCCCACAGCGGCGGGCCGGAGTATGACGAGGGAGACGGCATCGCCGCCATAGCCACGCCCGTTCACTGGAAGGGACACCCTGGCCAAGGTGATCGTCGTGGCGGTGCCCTGGGAGGATCGCAGGGTTTTGGAGCGGCAGTTGGACCGGCAGGCTTCGCAGTCTTATCGCCGGAACCACCCAGGGCGGTGACCGCCGCGCCTTGACGGGCTGGGCCGGACAGCCGATAATAATAGTAAGACAAACTATTATAACAGCAGGCAAAAAAGAGAGACCATGCCACCACGCCGGAAATCCAGGACCATCACCTTCTCCCTGCCCCCGGAGATGTTCGACCAAGTGCAGCGGGTGAAGGCTGAAGAGGGCCGCGACATGAGCGAGCTGGTGCGCGAAGCCCTCCGGCTGTACATGGAAGAGAGGGAACTGCGCCGTGAGCAACGCCCCTGGAACGGCTGCGCTCCCGCCGGACTGAACCGGAAGATGATCGAACCGGAAGATGATCAAGGAGGACACAGCGATGAGTAAGAACACCGACCTGGCCCCCGTGGCGTTTGTACGCCCGGGTGTCCAGCGACCGCCAGGACGTGGACCTCTCCGTGGCCGCCCAACTCCGGGCGCTCAGGGACTACGCCGAGAAGAACGGCTACCTGGTGGTCCGCGAGTACGTGGACGAGGCCGAGAGCGGCGCGGATCGCAGACAGGCCTCAGTTCCGCAAGATGCTGGACGAGGCCAGCAAGCCCGACTCTCCCTTCCAGGAAATCTTGGTCTGGAAGTTTTCGAGGTTCACCCGCAAGCGGGAGCACGCCGTCGCCTTCAAGTCCATGCTCAGGCGCAAAAGGCATTCGTGTGGTCTCCATCACCGAGCACGCCGACGACACTCCCACCGGCAAGCTCATGGAGGCCATCATCGAGTCCGTGGACGAATTTTATAGCGAAAATCTTGCGCAAGAAGTGACGCGGGGGAATGCGCGAGGCCGCCTCCCGGGGGCTTCTGGATGAATGCCAGCGCCCCCTACGGCTACCAGCGGGTCTACGTCCAGGACGGGGCCAAGAAGCGCCCCAGGCTGGAACTCAACCCGCCCCACGACGCCGTGGTCCGCCGCATCTTCGACCTCACCCTCCAGGGCCGGACCTCCCTGGACATCCTCAAGACCTTTAACTCCGAGGGCATCCCCTCCCCCAAGGGCAAAGCAGTGGCGCAAGACCACCGTCCACAAGCTGCTCACCAACGAAGCCTACACCGGCACCCTAGTCTGGGGTCAGAAGGCCCGGGACGGCCAGGAGCCGGTGCGGGTGGAGGATGCCTTTCCCGCCATCGTGTCAACCGACGAGTTCGACCGGGCCAGAAGGCTGATGGAGGCACGGGCACCCAGGGTCACCCACCCCCCGCCGCGCCGCCAGCCCCTACCTGCTCAGCGGCCTGGCCAAGTGCGAGACCTGCGGCAAGGCCCTCACCGCCGCCGAAGCCAAGAGCGGCAAGTACACCTACTACGTCTGCCAGTCCCTGCTCAAGCAGGGCAGCGGGACCTGCGATACCCCCAGGCTCAACGCCAAGAACTTCGAGGAGATCATCGTCTCCAACCTCCGGGACAACATCCTCACCGAGTCCAACGTCCGAGACCTGGTGAAACTGGTGGACGAGGAGATGGACGGGCTGGCCCGGGAACAGCGGCAGAACCTGGAGACCATCGAGCCGAACTGGAGGAGGTGAAGCGGAAGCTGGACCGCATCTGGCACTTCGTGGAGAGCACCGACCTGGACATGGCCGACGCCTCGGAACGCATCCTGGAGCAACCGCCACCGGCGGGAACAACTGGAAGCCGCCGCCGAGGAAGCCCGGGCCGTCCTGTCCCAGAGGCGGGAGTTGCTGGACAGCGCCCGACGTCATCGCCGCCTTTGCCAGCGAAATGAGCGAGTTCCTGAAAGACCAGCGAACTCACCGAGACCAAAGCCTTCGTGCGGTCATTCGTCAAGGAGGTGCTGGTCAGGCCCGGCGGAGCGACGATCGTCTACACGATCCCCACGCCGGAGGACAGTCCCATAGGGGGAGCGGACGCCGCCGAAATCGCCTTGAATGGCGGAGTTCGCAGTATTGGACATGGTGGTGGAGGTGAGGGGGGTCGAACCCCTGACCCCCTGCTTGCAAAGCAGGTGCTCTCCCACTGAGCTACACCCCCACAAAGAGAGGCCATTTCCATTCTATCGGTTACAAACCGGTGCGACAAGCTACAGCCTCTTGAATCAGGGCTGTGACAGGATCGGGGGACTTACGTGACTGGGTCTAGACCCCTATCGGGTTTGTATTGTCAGGGATCCGGAGGAGTAACCAAAGAGTTCCACAACCCGCTTGGCTCGTCCCTCGATCAGGACACCCGCGCCCTGGCAGGATGCATAGATTCCGGAATCCCCAATCTGCCGAGGATGATGAACATCATCCTCACTACGGGAGAAGTATGGAAGAGACCTGCCCCTTATGCTCAATATCCTCTCAAAGTCATCGGGGTGGCGCTGTCGCATCAACTCGCACACCCCGATCAGCAGGTCCGGCCAGGAGGACGTGGTCTGAGACTCCGATTCAAAAGTAAATGACGCTGGCCGGCGCCGCGAGCCTCCGCTGGCTCCTCGGCCAACGAATTCGTCCTCCTGAGCGGGCAGCAATTCCGATCGATGCTCCATCAGCACCCGGCGGACGAAGCGGTTTTCAGGACGCTCTCCCGCCCTTTGTTCCGAGGCTGTGGCCACCAATTCGACCAGCCCTTCATCCAGTCCCTGTACCACTTGGCGCCAGCCTTCCAGGATTGCACGGCGCACTACCACGTTCTGGTTGCGCTCCTGCAGTGCTCTTTCGGCAGAGCGGGCGGCCTGGCCGCTGATAACCCGGTCCTTGGCCAGATAGCGACTCAGTTCATCAGCAGCATTTTCCGGATTCCCCGAAAGGTCTATTTCACAAAAACGGTTCTCCCTCCGTTCCACTTCTGCCGGACAGGAAAGGAGCAACCACTCGAGTCCATTGGTCAAAACGCCAAGGGGCACATTGCTTCTGACACAGTGATTAATCGCCTGACGTTCCATCCTGTCGCTATCAAGGCTTTCGCCAGGCAGCTTTACCTCAACAAAGACCGCCGGAGTTGCCGCGTTTCTGCTGCGTGGAGAACCTGACGACATTAACGCGAAATCGATTTTCGAATTACCACTTCGGTATTCGGGGTGGACCTCCCCCAGATCGAAAGTATCCCATCCGGCAGCACTGAGCACCCGAAGCACAATACCTTGCTTTATGGCGCTCTCACTCAATTCATCCAGCGAGGGAAGGGAATTCACGTAAGTTATTGCCTGCAGAATTGCGTCTCTGAAATTATTTCTGGGCATGAACTGCTCTCTTCATCGAATGTGAAACTTGCTGAAAACGGACACATAGTAGATTGCAGCAGATTCGCATACCCAGATTATAAGGCAAATTTACGGCATTTCAATTCCAATCTCCGCCGGTTTCCATTTTGTAATAATATTGCAACAAATGTAACGGGAGCGCAATTACACTTTCAGTTCATGCCGGGGGTTTGGGTGTTGCAACACGGTCGGATTGACTAGATTGTCGGGCATTTCACCCTGCATAACTTTAACTACTTCGGAAGCCGCCCTTTCCTCCAGCTCCAGCGTCGACTCCTGGGAGAAAAAGGCAACATGAGGGGTGATGATGATGTTCTCCAGGGCAAGAAGAGGATGGCCATTGGAGGGCACATTATCAACCATCACGTCAAGGCCCGCGCCTGCAATCACGCCATTGACCAGGGCCTTGTGGAGCGCATCCTCGTCGATCAGCGGTCCGCGGGCAGCATTGATCAGGAATGCTTCCCGTTTCATCAGCGCCAGCTCCTCGGTCCCAATCAAGTTTCGGGTCTCATTGGAGAGAGGGGTATGCAATGTAACGAAGTCAGACTCCCGGAGCAGCTCGGGCAGCGGCACCAGCGTTCCGCCGAATGACTCCACCGTTGAGGGGTCGACAAAAGGATCCGCAGCCAGAATGTTCATCCCGAATGCCCTTGCCTTAATAGCCACGACCTGGCCGATACGGCCGAACCCGACTATGCCTATGGTCCTCCCGCGAAGTCGCATCATCCTCATGGTCAGCGGCTGGCTACCCCAGCCAAGTTCCTTGACCGACCGGTCGAACAGCACGATTTTGCGGTTCCAGGCATGCAGGAGGGCCATAACGTGGTCGGACACCTCGTCGACGCAGTAGTCCGGCACGTAGGTAACTGCTATTCCCAGTTCGGTGGCCGTTGATACGGCAATGTTATCCACTCCGACACCAAAGCGGCCTATGACCTTGCAACGCTCGGCGGCCCGGACGACGTTCTCCGTAACATGGGCAAAGCAGGTCATTATGGCGTCCGCGTCGCGTGCCAGCCCAACCAGCGTCGCCTCGTTTCCGTCGGGCGCAACGACGACTTCGGCGCCGCCAGCCTCGAGCACAGCCCTCTCCGGGTCAGTGCTGGGCCAAACGTAATCGGTGATAAGGACTTTCCAGGTCATTCGGCCCCCAGTAGATGCTGCGGCTATTGCCGATTACCGCTGATGAAGTCTCGGGGCATGGGCTTGAACATGCACCCCTCTACGAATATCTCAAAGAAATCGGGGGTGGTTTCCAGTTCGATGTGCTCTATATTCCGGACCAACGCCTCGGCCCGGAGCCGCGATTCCTGGGACAGGAGCATCATCGTGGCGCCCTCCAGCGCGGCGTTGCCGGCTCGCGCCACTCGTTCCGGAGGGAAGTCGGCGATGAACCCGATTCCAATGGCCCTGGATACGTCCAGGTAGTTGGCAAAGCCACCTGCGAGGTAAAGCCGCGATATGTCTTCCACGGGCAGCCCGTACTTTCGCAGCGATATGTACTGTCCGCAGTAGTTGGCCGACTTCGCCTGTGCCAGCGCGCTGATGTCAGCCCGCGATAGTCCCATGCCTCTGTCGGGAGCGAACAGGTACTGGCTGGCCCCATCTTCGAATGCGCCCAGTTCGTTCATCAGGCCCTCGGCCCGCAGCTCGTGGAGCAGGTCCACGAGGCCGGAGCCGCAGATTCCCTGCACTTCCTCGCCGCCGATGGTGGTGACTTCCACATTGCCATCCCTGATCCTCACGGACTCGACAGCGCCGTCGTAGCCTGCCATGCCGTGGGTCACCTGTCCTCCCTCGAAGGCGGGCCCGGCCGGGCAGGACGCGGCAACCATTCGGTGCCGGTTGCCTATCACCACCTCGGTGTTCGTGCCGATGTCCACCAGCATAACCGGCTCGTCCTGCTCGTCCATCCCTATGGACAGCAGGCCGGCGGCAACATCAGCGCCCACGTGGCAGCCGATCAGTGGACCTCCGTATACGTGGGCCCTGGGGCATATCCGCAGGCCCACGGCCTGGCCGTTGGACCGCACGGCAGTGCCGGCTCGGTCGCCTGCCTCGTATTCCAGCTCAACAGTCGACTTGTAGGGTTTGACGCCCACGGACTGAACGTTGATGCCCAGGGCGATGTCTCGCATGGTGGTGTTGCCCACCAATACGACTTCATAAATCTGGCGCCGCTGGACATTTGCCTGCCTGATCAGTTCGCCGATTTCGAAATTGATCCCCGAGATGATTGCCAGCCGTAACTCTCCCCGGTTTCTCCCAACATCGTAGGAAATCCGGTTCATCACGTCGCTGCCCCCAATTTCTGAGGGTTTTCAAATGACGACGTTCCGATGATCTCCCCGGATTCCAGATCGACCAGGTTCATTGCGACCGTGGTGGTACCGATGTCTACCGCCAATCCCAGTATCCGGCCCCGGTAGGTATCCACCGGCTGATCGCCGATGATCACCTCATCTCCATCACGCCGAACGTATGGGTCGAGCTCCACTTCCTGACGTATGCCCTCGGTGAGCACGCGGGGCTGTCGGCGCAGCACTCCGAACTCGATGGTCTGTGAGGGATCGGCAACGATTGACTGACAGGCAAGCCTGTAGTTACCAGAAAGGAAATACTCGTCCCGGGAGTTGGGGAACAGGCCGTCCATCCCGGTGCGAACCTCCACGATGCATTCGTGGCAGGACCCTCCCCTGCCGCACGACGTGGGCACTCGCACCCGCAGGTGGTCTGCGTAGTCGAACAGGGATTTTCCCCGGTGGGACTGCAGTTCGTGTCCGTTAAGAATTACTGGCATGCGTGCATTGTAGCAAATGCTGGGAAATTGGCTTGGCCGTTCAGTCTTGGCAGTTTAGTTTGGTAAGGGGGAGATAGAGCATCAGGGCTCATTGGTATTGAATGGTTGGTGGGGGAGTCCGTTCAGGGTGAGCCTGTCGAACAACGAATGGGCATGGCTGCTTGACTGCAAAAACAAAAGTCCCGCGCAAATTGTGGGAGGAATTGCGGTCAAATGCAGACCGCTATACGTCATCCTGAATTTCCCACGCCGAACGGTAGTCGAGGCTGTCATCGCCGGTACAGGGGTAGAGTTCCCCCTCCGGCACCGAACGGTCCTGGTTGCGGCAGCCGAACTGGGCGGTGCAGCGGTCTTGAACGTTCTTGTAGGGACAACGGTAGCTGGAGACCACGTTAACGGTTTCCGAGATGCCACGAAATATCTCCGTCAGGCGCTCCACACTTCGGCGGTAACGCTCCGGGTCCACCTGCTGGTGCTCGTGGGCCATCGCTCAGCCTGCCGTCACTGCGGCCTCGATGCCCGGCTGCGCGACGAACTCCTTGGCCAGGTCGACGCAGGCGATGGCATCTTTGCCGTAGCCGTCGGCGCCCATGTCGTCGGCAAACTCTTGCGACAAAGGGGCTCCTCCGACCATGATGCGGACCTCGCTCCGAAGCCCCGCCTCCTCGAATGCCTCAATGGTGCGTCCCATGTTGGGCATGGTGGTGGTCAGAAGCGCGGACATTCCGAGGATATCGGCCTCCTTGTCCACCACTTCGTCGATGAACTCGTCGGGCTGGGTATCCACACCGAGGTCGTGAACCACAAACCCCGCACCGCGCAGCATCATGATGCACAGGTTCTTGCCAATGTCGTGCAGGTCGCCCTTGACTGTCCCTATCACCACGGTGCCGATGGGTGCTATTCCCGATGCCGACAAAATGGGCTCGATGTAGGCCATCCCCGCCTTCATAGCCCGGGCCGCCACGAGTACCTCCGGAACGAATATGATGTTGTCCCGGAACTTGATGCCCACGATTGCCATGCCCGCTATGAGGCCATCGTCCATGATGGTGTTCGCCGAAAACCCGCCCTCCAGCGCCTCTTGCGTCAGCCGGTCAACCTCGAGGTTCTGGCCGGTTATCAGCTGGTAGGAGATCTCCTGCATCCGCGGGTCGGCCTCGTCCCACAGGGCGCGAATATGTCGTTTCTCGTCCGGGTTCTCTACGTATGCCAGTTCAGATTCCAGTCCCTCGTGAACGACGGGCATCTGTAACACCTCTGCTTCATTGTGGGCTGCCAGGTTTCCGTGGCCGTGGGCCGTCGCCTAATTGCCGTGCTCGGCGGTCCAGTCCTTGACGGCCTGGGGAATGGCCATCAGGTTCTCGATCTTGGTGGCCAGGGGCACGGCGCATTCCGGGGCGATCATCTGCACTCCCGCGTCCAAGCAGCGATAGACTTCCTGCCGCACCTGCTCCGGCCCCCTGGCGTACAGTGTATCCGGATTGTTTATGTTGCCGACCAGCCCGATGCCGCCATCGACCGCGGCCATGGCCTCGTGCGGGTCGTTCTTGGAGTCGAAGTGGAACGACGCCATGCCCGTCTGCGCGATGTACGGCATCCGGTCGATGGTCCTGCCGCAGATGTGCAGGATCAGCGGCACCTTCAGCCGTTCGGCCATCTCGACGTGGATATCCTGGAGGAAGCGCCGGTAGTAATCGCCGCTGACCAGATCGCCGGTTGCGTGGTCGGGGAAGGTGAGCGCGTCGGCTCCAGCGTCAATCTGTGCCTCGCCGAATAGCACCGACAGCTCCTTGAGCTTGTGCATGGCGCGCATGGTCTCGTCCGGGTTGTCCACCGTCCCCAGCAGGAACGGCTCGACGCCAAAAACGTGGTACCCCAGCGTCCATGGCCCCATGGTCTTGCCAATAATGGCCACCTCGTCGCCGAACTCCGCCTTGAGCTGCCGGATGGAGCCAGTGATGGCCAGCATGTCGCGGTGCTCCAGGATACCGGGCGGTATATGAACGTCGTCCGCTGTCTTCCAGATGGGTCGATACATCCTGACGGTGGGCCAGTTGTCCTTGTCCTCCCACTGCATCTCACAACCCAGCGCCGAAGACTCCTGGATGATGCTGAAATATGGCATGATCGAGTCGAATCCCAACTCGGTATATCCCGTGGCAGCCAGCCGTGCCGCCAACTCCGGCTCCTGGCAGGCCTGGGGAAAAGGCGCATCCACCAGGTCCATCAGTTCCACGGTCGCCACGTTGGTTGGGTTGGCCACCGGCGTCCGGTCCACCGGCTCACGGTTCAGCGCCGCCATAGTGCGTTCCCGCGGCGTCATCGTCTCAACAAATGCCATGGCTGCGCCTCCTTGAAGTTGTGCAGTGGTGAGTCAGTTTTCCTGTCCATACTATTTATGGCTTTGGGTCATCCGGTACGGAGACAATTCTCGAACTAAGTGCTTCGAAAAATTGTACCCAATGCCTCCACTATAAGAGTCCATCAAATAAGTGGCGGGGAGGCACGAAATCCCTAGATCTACCGCTCCATTATCTCCGCGAATCCTGAAAACCTTGGCAGGTTCCGGAATAGAATCCGCCTCAATTCTCAGCCACGTAAGTCTGCCTCTTGAGTCATCGGCCAACAGCAGGTGCAGTTCCAATTTGAATTTAGACGGACTGATGTTAAGCCACCAAAGAGGCTTTGAAGCGTTTACATTTGCAAAGCTAGTGTTGCGGTCATTTAGAAGCCGACTGCCGACCTCCTGATTGACGATAGATATTGCTAATCTCTTATCCAATGTATCTCTACGTCTGCGAGAAGCCCAGGGTGCCAGTGGTCATCTGCCCGCGCAGGGCCTCGGCGGCCATCATGGTCTCCACGCTGGAAATGTTGCGAGAGTAAGGCAGCAGCACCCGCATCATCGCATCGTGGGCCATCCCGCAGGAGAACGCCACCCCCGAATCCCCCACCTGCTCCATTTCGCCGTATCGCGTGAACCCGGCCAGCACCATGCGCAGTCGCATGGCCGCGTTGCGTGCCTCGCCCTCGAGCGACACATCGTAAACCGCGCGGCCATCGTGATCGCCGTCCGACAACACGGCCCGAATGATAAGTGCCGACTTGGAGTCATGGATCGACAACTCGCCTTGTGGAGGCGCGTAATCCGCTGCTTTGCCGACGGCCTGCGACATCACGAACCGCAGCGTGCGCTGGTGCAGGTGGCCGCAGGGGAAGCGCACCTGGTTGTGGGAGTCCCCGATGGCCTCCATGCCACCCAGTGCGATCATCTGGTCGCGGATCTCCCGGATGCGGTCCTCCACGCCATCGCGCTGGCTGAATGTCCAGATGGTGCAAACGTCGTCCTTAACATACAGCCCCACGCTGATGTCGTGAAAGCGCCGGTCCAGCGGAACCAGCTCGAGGCACTGCCCGTAACGCTCGATGACCTCAGCCGGTCGCAGCCTGCCTGTGGTCGCAGCCATAACTCCCCCTAACGTCCGACCGCTGTCGCCAGCGCCCTGATGTGTTCCGGTCCCGTGCCGCAGCACCCGCCGATGATGTTCACGCCCAATTCGGCCAGGTCCCTGAAGCGCTCCGCCATGTATTCCGGCGTTTCGGGATACACGATCTGCCCGTTCCGCATAGCCGGTATCCCGGCGTTGGAGTGGATCAGCAGATATCCGTCCGTCTCGGACCGCATTCGTCTTGCGATGTCCACCATGTTGTCTATGCCGTTGCCGCAGTTGGACCCAACCACGTGCGCCCCGGCCTCCTCCATGGCATGCACGGCACGCTCCGGGGTGATTCCCATCATGGTGAAGAAGCCACGCGGTCCCTTGTCGAATACCATGGTGGCCATCACGACCAGTTCCGTGTTCTCTCGTGCGGCGCGCACGGCCAGGGCCGCTTCCTCCACGGCCGTCATGGTCTCCACCACAACACCGTCGGCGCCAGCGGCCTCCAGGGACTTGATCTGTTCCACGAAGGCCTCGTACATCTCCGTTTCGGAAACAGGACCCAGCGGTTCCAGGAACTCCCCCGTCGGCCCGACAGAGCCGACGACGAACCGGCCCTCGGGCGCCTGGCTCCGGGCGTGCTCCGCAGCCTGCCGGTTGAACTCGGCAACTCTCTCCCCATATCCGTATTTCTTCTGCATGAACACGGTGCCGCCGAACGAGTTGGTCAGTACCAGGTCGGACCCAGCGTCAAAATACCTCCGGGCCATCTCTCGCACCACGTCAGGATGGCTGGCGTTGAACTCCTCGGGGCACCCTCCGGGCTCCAGGCCGTGCTGCTGCAGGAACGTGCCCGTGGCCCCATCCGAGATCAGCAGTTCGCCGTCCCGGAGGCGCCGCAGGAGGGCGTCAGGCCCGTTGGTGGAATTTTCGGGGGATGTTGCCAATTGTTGATTCTCTCTACCGATACTGTTTATGTCGCATTTTATGCGTCCCCATCCTATGGCCGCAACAACAACGCCACCACCTATGTAATGTCAGGGCGCTGTGTGGTTAAATTGTCGCAGTTTGGAAAAGAACCTGACACGGGGAGAATGCCCGTCATGACCAGTTACCTGTCCCATCTGGAATGCACCATCTGCGGCGCCGAGTACCCGGCAAACCGGCTATCCGGCGTCAGCCCCTGCTGCGGCAAGGTGCTGTACGCCCGCTACGACCTGCCCCGAATCCGCGCCGAGGTCGACCGGGACCGCCTCGTGGAGCGCGCGGCCAATATGTGGCGATTCGAGGAGTTGCTGCCGGTGGACGACCCCGGCAACATCGTGTCCCTGGGCGAGGGTGGCACGCCGCTCATTGAGGTGAAGAACCTCGGCGAGAAGCTGGGCGTGACCAACCTTTTCGTCAAGGAAGAGGGCCTGAACCCAACCGGCACCTTCAAGGCCAGGGGCATCGCCGCCGCCATTTCCAAGGGCCTCGAGCTCGGCGCCGCCGGGTTCACCATGCCTTCCGCCGGCAACGCCGCGGGGGCGGCCGCCGCCTACTGCGCCCGGGCCGGACTCACCGCCAAGGTGTTCATGCCCCAGGACGCTCCCGACTCCAACAAGAAGGAGTGCCTCGTCGCGGGCTCCGAACTGAACCTGGTCGACGGACTCATCGGCGACGCCGGACGCATCGCGGTCGCCGTGGCACAGGAGCAGGGGCTGTTCGACCTCTCCACCCTCAAGGAGCCCTACCGCGCAGAGGGCAAGAAATCCATGGGGCTCGAACTGGCCATGCAGTTCGGCTGGCGAATGCCCGACGCCATCATCTACCCGGCGGGAGGAGGCACCGGCATCATCGGAATGCACAAGGGCTTCCTCGAACTGCTGGAGTTGGGCTGGATCGAGGGCGACCTGCCCGCGTTCATCGCCGTCCAGGCCGAGGGCTGCCAGCCCATCGTCCGGGCCTTCAACGAGGGCAAGGACACCGCCGAGCCCTGGCAGAACGCCGCCACCGTAGCCGACGGACTGCGTGTCCCCGGACCATTCGCCGACTACCTGATGCTACGGGCCATCCGCGAGACTGGCGGAACCGCCCTCGCCGTCTCCGACGCAGAAATGGTATCCGCCATGTACGAGTTGGCCACCACCGAGGGCATCATTGCCTGTCCCGAAGGAGCGGCGACCCTCGTCGCCTACAAGCGCCTCATCGACGAGGGATTCCTGCGCCGCGACGAGACGACGGTCCTGTTCAACACCGGCTCCGGCTACAAGTACCTGCAACTAATCAAGGGCGTCAGCAGCTAATTTTCGATTCGTCGCGCCAATCGACAGGGTGCCGGATGCGGGTTATCATAACCGCAAAATTCGGCACCCTTTATTTGTGAAATTCAGGAGCGAATCATGCGTCGCGTTGCCATTGTTTCACCCGTCCGCACCGCCGTCGGAAACTTCGGCGGCACCCTGCGGGACGTCTCAGCAGCAGAGCTAGCCAGCACCGTCATCAAGGAAACCCTCGACCGCTCGGGCGTCGACCCCGCGAAGATCGATGACGTCATCCTGGGCCACGGTTACCCTAGCGGCGAAAACCCCGCCATTGGACGTCTCGCCGGGCTCAAGGCAGGCCTGCCCATTGAGGTGCCCGGCTACCAGCTCGACCGCCGCTGCTCCTCTGGCCTGCAGGCCATCCTGAACGCCAGCATGTTGGTCCAGACGGACAACGCCGACGTGGTCATAGCCGGCGGCGTGGAGAGCATGAGCGGCGCTGAGTTCTACAGCAACGAGTCCCGCTGGGGCGCCCGCTACGGCTCGGTCACTTTCCATGACCGCCTGGCCCGCGCCCGCGTCACCATCTCCCCCGACGAGCGGTTCGGCCCCATCCCCGGTGGCATGGTCGAGACGGCCGAGAACCTGGCCCGCGAATACGAAATCGCGCGCACCGAGCAGGATGAGTACGCCCTGCGCAGCCACCAGCGCGCCGTGGCAGCCCAGGCAGAGGGTCGCTTCGACAAGGAAATCGTGGGCGTTCCCGTCCCGCAACGCCGCGGCGACCCGGTCCCCTTCGAGAAGGACGAGGGTCCGCGCGCCGACACCAACATGGATACGCTGGCCCGTCTGCGCCCGGTGATGCGCGACGGCACGGTCTCCGCCGGCAACGCCAGCAGCCAGAACGATGCTGCCTCGGTGTGCCTGGTGGTCGCCGAGGACAAGCTGGAAGAGCTGGGCCTGACCCCCATGGCCTTCCTTCGCGGCTGGGCCGTGACCGGCTGCCACCCGGCCACCATGGGCATCGGGCCGGTGCCGTCGGTGAACAAGGTGATGTCCAAGATCGGCCTGTCCCTCGAGGACATGGACCTGATCGAGCTCAACGAGGCCTTCGCCGCCCAGGTGCTGGCCGTGCTGCGCGAGTGGAAGCTGCCCCACGAGGACAACCTGAACGTCAACGGCTCCGGCATCTCGCTGGGCCACCCCATCGCGGCCACCGGCGCCCGCATCCTGACCACGCTGCTGCACGAGATGGAGCGCCGTAACGCCCAGTTCGGCCTCGAGACCATGTGCGTCGGCGGCGGCCAGGGCGTAGCCGCAGTATTCGAGCGCGAGTAGCCGGGGCCCCAACGCATTATCTGCAAGTCGTTCCCCCTCCCCTTGATGGGGGAGGGTTAGGGTGGGGGTGAGAACCTCCGTATCAGTGACTAGGAGAATCGAGATGGCGAGCAATCAGGACATTCCCGACGTACTGGTAATCGGTGCTGGCGCGTCCGGCGCCGCTCTGGTCTGGAGCCTCGCCGAGGCAGGCATTGATGTTCTCTGCCTCGAGCAAGGCGACTGGCTGGACCGCGAGGCATTTCCCGCCACAAACCCCGACAGCCAGCTGCACTGGCAGACTAACTTCCACCCCGACCCCAGCGTGCGCCGGCTGCCCGAGGACTACCCGGTCAATAGCGACGCCTCGCCCATTGCCCCGTACATGTACAACGCGGTCGGGGGCAGCACGGTGCACTACGGCTCGCATTACCCGCGCTTCCATCCCTCCGATTTCCGGGTGCGGACGCTGGATGGCGTAGCCGACGACTGGCCCCTGACCTACGACGAGCTGGAGCCCTACTTCGACCTGAACGACCGGGCGATGGGCGTCTCCGGGCTACGTGGCGACCCGGCCTACCCGCCCAAGCCCGAACGGCCCTGCCCCCCACTGTCCATCAGGCCCGGTGGCGAGGTCCTGGCCAAGGGCTTCGACAAGCTGGGCTGGCACTGGTGGGCCGCAGACACCGCCATCTCGTCCGTGGAATATGACGGTCGAGAGCCGGACTCCGGCGGCTACCTGCGCTCGCTGGCCAGCACCGATCTCACTTACTGGCCCAAAGCGCTGGAGCTTGGCGCGCGGCTGATCACCCGGGCCCGCGTCCGCGAGATCCTGGTCGATAGCTCCGGCAAGGCCACCGGCGTGCTGTACTACAACGCCGACGGCAACCTAGTGGAACAGAAGGCCAAGTCGGTCGTGATGGCCTGCAACGGTATCGGCACCCCGCGCCTGCTGCTCAACTCCACCTCGCCGCTGTTCCCCGATGGCCTGGCCAACAGCAGCGGCCTGGTCGGCAAGTGCCTGATGCACCACCCGGCCGGCGTGGTTGTCGGCGTCTTCGACCAGTGGCTGGGGACCGAGGACGGGTTCCCTCGCGGCAGCACCATGCTGAGCCAGGAGTTCTACGAGACCGACACCAGCCGGGGATTCGTACGCGGCTACGACCTGCAGATCCTGGCCCTCGGCGGCTCGCCGCTGCCAACTGCCCTCGGTGGCCTGCTGGGTGAGCGCGTCCCTTGGGGCGAGCAACACCACCAGGCCTTCGATGAACGCTTCGGCCACACCGTTGGCATCACCATCATGACCGAGGACCTTCCCGAAGAGCATAACCTGGTAACCCTGGACCCCGACGAGACCGACAGCAACGGCATCCCCGCCGTCAAGATCGAGTACACGGTGAGCGAAAACACCAACCGAATGCTGGACCACGGCGTCGAGCGGGCCAAAGAGGTGATGGAGGCCGCGGGGGCCAAGCAGATCATGACCTCCCGGCTGCGCCGCAACGCCGGCTGGCACCTGCTGGGGACGGCCCGCATGGGCTCCGACCCGAGCACCTCGGTGGTCGACCGCTGGGGCCGCTGCCACGATGTGCCCAACCTGTTCATCATCGACGGCAGCATCTTCACCACCAGCGCCTGCATCAACCCCACATCGACCATCCAGGCGCTGGCCCTGCGCACAGCCGACTACCTCAAGGGCGAAGGCCGCGACTCGATCAGGTAAGACTGCCGGAACGAGAAAGGGCAACCACAAGGGTTGCCCCTACCTTGGAAATAAGTCAGTTCTGTAGGGGCGACCTTTGTGGTTGCCCCTATTGTGATTGTGAGATGGAGTGAAAATCAACATGCCAAGAATCGTGCATTTCGATATCTATGCCGACGACGTGGACCGCGCCCATAAGTTCTACGCCGACCTGTTCGGCTGGGAGATCACCAAGTGGGACGGCCCGCCCCAGATGGACTATCGACTGGTGATTACCGGCACTGAGGGCCCTGGCATTGATGGAGCCATCACCCGCCGGCCGCCCCATGGCATGAGAGGCATGAATTACGTCGAAGTCGAGTCCATTGACGCGTATCTCGAGAAAGCCCAGGCCGCCGGAGGTTCGGTCCTCCAGCCCAAGATTCCCATCCCCGGAGTCGGCTACCTGGCCATCTGCCAGGACACCGAAGACAATCCCATTGGCCTATTCCAAACAGACGAAAGTGCGTCATACTGAGACCTCCTTCGGTCGCACCTGGCGATAACCGTTACGTCGAATTGCCCGCCCGTTGACACCCCCACAGGGCGGGCTTACGATTACCCGTGCCCGCCGCCCCGGTCGACAATCCCCTCTCTTACGGGGGAGGGTCGGAGAGAGGGTGTGTACCGGCAAATCCGCTCTTAGAGGATGTTGAAAATGCCAGAAGTTTATGGCGTAGGTGACTTTCGATACGAATTCGTCGAGGACTGGGCCAAGCTCCCCGACGGCACCAATTTTCAGGAATGCCCAGGCGTCGCATGCGACTCCAACGACAACGTTTTCGTACTGACCCGCGGGCAGAACCCCATCATGGTCTTCGACCGCGACGGCAACTACATGCGCTCTTTTGGAGAGGGCCTGTTCAGCGACAACCGCACCCACGGCCTGTACATAGGCCACGATGACTCGCTGCTGGCCGCCGACGATGGCATACACACCATCCAGAAGTTCAGCGCCAACGGCGAGAAAGTCTGGGAGTTGGGCGAGCGCAACAACCCGGCCCCCCGTTGGAGCGGCGAGCCCTTCAACCGCCCCACCTCCGCCGCCACCAACCCCGCCAACGGCGACATCTACGTATCCGACGGCTACGGCAACTCTCGCGTCCACGTCTACAGCAGCCAGCTGGAGTACAAGTTCTCCTGGGGCGAGCCGGGAATCGACGCCGGCCAGTTCATCCGCCCCCACAACATCGCCTTCGACAGCAACGAGCGGGTCTACGTGGTCGACCGCGAATGCCACCGCATCCAGATCTTCGATCCGGAAGGCAAGTTCATCACCATGTGGAGCAACATCCACCGCCCGGACTCTATGGTTCTCTGGGGCGAGCACATCTACGTCGGCGAGCTGAACGGCATGGGCGGCGTTGACGACGCTCCCGGCCTCGGGCATCGCGTCAGCATCTACGACCTCGACGGCAACCGCGTCTGCATGTTCGGCGACAAGAACGAGGGCGAAGGCGGCGGCCAGTTCATTGCCCCCCACGGCATAGCCGTTGACTCCCACGGCGACATCTACGTCGCCGAGGTCTCCTACACCATCCGCGGCCAGCACATGAGCCCGCCCCGCGAGCTCCGCTCCCTCTCCAAGTACCGCCGGGTGTAGGCCATCGCAATCCCAGTAAGCACGGGAGAGGGTAGCCCCTCTCCCAAGGAATTTGTTCATTATGGGCATTCAACAGCTAGTAAGACTTGAACGTGAACCGAATCTTCGCGTGGTGTGGACGAAAGAGGACGAAGATTTTACTCCGTGGTTATTCGACAACATTGAGGAACTAGGAGACGCTATCGGACTGCGTTTGGCTTCTCAAGAAAGGGAGGCTGCAATAGGCAAATACTCGCTAGACATTTTGGCTACGGACATTGATTATGATCAAAGAGTTGTAATTGAAAACCAGCTTGAAACTTCGGACCATGATCACTTAGGAAAGTTGCTCACTTATGCAGCTGATTCCGATCGCAATGTAAGAGTAATTTGGGTCGCACGAAAATTTGAAGTGGAACACAAAAAAGCCCTTAGGTGGTTGAATGACCGTACTGACAAGAACACGCTATTCTTTGGAGTCACGGTCGAATTATGGCGAATCGATGAGTCGCGGCTAGCTCCCCACTTTGCCTTGGCGGTAGCTCCAGATAATTGGCCCTCCGGTTGGCTTTCACCGCTGTCTTCAATTCCTTCAGAGCGAATGGAACGTTATCGTTCATTCTTTCAAGACCTTATCGACGTCTTGAGAGAGAAACACAATTTCACTCGCGCTCGTAAGGCACAGCCACAACCCCTCTACCTCTTCGCCACGGGAAGCAGGGAGTTCAAATATTGGGCAAGCTTCATCGAGGGTCAACAAGCTCGAATCGACTTGCGGATAGAAACTGGCGAGAGGGAACGTAATCTGGCCATTTTCGAAGCTCTAAAGCAAGCACGGTCTGAAATAGAAGAAAAATACGATCACCCATTATTTTGGGACCCCATGGAAGGGAATAGGGCTTGCCGAATTGCTATTCATACCCAAGGTAGCATCGACGATGATGCCGATTCGCTCACGGAAATCCTAAACTGGATGGTCGAGAATCTTCAAAAATTTAAGGCTGTAATAGGCCACAGGCTCCCAAGTCTGGCCAGACAAGGACTCTTCACACAGGAGCAACTAACCATTGAGTGAAATCGGCGAAACCACAACCGTCCAGTGGGACTCGGCCCTTGAGGCCATCGAGCGCTGCTACGAGCTTGGCTGGACCGATGGCCTGCCCGTCGTCCCGCCCACCGAGGCCCGGGTTGCAGAGTTCATCGAGCGCTCCGGACGCCCCTCCGGCGAGGTCATTGGCGAGCTGCCCCGAGCGGCGCCGGGAGATCACCGTCGGCAAGGTTGCAGCAAACGCAGTGATGGCCGGCTGCTTGCCCGAGTACATGCCGGTCGTGCTGACGGCCACAGAGGCCATGCTCGACCCGGTCTTCAATCTGGTCGGCCCCTCTTCCAGCATGGGCGGCTCGGGGAATCCTGACCATCATCAACGGCCCGGTTGTACGCGAGCTGAACATCAACGCCCGCAACAACCTGTTCGGGCCGGGCAACCGCGCCAACGCAACCATCGGCCGGGCCGTGCGGCTCATCCTTATGAACGCCTGCGCTGCCATCCCCGGCGTGTTCGACCGCAGCGTCATCGGCCACCCCGGCAAGTACACCTACTGCATCGCCGAGGCAGAGACCGAGACCCACTGGACTCCCCTGCACGTCGAGCGGGGCTTCCAGGCCGACCAGAGCACCGTGACCGTGTTCGCCGGCGAATCGCCACGCCAGGTGCGCTCCGTGGGTCGCCCTGTACCGATCCTGACGGCCCTCGCCGATACCGCGTCCAGCCTTGGCACCAACATGTCCACCTCCGGCTCAGTGGGCGAAACCGGCACTGGTGTGCGCCAGGGCGAGATCGTGGTTACCATCGCCGGCAACTCGGGCCTGTGGGCGGACTGGACCAAGGACCATGTCCGCGATTTCATTTTTCCAGCGCGCGCGACGAAGCGTTGCCGAGTTGAAGCAGGCCCAGGTCCTGGCCGGAGATGTCGAGGCCCGGCGATGAGTCGACGGCCGTATCTCTCATCCCGGAGCCGTCCGACATCCTCCTGCTATTCGCTGGGGGCGAGGAGGCCAATATGTCCTCAATTATTCCCAGCTGGGGCCCCAAGGTGGGCAGCACCGCCGTAACCAAGGTGATAAACTGAGCGAAACGCGCTCACCCAAACCTTTTCCAAAGGAAGAGGGACTCTCGACTTGGAGGGATTTATGACCACCACCAATGAGCATGTCCTGGTCAACCCGGTTACGCAGCCGGTCATCGCTCCGTTCAACGGCGCACCGCGGCTGGCCAGCTTGGCCGGCACTCGCGTCGGCCTGATAGACGACAGCAAGCGCAACGCCGACGTCCTGCTGGAGGAACTGGCCGATATTCTGCGCACCCGATACGAGATCTCCGGCGTGAAGTGGCACCGCAAGCCCAGCGCCTCTCGCCCCGCAGATCCCGAGGCGCTCAAGGAACTTGTGGAGGAGTGCGACTCGGTTGTCGTTGCGATAGGTGATTGAGGGTCCTGCAGTGCGTGCAGTGTGCACGACGGAATTCATGCTGAAAACGCCGGCATTCCCTCGGCCACCATCTGTACCGACCGGTTTGTTCCGACAGCTACCGGCATGGCCCGCATGTGGGGGGCCCCG
>CAXXOI010000037.1:0-10517 GCA_963664175.2 Dehalococcoidia bacterium
TGGCCGGTCTGTATGGAGAAGCCGAACTTGGAGTCGAGAATGCCGGTCGTTGTGTAGACATGAGTGTGTGGGTCGATGCCCGGCGAAACGCGAAGCAGGATGTCCTGGGTCTTGCCAGCCTCGCGGGCCAGGTGGTCGAGCAGTTCCAGCTCATGGAAGCTGTCGACGACAACCCAACCGATGGACTGGTCGATGGCTTCCTCAAGCTCCTGGGGAGTCTTGTTGTTGCCGTGGAAGTAGACATCCTCGAGGGTGGCGCCGGAGCTGCTGATGGTTGCCAGCTCGCCACCGGAGACAACATCGAAACCCAGCCCCTCCTCAGCGAGCACGCGGGCGAGGGCCGGGTTGATAAAGGCCTTGCAAGCGTAGGCCACCTTGGCGCCAGGAGCGCGCTGCCGGAACTCGCTGACGAACGCCCGGCACTTGGCGCGGATGGTGGCCTCGTCAAGGACGTACACGGGCGTTCCGTACTCCTCGGCCAGGTCCAGGGCACTGCAGCCGCCGATGACGAGGTGTCCTTGGGCGTTGATCTCAGCGGTGTCGGGAAAGACGGATTTGGGGAACATTGGGCATCACCTTAACGCAGTCTATATGGAATTCGTGCCGGTATTCTCTTGGTCACCGACGGGGTTGCAGGCGCATTCCACCAATGCGTCAGCAAATTCAGTTGCTGCTGTGGCTTTTCCTGTCTGAGACTGGGATGGCAAGTCAATAAACCAGTCGCCAACTCCTGATTCGCGGCACAAGGCATCGTATGCGGCTTGCAGCTTCGGGTAGCGAGGCGCGTAGTCTTGGCGGAAATAAAATATCTCAACGCCTACTATGTGGAGATTTTCATCCTCGATTACCCACTCAAATCCGTCCGGGTCATTGTCCAGACAATGCAGGATAATGAACCCCGGGTTGCCGAACTTGAGCTGTAGGATGTCCGATTCGTAGTCGTAATGTAAGCGCCGGGCTTCCTTGAAAAGCCGATTTTTCCAGTCTGCATTGGCCTTAAGCAAGAATTGGTCAAATTCCTCGTCAGTAAGGGTTTGAGTGTCGATCATATTACATCCTCCCCTCTAGGCGGGAGTTTGCTCAGATGCGCTGTTAGAACGCTTCCCAGCCTTCTGCCTGTGATTTCGTCAGAGTAGGCGATGATAACTCTCAGATACCTGTTGGGCCTACTGGCTATCGCTCCCAACCGGGCAAGGCGTAATTCCCCTCGGTCTCCGCGCTTCACAACTTCGGGGTCCCGGATTACTGACTGGATTTCTTCAATGTACGACTCCATTTCCGAGTGTTCATGGAGGACATGTCCGCGCCACTGGGACTCGGTCAGCCGCACCTCGTTGCCATCCCTGTCCAGCGTAGAAAATACCAGACGATAGGGGCTCATCGGCAGAGGATTTTCAGGCTGGGACAAAGCTTTTCAGTTGGGCGGATGTGATTGTGTACATTTTATCACTCTGCCGTCCCTTGGAGAGCCGCTCGTGCAAGCCGTTCGCGTTGACCGCTATATCAGGGCAACATTATACTGCGGGCACTTCGGCGAAGGCGGCCGAAGCTACAGAACCCTACACCTGAGGGGGGTGCTGCATTGAATATTCAAATGACTGTCAACGGGCAGTCCCGGGGAGGGGACGTTGAGCCCCGCCTGTTACTGGTGCATTTCCTGCGGGAGAACCTGGGGCTGACCGGCACCAAGATCGGGTGCGACACCAGCCAGTGCGGGTCCTGCGTGGTGCGCATGAACGGAGTGACCGTCAAGTCCTGTACCACCTTGGCGGTACAGGCCGATGGAGCCGAGATTGACACTATAGAGGGGCTCGCCGCCGACGGGGAGCTGCACGCGATGCAGGAGGCTTTCTGGAACAAGCACGGGCTCCAGTGCGGATTCTGCACCGCCGGCATGATCATGACGGCCGTGGAGCTGCTGGAGCGCAATCCCAACCCATCATCGCAGGAAGTCCGCGACGGGTTGGAAGGAAACATCTGCCGCTGCACGGGATACCACAACATCGTCCAGGCAGTCCTGGCAGCTGCCGAGGCCAAGGGAGGCTAGACGATGACAACCAGAATTTTTGGCTCAGGCATACGCCGCCGCGAGGACCCGCGCCTCATCACTGGCGGCTCCACCTACACCGATGATGTAACGCTGCCGGGTATGGTGCACGCCGCCATCCTGCGCAGTCCCCATGCCCACGCACGCATCACCAGCATCGACACTTCCGCAGCCGCATCCGCGCCTGGCGTCATCGCCGTCTACACCGGCGCGGACACGGAGGGCGCTCTGGCGCCGATCCCGTGCGCGTGGATTCCGCCGGAATCAGACGTGAAGCCCGTGGCCCACCCTGCCATCGCCAAGGATGTGGTGCGCTACCAGGGCGACGCCGTGGCCGTGGTGGTCGCGAAAACGCGCTACCAGGCCGAAGACGCGCTCGAGTCGATCAATGTCAGCTACGAGCCGCTGCCCGCCGTGGTGAACCCGGTGGCGGCGATGGAAGAGGGCGCGCCGCAGCTTCACGAGGATGCTCCCAACAACCAGGCGTTTCACTGGGTGGCCGTCGGAGGTGATCCCGATGCTGCTTTCGCCGAGGCTGATGTGGTCGTCAGCGACACAATCATCCAGCAGCGCCTCATCCCCAACGCTATGGAGCCCCGCTCGGCGCTGGCAAGCTGGCTGGGGTCGATGGGTGAGCTGACCATCTGGAGCACGAGCCAGAATCCCCACATTGCCCGGTTCCTGGGCTCCCTCATCACGGGAGTGCCGGAGCACAAGATACGAGTGATTGCAACCGAGGTCGGTGGCGGGTTCGGCAGCAAGATCCCGGTCTACGCCGACGAGATGATCACTGCCTTCTGCGCCATGCGGCTAAACCGCCCGGTGAAGTGGACCGAGACCCGCTCCGAGAACTTCCAGGCCACCATCCACGGGCGCGACCATATCGAGCAGGTGGAGATGGCCGCCAACAGCGACGGTAAGATCACCGGAGTTCGCTCGGTGGTACACGCCGGTATGGGCGCATACCTGTCCACCGCTGCACCGGGCGTTCCGACCATCCTGCACGGCCTGATGTACAGCGGTCCCTACGACCTGCAGGCCACTCGCGCCGACATCTACGGCGTGTTCACCAACACCACGCCCGTCGACGCCTACCGCGGCGCGGGCCGCCCGGAGGCCACCTTCCTGCTGGAGCGGCTGGTGGACTTGGTCGCCGCCGAGGTGGGCAAGGATCCGGCGGAGGTGCGGCGGCTCAACCTGATTCCAAAGTTCGACAACGGCCACGACGTCTGCGCGGGCCTGACCTACGACAGCGGCGACTATGAAGCCGCTCTGGACATGGCGCTGGACCACGTTGGATATACGGGCCTGCGCGAGGAACAAGCTCACTCCCGGGAGCACGGCCACTACAGTGGCATTGGCGTCTCGACCTACTGCGAGATCTGCGGCCTTGGCCCGTCCCAGGTGGCCGGCGCCGTCGGCTTCGGCGGCGGCCTGTGGGAGAGTGCGGTGGTGCGCTTCCATCCGTCGGGCAAGGTCAACGCATACGTTGGCGTCTCCCCCCACGGACAGGGCGAGGAGACAACATTCGCACAGGTGGTTTCCGACACCCTCGGAGTGCCGGTGGAGGATGTGGAGATCGTCCACGGCGACACCGACAATACCCCCATGGGCTGGGGCACCTACGGCAGCCGCACCACGGCGGTGGGCGCCGGGGCGCTGCTCCTGGGACTGAACAAGATCAAGGACAAGGCCCGGGCGCTGGCGGCGCACCTGCTCGAGGCGGCCGAGGCTGATATCGA
This sequence comes from Dehalococcoidia bacterium, assembly GCA_963664175.2. GTDB lineage: Bacteria > Chloroflexota > Dehalococcoidia > Lucifugimonadales > UBA3495 > VXOI01. The sequence continues at coordinate 3,790 of CAXXOI010000037.1, forward strand.
GTACGCCGACGGGCAGTTCTTCGTACGCGGCGCGCCCGACCAGTCCAAGTCGATCCAGGAAATCGCACTGATGGCCAATGTGGCCTGGAACATGCCCGAGGGCATGGAGCCGGGCCTGGAGGCGTCAGCCTTTTACGACCCACCCAACTTCGTCTATCCCTTCGGTGCCCATGTGGCGGTGGTGGACGTCGATACCGACAACGGGCATGTCGTCCTGCGGCGCTATGTTGCGGTGGACGACTGCGGCCCGCAGATCAACCCGATGATCGTCGAGGGCCAGGTCCACGGCGGCGTGGTCCAGGGCGCGGGACAGGCCCTGTGGGAAGGTGCGGTCTACGGGGACGACGGGCAGCTGCTCACCGGTACCATGCAGGACTACGCGCTGCCCAAGGCACACATGGTCCCCGACATCGAGACACTGTCGTCGGAAACGCCTTCGCCCCACAACCCGCTTGGGGTCAAGGGTATCGGCGAGACCGGCACCATCGCGTCTACGGTCACCATCTATAACGCGGTCATCGATGCGCTCAGGCCGTTAGGTGTGACCAGGCTGGAGATGCCTCTGACGCCCGAGAGGGTATGGCAGGCGATCCAGGACGCCAAGGCTTAACAATTAGTCCCCTCTCCTTCTGGGGGAGGGTTAGGGTGAGGGCGTCTTTCCGGGTAAGGGAGGACAGGCCCGAGGAGTCAAGCGATGTATCCAGCCCAGTTTGAATATACGAAAGCAGGATCGGTGGCGGAGGCCATCCAGATCCTGCAGGGAGACCCCGACGCCAAGATCATCGCGGGGGGGCACAGCCTCATCCCGCTGATGAAGTTTCGGCTGGCTCGTCCCTCCCGCGTTGTGGACATTGGCGGCATAGCCGATCTCCGTGGGATCAGTGTCGACGGGGGCAATGTACGCATAGGGGCGCTGACCACCCACCATGAGGTGGCGAGCTCTGAGGCCGTCCAGAGCAACTGCGGCATACTGGCCGAAGCGGCCGGCGGTATCGGTGACCCGGCGGTACGCAACAGGGGGACCATCGGCGGAAACGCGGCCCACGCCGATCCCGCCTCCGACTACCCCACGGTGCTGACGGCCCTCGGTGCCAGCTTCAACCTCCAGGGGCCGTCGGGCACGAGGACGGTCTCGGCGGACGACTTCTTCACCGGGCCCTTCGAGACGGCAGTCGGGGCCAACGAGGTGCTGACCAGCGTGAGCGTGCCGGTGCTGGCCGCCAACCAGGTTGCCGAGTACGCTAAGATGGCGCACCCTGCTACGTCTTTCGCTGTGGTAGGTGCAGCTGCGGTGGTGACGCTTGAGGGCGACGGCGGTCACGGCCACGGGCATGATCACGGGCACGACCACGGACATGGGCACGACCATGCGGCCCCGCGCTGCACTGCGGCCCGCGTAGCCGTGGGTGGCCTGACGCCCAAGCCGACACGCTCGCCAGCGGTGGAGGCAGCCCTGGCCGGCAGCGAACTGACCCTGGATTCCATCGCCGCAGCGACTGCCGGCGTGGGTGGCGACCTGGGCAATGACCTGCTGGGGGACGTTTACGCATCGGCGGAATATCGGCGCAGCATGGCCGCCGTCGAGCTGAAGCACGCGCTGTACCACGCTGTGGGCCTGGCCCACCACTAGAAGAAACCCTGCCAGCAACGGAGCGAAGGCACCCGGCGGAGAATCCGGGCAGTGTCTTCGCTCCGTTGGCGTTGTGTGGCTAACTGTGAACTTGACGCGAATAAATCAGATTGCGGTACGGAGGCCCGTAGTGATCGCGTGAATTTGCCCTGAGTTCTGAAAGGAGGTTGCTTGGCCATGTCAACGGAACTGACAACCCCCTCAGAGGCTACGCAAGCGAGGCACAATCGCATTGCGATGGGCTACATATTCATCGCGGTTATTTCCTACGCCATCATACCCACGGTAATCGGGTACATAGGCGGCGAGGAACTGCCCTTCTATTTCATGGCCGCGTGGCGGGCGGGTGTGGCCGTCGGATGCGTGGGCATACTGGCCGTCTTCTACTTGCCCCTATGGTTCAACAGGTACAACTGGGGCAGGTTCAAGTACCACCTTTCCACTTCTGAGACCAAGGCCGTGGACTGGCGATTTCCGGTTATTGGGCTTCACATTCGCGTCGATGAGATTCGAATTCCGCTGGTCAAGTGGAAAGTTCCGGGAGATTTCATTGACTGGCGAATTCTGCTTACCATCCTCGGCAACTGTGAATACGCCCTCTTCGCCTGGTCGCTCCAGTTCATTGACATTGCTGTAACCACGCTGCTGTTCCAGTCCTGGCCTATATTTTTCCTCTTGCTAACGGCTGTGTTTTTGCGGAGGGATGCGAGCATAGACCCGTCGGGTAAGGGGACTCTTTCCCTCATCCTGCTGATCGGTCTCGGGTTCATCGGATTCACCTTCATCATCTTCAGCCAGACCGGGGAGATCGGGGAATTTGGGGAGATCGGGCTTTCCAACCTGGTCTACGGCCTCGTGCTGGCTTTGGGCGCGATGGTCCTGAGTAACCTCAAGGCTTTCGGGATCGAATGGGGGAGAAACCTGGGCAACCAGCTGTCGGGGAGTCTCAGAGGACTCGGCAGCAACCCGGCAATGTTCTTCGTCATCATTTCTTTCCTGTTGAGCAGCCTGGGGGCCGCCGGAGTCGGCTTCGTAGTCGGCACTGGCAGAGGCGAGACATTCGATTTCGGACTGCTGGGCGTGGCCTTCGTTTCGGGCCTGGCGTTCAACACAACTGCGGGCCTCATGTGGCGGAAGGCCAACATGGCCGACGACGATATAAGTTTCAACGCGCTGGGCTATGCGATTCCCATTCTGGCCCTCCTGTTTCTCCTCCTGTTCCAGCAGGCAGCCATCACGCGGGTGGACTACCTGGTCCTGGGGGCAACCGCAATCATAGTGGCCAATCTGCTCATCAACTTCGAAGCGGAGGTGCGTTGGAGCTTCGAGGCCCTGATCCTGGCGTTGGGCGGCTGCGGAACCCTGGTGTATTTCAGGGCAGACCTGTTTGAATGGATGGGCGTTCCAGAGTGGTCATGGTCGGGCGACGGATACTTTGCCTCCATCGCGCTCTCCGCGACCGTGTTCACCCTGCTGCTGGCCTTCAGGGTGGCCCGGCTCGTGGCACGGACCAGCGACGAGGAGAACCGTACTTTCAGTATCCTGAGAAAGCTGGATGCGCTGGCGCGACGGGATGTGATCAATCGCGATGTCCGTCAATGCATCATGGTCATCGATGAGTCCAACAACCAGGCGGTGCTTAGAGAGTATTACCTCAAGACAAGGGGATACATAACGTCGGCCGTACCGGAGAATGATTCCGACCGCCAGGCCCTCAATCAGACCGAAGCTGAGCTGGATATGCTGGTCCGGTCCAAGCAGGTCTCTCCGGTGCTGGGTGAGATATTTGCGCTCCTGGTGTTTGCGGGAATCACCATCTCTCTGACCATATTCACCAGGCCTTCGGAACCTGGCGGCTGGATCCGGCTGCTTCTCGATATGTTCGCAATGCTAGTGTCCTCTGTAATCATCTTCCTTATGATCTATTCCATCGACCTGGACAAGGAAAGGGATGCGCACAAGTTGGAGAGGGCATCTGTGGAAGACGACAGTCTTCTGCTGCTGTTCCCGGACACGGAGCGCCGCCTGTTCGATCAATGGCTGTCCGTCGGAGTCGGGGCGATAATTATCTTGGTCTACGCGGGCCTGCTGGCTCACAAGTGGCTGGGGTGGCTGGGTTGAAATTACAATGGGTATGAAATTTCAACCCAGGCTCATAGGAATGGTTAATGAAGATACTGGTAATCAACGACGACGGAATCGAATCGGCTGGCCTTTGGGCAGCGGTCAGGGCGGTACGGCGGATCGGGGAAGTGTATGTCGTGGCCCCGCATCAGCAACAGAGCGGCGTGGGAGCCTCGCTGACCCTGCACTCCCCGGTGAAGGTCACTCCGTGGGTTCCTGCCGATGAGTTCACTGAATCGGGACCCGACAGGCATCCGGTGACGGCTTTCTCGGCTGAAGGCACTCCAGGGGACTGCTGCATCCTCGCCCTGGAAACGCTGACGACGGGAATCGACCTCGTCGTGTCCGGCATCAACTCCGGGTCAAACCTGGGCTGGGATGTGATGGTATCCGGGACGGTGGGCGGCGCGGTCCAGGGATTCAACCGCGGTCATTCCACCATCGCCGTCTCCGTGGGCTCCGTAACATCTCCCCGCTACGATGTGGCCGGCCGCATCCTCGAGGGACTGGCCCGCCGCATAGTTCAAAGAGAGGGTACTCCCCTTTTCCTCAACCTGAATGTGCCGAATGTCGCCGCCGAGTCGGTGAAGGGAATCAAGGCGACTAGCCTGGGAGGTCTTTCATATCGCGAATCTGTGCGACTGGACGGCACCGACGGCGATATGAAACGCTACTGGATCGCCCGCAACCGTCCGGGCAACCAGACGCAGGCGGAGGACTCCGACATCACCGCCCTGAAGAATAACTTCGTCTCCATCACCCCGCTCAAGCTGGGCATGGGAGACGACGCCGGAGTGCCTGCTGTCGAGGCGCTGCTCGAAGGACTGAACTATTCCAATACCTGTGGCAGGGAAACCTCTGTATAATGCCGTATGCGATGAGGCAATGCGGCTAACGACGTTTCCAATACCCGGATGGGAAACAGGCAGAAAGGAAGGGCTGCGACATGGCTATGATGACAACCGGGGAGCGTTTGGGACGATTGGAGGCCGGCCAAGCGGAAACAAACCGGCGCTTGGACGATACCAACACCCGCATTACCGAGTCCAACACCCGGCAAAGCGAAACCAACTCCCGGCTGGACAAAGTGATATTCATGCTGTTCGGAATTGGCGCAGGGGTTATAGCCACGCTGGTTACCGTAATTTTCGCGTTGATCACCAGCGAGTGACCACCTCAAGGCAGGCCGGGAAAATTGAATAAGCAACAGGGGCAGGCTCAAAGCCTGCCCCTGAATCGTCTAGCTGGTGTCCCGGCTAGTCGTCCGCGGCTACCGGCTCCGGTGCCAGGGCGCGGGAGACTCCGATCATCGAGTCCCTGGTTACGAGTGAGGCCAGATCTTCCTCGCTCATGCCCTCCGTTCCGGCGGGTTGCTGGGGCAGCACCAGGTAGCGCAGGTCTGCGGTGCTGTCGAGCACGACCACTTCTGTTTGCTCTAGGACCTCGGTGCCAAACTCCTGGAGCACTCCGCGAGGGTCGCTGACGGCCCTCGAGCGGTAGGCGAAGCTCTTGTACCAGTCCGGAGGGCGCCCCAGAAGGGCCCGGGGATAGCAGGAACACAGGGTGCATACCACCAGGTGGTGCACCTCGTCCGAGTTCTCCACCACGCCCAGCTTGGGGGTCGGGTCCGGCAGCTCGTATCCCAGTTCCGCCAAGGCGGCCTCCGGATCCGACAGCAGCTTCGACTTGTACTGTGGGTCCGCCCATGCCTTGGCCACCACGCGGGCGCCGTCGGCGGGTGAGCGCGACTCCACGTTGTCCACGTTTCGTTGCACTTCTTCGACGGTCAGCACGCCCTTCTCCGCCAGCAGGGCCTCCATGGCCCTGACGCGGCGGGCGTGGTACGACAGTTCCTCGGTGTCCATGCCCGGGTGCGTGTGGTCGCCGTGGTCTATTTCGCTCATGGATTCCTCCGGATTGCCTTCCCTGGCGAATGTCAGTTTAATTGCATCATTGCCAAGCCGATTATGACCAGAACCCCGAGAACAACCGCGATGAGGCATCCACAGCCACACCTGGGCTTTCTGAGCAGGCTCAGCAGGACAAACAAGGGCTGTTTTACCCGGGACAGCCGTGATTCATCCAGTCCTCTCCAGCCACTGCTCGTAGATATCCACCTGCAGCCGGTCGGTGGATGGACCGCCATAGGAGTCCCACAAGTCCGTCTGGGGGAACTCCACTCGATACAACGGCTTGTGGGGAGTGCCGTCGCCGCCGTGGGCCAGCGATTCGGGGTCGGGGTATATGCCGCACAAGGCCACCACGCGCCCGGTCTTGCCCTGCACATAGACCGGGGTGCGGTAGTGGGTCGGCGGATTGCCGGTGCGGACCGTTACCAAGTCGCCGGTCTTGAAGGCCGTTTGTTCTGTCGTAGTCATGAGGACGCCCTCACCCCTGCCCTCTCCCGGAGGGAGAGGGGACTAATTTTCCTGCCGTTCCATAACTGCGTCCAACTCGGCCGCGGTCAGGACTCCCTTCTCGATGAGCAGCGTCTCGACCGCTTCGGTCCAGCGCTCGTAATAGCTGAGGGACTCGTATCGTTCCGGGGACAGTCCTTCGATGGCGCGGCGAAGTTCGTCCACGCCCAAGTAGCCCTTGTCCCCGAGGACGCCGCGAATCGAGTCGATACGGCGCTCCCAGTCCATCAGGACATGCTCGCCCTGCTCAATAGGGTCGTCGTTGGGCCGCCCGCCCATATCATGAACCTTGGCCATTACATGCCCTCCGTTGGGTTGCGGCTATGCTAATGGCGAGGAGCGGCGTTGGCAAGGCGTGGGTTAGAGCGGCTCGGTGCCCTCGTAAAGAATTTCCATGTATTGTTGATATTCAAACAAGCGATTACGGCGCTGTCCAGTTACCTCGTGAGCAATGTCCAGTTCTTCCAGGATTTTCATACCGGATGATGCCGCATTGAAAGACAAACTTGTACGGTCCATCACGGATTGGATAGAAGCAATTGGGAATTCCTTAAGGG
>CAXXOI010000038.1:0-11483 GCA_963664175.2 Dehalococcoidia bacterium
GGCCGTCCGCCACCTGATGCCCAACCAGCAAGCGCAACCGTCCCCCGTCATTCCGGCGAACGCCCCCGTCATTCCCGCGGCCCCCCGTCATTCCCGCGAAAGCGGGAATCCAGTGGCCAGGCAGCTGTGCAAGACCATCATCCAGTAAATCCCCACTGTGGTAATATTCCGGTTAAGAATTCAAACACAGAATCAACCGGCGGCGAACAAAAAGTTCCCTCTCCCTCGATTATTCCCTCTCCCTTAGAGGGAGGGTTAGGGTGGGGGTGAAATCCTCAAGGAGACAAGCGGTAATGAAGGCTTTGGAAGGGCTGAAGGTGCTCGATCTGACTAGGGCGCTGGCCGGCCCGTTCTGCACCCTGATGCTGGGCGACTATGGAGCGGACGTCATCAAGATCGAAATCCCGGGAAGCGGCGACGACACCCGCCACTGGGGCCCTCCTTTCATCGAAGGCGAGAGCGCCTACTTCCTCTCCATCAACCGCAACAAGCGCAGCCTGACCCTCAACTTCAAGGAAGACGAGGCAAAGAAGATATTCCTGAAGCTTTCCGAGGATGCCGACGTCATCGTCGAGAACTTCACACCCGGGGTGATGGAACGGTTCGGGCTGGGTTACGACACGGTGAAGTCGGTCAACCCCGGGATCATATACACCTCCATCTCCGGCTTCGGACAGGACGGTCCATACCGCCGCCTCCCAGCCTACGACCAGATCATGCAGGGCATAAGCGGCCTGATGAGCCTCACCGGCGAACCTGACGGCGAGCCGCAGAAGGTGGGCATTGCCGTCTCCGACATCGGTGCCGGCATGTGGGCCGCCTTCGCCATCATGTCTGCAATCCATCACCGTGCCCAGCACGGAAAGGGACAGTACATCGATGTCTCGATGCTGGACGGGCAGGTGGCCTGGATGACATACCAGGCGGCCACCCTGTTCGCCAACGGCAAGCCGCCGGCCCGGCTGGGGCCAGCTCACCCCAACCTGTGCCCGTACCAGGCCTTCATGTGCCAGGACGGCAAGTTCATCAATGTCGCAGTCGGCTCGGAGCGCATCTGGGAGCGCTTCTGCGAAGCAATGGACCTGGAGGAGCTAGGAAAACCCGACTACGCCACCAACGGCGACCGTGTGAACAACCGCTCGGTGCTGGTTCCCTACCTGCAGCAGGTGTTCCTCACCCGCCCGGTGGCGGATTGGGTCGAAGACCTCCAGAAGGTAAGCGTCCCCAGCGGCGCGATCAACGACCTCGCGGATGTTTTCGCCGACCCGCAGATTGAGGCCCGCGAGATGCTGCAGGAAATGGTCCATCCCGTCGCCGGCAAGATCAAGCAAACCGGCCTGCCCATCAAGTTCTCGGAGACTCCCGGCGGTCTGGATCTTCCGCCTCCGCTGTTGGGACAGCACAACCACGAGATCCTGAGTGAGCTGGGATACGCTGACGACGCGATAGACTCACTCATTAAGCGGGATGTAATCTAGCCCAGTGCCTTGCAGCGCATCAAAGGGGACTGGGTCGCTGATTCGCCACTCCCGACTCCACCCTGATTTAGAGTGCATTCTATGGATCTTGGGCTGAGAGACCGGGTCGCCATCATCGGGGGGTCCAGCCGGGGCATTGGCCGCGCCATAGCCGAGGCATTTGCCAACGAGGGCGCCAATGTCACCATCTGCGCCCGCACAGAGTCTGACCTGAGACGGGCGGAGATAGATCTGGCTCGGGTTAGCTCCCAGCAGCATGTCCTGGCAATTCCCGCCGACATTACCGACCCCCGGGACATTCGCCGCGTGGTGCGGGACACGGTCAGCCGCTTCGGCGGGATCAACATTCTGGTCACCCACATGGCCAATCGACTCCAGGAAGTACCGGTGGAACGTCCGTCTGAACTGGAGGACGAATCCGTAATTGCGTCCCTGGACGAGAGCCTCCTGGGTGCCGTCAGGTTCTCCAAGGAAGTTGTGCCGTTCATGAAGCAGCAACGCTGGGGACGGATCGTCAACCTGATGCCCCACTTCTCACTGCAGGCGATTCCGGTCGGCAAGGTGGACCGGTTCGGCGAAAGCGCGCTCAATACCTCCACGCGAATGGCGTTGACTGGATACGCCAAGAGCTTGGCAAACGAGCTGGCCCCATTCAACATCACGGTCAACAATCTGATCCACGGGCCGGTCGAAGGCGAAGCGCTCTCCTCCGCCCTGGAACAGCGAAGCCAGGAGGATGGCGTGCGACCGCAGGATCTGCTTAAGGAAACGGAAGACCTCATCCCGATGAGACGGCTGGGCAAGCCGGAGGATGTGGCCGACCTTGCGATCTACCTGTGTTCGCACAGGGCTTCCTACCTCACCGGGGCAAACGTAGTTCTCGACGGTGGCATGAGGCAGGAAATTCACTGAGATTCCCCGCTTGCCGCGGCATAGCTTAGGAACCGTCATTCCCGCTTTCGCAGGAATCCAGTGGCCCAAGCTGTGAATCCCGTTTATGACATCAAGTCATGCAACTTTAATGAGTTAGTTTCCGAGTCGCGCAGTACTCGGTCAGTTTCCAGAAACTTCCAGCGGGGCATTTGAGGAGCCGATGGACAGCCATATAGAGCACTATGAGCAGGTCTACCGCGCCGCGCAGGACTTCATGTCGCAGGACGACACCCCCGGGTGGCTGGTCTATGACTACCGGGAGTCCAACCCGATCTTCAGGCAGGTCATACAGCCCTCCGGGCATGTTACGCGGCCCTGTTATTTCTACCTGCCTGCCAGTGGCAAGCCCACCCTGCTGACGCACCATGTGGACGCAGGAAAGTTCGCCGAATCGGGCGTGGACTGTGTTGTGTACAGCAATCGCGAGACCCTGGTGTCGGCCCTAAGGGAACTGGTGTCCGGGACCGGCCGGCTGGCCATGGAATACTCACCGCTGAACGAGCTGCCTCGAGTCTCCCGCGTCGATGCCGGGACGGTGGAGCTGGTTCGCAGCCTCGGCGTGGAAGTGGTTTCCTCCGCCGACCTGATGCAGGCAGCCACCCACCGGTGGACGCCGGAGCAGTACGCCGACCATCACACCACTGCACTGAAGCTTGGCCGCATCGTGAACGAGGCATTCGCCCACGCTGGCGAGCGGCTGGGCAGAGGCGTGACCGAGTACGACTTGGCTGAGTTCATTCGCGCCCGCTTCGACGAAGAGGGCATCGCCTCGCCAGACGGTCCCATAGTGGCCGTAAACGCCAACGCCTCGGACCCCCACTACGAGCCATCGGCCGGGCAGCATAGCCCCATCCGCCCCGGCGACTGGCTGCTCATCGACCTGTGGGCCAAGGGCGTGGCCCCCGGCAGCGTCTACGCCGACATCACCTGGTGCGCCTACGCTGGAGACAAGGTGCCTGCCCGACAGCAGGAGATTTTTGACATCGTCCTCGGCGCAAGGGATGCCGCCGTGGAATACCTCATGGACTCCCATCGCAGGGGCGAGCAAGTGCAGGGCTGGCAGGCCGACCGTGTGGCCCGCGAGTATATCGATGCACGCGGGTACGGCCAGTGGTTCACCCACCGGCTGGGGCACAGCATCGGCTTTGAGGTCCACAGCGAGGCGGTGAACCTGGACGGCTTTGAGACCCACGACACGCGGCGCATCATCCCCGGCGTCTGCTTCTCGGTGGAGCCGGGCATCTACCTGCCCGAGTTCGGCGTGCGGTCCGAAATCGACGTGTTCATGTCCGACGACGGCCCCGCGCCCAGCTCCCCGGTGCAGCGCGAAGTGGTGCTGATGGGATAGCCTGCCGGAGCCCCGGGTTTGAGACCACGCGATCTATTCTCTCAGCCGCCCACCGCGGGTCCTGTTCTCAGGACGATTGCCAGGTCCTTGTCTGACCCTTCGGCCTGCTCAGGAGTGATTAGTCCGATTCTGAGACTCTCGGACGGGGCTCCAATCCTGCTCATCCTTGAATCCCGATAATCCTGATTCAGACAATTGGCACCGGGCCCCTGGAACCGATTCCCTCCCCTGGAGACTTCTGCGCTCCAATCTGAATTGGGCTACAATTGCTTCAATCGCCCATTTGGAGAGCCTTCACTTGACTTCCACCGCCACGATTACCGACTCCGTTGAAAGCGTGCAGGAACTACTGCGCAGCCAGGGATACATCGCCGACCGTGCCCTGGCCGTGCCCATATTCCTGGCCATGAGACTGCAGCGCCCCCTATTCCTCGAAGGGGAGGCCGGCGTGGGCAAGACGGAGATCGCTCGCGCCCTGTCCGCCGCCCTGGACACTCCGTTGATCCGCCTCCAGTGCTACGAGGGCTTGGACATCAACCAGGCCGTCTACGAGTGGAACCATCCCCGTCAGTTGCTGGAGATCCGGCTGCTGGAAGCCAGTGGCGATGTCGATCGGGAGACCGCCACCGCCGGGCTATTCAGCGAACGGTTCCTGATCAAGCGCCCCCTGCTTCAGGCCATCGACGCCGCCCACGAGCGAGCGCCGGTGCTTCTCATCGACGAGCTGGACCGCGCCGACGAGGAGTTCGAGGGGTTCCTGCTGGAGATGCTGGCCGACTTCCAGATAACCATCCCCGAGCTGGGTGTCTTCAAGGCCGAACACCCTCCGGTGGTGATCATCACCTCCAACCGCACCCGCGAGGTCCACGACGCCCTCAAGCGCCGGTGCCTGTACTACTGGATCGACTACCCCGACTTTCAGAAGGAGATGCAGATCATCTCCTCCCGCCTTCCGGAAGCTCCCCGGCGACTGGCCGAGCAAGTCACGGGCTTTGTCCAGGAGCTCCGGGAGACCGAGCTGTACAAGATACCGGGCATATCCGAAACGCTGGACTGGACCTCCGCCCTCATGGCCCTGAACCAGCGGGAACTGGAACCGGAGGTCATCGACGACACCCTGGGCCTGATGCTGAAGTACCAGGACGACATCGAGCAAGTGCAGGGCGAGCCTGTGCGAGCCATGCTCGAACGCTCCAGGAACCGCGGTTCCCGGCGGGGCGGACGGCGCTAGAGCGCGCTCACGATGACAACAAACCTCTACGCACTGAACCGCGACGGCCACGAGCCGGGTGGCCACATCCTGCCCAACCTGCTGCGCTTCGCCGAGGTGCTGCGCCGTTTGGGGCTGGACGCCGGGCCCGCGAATGTCCTGGACATGGTGCGGGCGACGGAGCACGTCCACATTGGCCGCCGGGCCGAGTTTTACCAGGCCGCACGCAGCATCTTTGTGCACCGGCGCCAGGACCTGCCCATCTTCGATGAGGCGTTCCAGGTCTTCTGGCGCAAGCCCAACACCGCCCGCAGTGGAATGGACCTGCGCTCCATGGGCGAGCAACGCCGCTTCCGCAGGCCCCAGGTCTCAGCAGGCGACGACGAGCCGATGGACGATGCATTGGCCCTAGCTGGGGAAGCGGACGAAGACTCGGTCTCGCTTATCGACATGACCCAGACCTACAGCGCCAGGGAGGTACTGCGCCAGAAGGACTTCGCACAGTTTTCCGGCCAGGAAGTCGCCGAGGCCCGGCGCATGATGGCCGCGCTGCGCTGGGACCTGGGCCAACGACGCACCCGTCGTATGGTCCCTGGCAGCGGCAGCGGAATCGATGTCCGGCGCACCCTCCGCCGCAGCCTGCAGTATGGCGGGGAAATGCTGGAGCTCGCCGAGCGGGGACCGAAGAGCCGCCCCCGATCATTGACGCTGATCTGTGATGTCAGCGGCTCCATGGAGCGGTACACCCGGATGCTCCTCCACTTCATCCACACCATCGCCGCCGGTCAGCCCCTGGAGGCCTTCCTGTTCGCCACCCGCCTGACCCGCATCACCAGGCAGTTGCGTTACCGGAGTATCGATCAGGCCATCACCGAAGTCTCACGGGCTGTTCCCGACTGGGCCGGCGGCACCCGCATTGGCGAAGCCGTCAAGGATTTCAACTACCAGTGGCTGCGCCGCACGCTGCGGGGGCAGGCGATCGTGATGATCATCTCCGACGGCTGGGACCGGGGCGAGCCCGAACTGCTGGCCCGCGAGACCTCCCGGCTGCAGCGCAGCTGTCATCGCCTCATGTGGCTGAACCCCCTGCTGGGTTCGCCTGGCTACCAGCCACTGACCCAGGGAATGCAGGCGGCCCTGCCGTATGTGGATGACTTTCTGCCGGTACACAACATGAACAGTCTGCGAGCCCTGGCAGACCATCTCAGCGGCATTGGCCCGGAGCGGGGCGCGACCCGCCCGTATCGCCCGAGCCAGCCGGAGGCTGAACCAGAGGCAGCACCCGAGCCCGAAGAGCGGCCCATTGACCGCATACTGCCACGCCCAACATTCCGCCACCCGATGTGGGGCAAGGAGCGTTAGAGTCCCGTGATTCGACTCCTAAAATACTCTTTATTACCATTCAATAGGGTATAATGGGAATACGGAAAACGGAATGGGGGTGACGGAAATGGACATTCTGCAGCGAATGGGTGCCGAGGGGCACGAGCAGGTGGCGATGTTCTCCGACCCCGGCTCCGGCCTCAAGGCGATTATCGCGATTCACGATACCACCCTGGGTCCGGCCTGCGGGGGTACTCGAATGTGGCCGTACGAAAGCGAAGAGGACGCGATGACCGATGCTCTTCGCCTCTCCCAGGCAATGACCTACAAGTCGGCAGCGGCAGGCCTGCACTTCGGCGGCGGTAAGGGCGTCATCATCGGCGACCCCCACACCCAGAAGTCCGAGGCCCTGATGCGCGCCTACGGCCGCTTCGTCGACACGCTGGGCGGCCGCTACCTGACCACGACGGACGTTGGCACCACGGGGCGCGACCTCGAGAATGTCAGGCAGGAAACGAAATATGTGACCGGCCTCCCACTGAGCCTCGGCGGCAGCGGCGACACCTCCATCATGACCGGGCTTGGCCTGTACATGGGGATGAAGGCCTGCGCCGAGGAGGTCTGGGGCTACGGCGGCCTGCGTGGCAAGACCGTCGCTGTCCAGGGGTTCGGCAAGGTGGCCAGCCACCTGTGCGAGCACCTCATGGAAGAGGACGCCCGCATCGTGGTTACTGACGTGTACGACGATGCCCTGGATCGGGCGCGAGGACTGGGGTTCGAAGTTACAACCCCCGACTCGGTCCTGACCTACGATTGCGACATCTTCGCTCCCTGCGCCTTGGGCGGGATATTGAACCCTCAGACCATACCGCAACTGCGCTGCCGAGTGGTGGCCGGAGGGGCCAACAACCAGTTGCTCAGCGACGAGGACGGCGAGGAACTGTATCGCCGGGGCATCCTGTACGCGCCCGACTACATAGTAAACGCAGGCGGCATCATCAACGTCGAAGCCGAGATGGGCGATGCCGGTTACAGCGCCGAGCGCGCCCGCGAGAAGACGGAACGCATCCACGAGATCATGGGCAGCGTGATCAGGACCTCGCAGACCGAGGAAATCTCCACCGCAACTGCCGCTGCCCGCCTGGCCGAAGAGCGGCTGAACAGCGTGAGGCGGGTCCGTTCCCTCAACCGGCCCTGGCTAACCTCCAAAAGCTCTCGTCGCAGTCCCCTTCCCTTGCGGGGGAGGTGGGGGTGAAACGGTGGGGTAGAGCCACTGTGAGACAGACATTACAAAGCTCTCGCTGCTCCAGTGGCACTTCCTGGTGCGCTTCGCACCACGGACCCGCTGCACTTACGCCGTTAGGCGCGAGGGCTCGTCGTAATCCTCATCGCAGGCCGAGGGAGCCAGTTGCGCGGGCGGTTGGGCAATGGCTCCCGTACCACTTCTAACCCCGCCCGGCGAAACATTGTCTCCGTACCGAAGTACACGTTGTCGTCGCCGGTTCGCACTGCGTCGACCCTGGGGTAAGCCTCCACGGCTGGCGCTCCCTGTTGGCCAGCGTAATCGACCGCCGCCTTTATCAACGACACCGCTACGCCGCGGCCTCGGTGCGACTTGCTCACCGTGACGCAGGGAATCACCCAGACCGGCACATCGTCTACGGGCGGCATCGCCCGGGAGCGCGCGATCCTGGTCAGTTCTTCCCTGGGCGCAATTGCCACCCATCCGATGGGTTCGCCGCCTTCGTACGCGAGGAGACCAGGAGCCCGCTCGCGGCCAGCCAGAAGGGTCATGGCCGCCTTGCGCCGTGGGCTCACGGAACCTTCTCCGGGAAGCTCCAGCGTCTGCCTCTCGGTCAGCCGCGGAAACATACACCAGCATCCGGCACCAAAGTTCCCTCGCAGTATGCTTCCGAAGTCGTCCATCAGGTCCGGAGTCAATGGTCTGAAATCCAGCTCCCCGACATCTCTTCTGGTCAATGGTTGCTCCTCTCAGGAAAAAGAAGGGGGCGCCCTTTAGCGCCCCCGAAGTCGTCAAACCTGTTCTGCGTGGCCGGTTAGCGGGCCTGTGAGTCCGCTTGGAAACCGGCATCCCGGTGGGCGCCGTCGCAGAAGGGCTTCTCAGCCGAATGCCCGCAGCGGCACAGGCTGACCCAGCGCCCTTCGGGAATGCTGTAGTTGGCGCCACTGATGTCGACGATTTCGATGGGCCCGGTAACGCGATTCGGGCCATTCTCACGGACTTCGATCTTGACGTCTGCCACGTTTTTCCTCCGCCTGTTCGTTGAGTTTCAAGGCTAGGCGATTAGTGTAGCAACCGCCCCTTCCATTGTCCAACAGCCTCACAACCGTCAATCTGCGGGTGCCTGTGCCGGTTCGGCGGGGCGCTCCGGGACCGGTTCCGGACGCCTGCGCTCCCCTCGAATCACCGCCAGCGCCACCCCCACCAGGAGCATGCCAGCCATCACCAGGAAGGCCCATTTGAGGCCGGCGACAAAGGCGTCGGCCACGGAGGGCGAAACCGCGTCCAGGCTCGGCTCCACCCCGTAGCTCCCCATGGTAACCACCACCACGGTTGTAGCAACAGCGACGCTGGTGACATTGGCCGAGTTGCGAATGAGTTGCGTCAAGCTCGCGATGACTCCGTAACGACTCCGTTCAACCGCGCCCAGCAGGGAGCTCTGGTTGGGAGAATTGAACAGCGCCATTCCGCAACTCTGCAGCATCAGCATCAGCACAATGAACACGACGGGAGTGGACTCCGCTAATGTCACAGCAATGACAAGGCTCGCGATCATTGAAAGCCCCAGGCCGGAGACGGTCAGGACGCGAAAGCCAAATCGGTCAGAGAGCCTGCCGCTCACCGGCCCTATCAGCACCATGCACAGGGCCGGAGGTATCAGCAGCAGGCCAACGTCCCGCGGTCCTATCTCCAGTACTCGCTGCAAGTAGAATGGCATCATGAAGCGGGCCGACGACATTCCCATGAACGAAAGCCAGGCGGCGGCAGCCCCGATTGCCACCAGCTTGCGCTTGAAGAGCCTCAGCTCCAGCATCGGTGACGCCGTCCGGAGCTCCCACCACACGAACCCGGCCAGCAGAGCCACGGTCGCAACTGATCCCAGGAGGACCAGCGGGGAGCCCCAGCCCAGCCGGTGTCCGTTGCCCACCACCAGAAGAAGGAGGAGGAGGGCCAGCGAGGACAGCGCCGCCCCGGCCCAGTCGAACCGCGCGGCAGCACGTTCCTCCGCCGCCGACTCCCTCGCCGAACGCAGGACGAAGGCTGACATCACTATGGTCAGAATGCCAATGGGCACATTGACATAGAAGACCGACTGCCAGCCAAAGGCGGCAACCAGCAGGCCTCCAACGGCGGGGCCGGCGATCGCGCCGCTCCCTACCACGCTCATGTGGGTGCCGAGGGCCTTGCCTCGCTCGGCACCACTGAAGACTGAAATCACCGTGGCCATGCCGTTGCCCTGGATCATCGCCGATCCCATGCCCTGCAAGACCTTGGCGGTGATCAGCCAGGGCAGGTTGGTGGCCAGCCCGGCCAGTGCGGAGCATACGACGAAGATGGCGACGCCGCCGATGTACACCCACTTGCGGCCGACAATATCGCCCAGGCGCCCCATAGGGAGGATCAGGGCGCTGATGGCCAATGCGTTTCCCACGACTATCCATTGCACCGTGGGCAGGTCAGACTGGAAATACTCCTCGATCTCCGGGAGCGCAACCAGCACCGAACCGTTGTCGATTACGGACACAAAAGTGCCGATGGCAATGGCAGCGAACACCCACCACTTGTACGACGGGCTGGACTTTACGCTGGATAGCAAGCTGGAATCATCCTGGAGGCTCCATTGGAAACACGGGACGGAAACACGGGACGCGCCGGTTCAATGCAAGTCAGGAACGCGGCGCAGGTCAGGAACGCGGCGTAGGAATCGCGACTTATGATTATAGACGATTTTCGTAGCCCTGATTCCGCGGTGACCTGGGACGGAGGGCGAGTGCCCCGCTCGTGTCGGCGTCTTCGCCGAGGGTCGGCCTTGACCATTATCGCTCGGTTCGGGTAAATTCAGGGCAACTAAACACACTTTGGAGCGGGTGCGATGCCTCTGTACGAATATCACTGCCCCACTTGCAGCCACAAGTTCGAAAAGCTCCAGCCCATGAGCGCCACCGGGGCCGATTGCCCCAACTGCGAGCAGCCTGCCAAGCGGGCCATCTCGGTGTTTGCCAGGGTGGGCAACGCCAGCGAGGAGCCGTCCTTCAACCCCGGCCCCCTGCCTCCGCTCGGCGGTGGCGGGTGCTGCGGCGGCGGGTGCGGCTGCGGTCACTAGACCGAAAACTTTCCCCCGGCTTCTCTACGGACCAGGGCGCGGAGCAAGGCCTCCGCGCTTTTTCCTTTTGTTGACCTGCTATGAGCCGGGATTGTAGGTGTCGGGCGGCTCCACCTGGTGGAAGATGGAATACTCGGAAATTGCCACATCCTCCGTGCCGGAAACTCCCCACAACAGGACCGTGTAGACGCCTGGCCCGTACCAGGAAAGCAGGGGGCTGATGTCCGCCGTTACGGCGAATGCCGTGCCTTCAGCCACCCAGTCCGACGCGGTTACCCAGGGAACGGTGATGGAATGGTCCTGCCGCGACTGGCTGGCGTCCCGGGCCCGCTCCCAGAATATGCGCGCTTCTTCGTAGGAGCCTGGTGCGGGAGACTCCGGCGGCAGGGTATACGGGTCCAGGCAGGGCGAGAAGCTCTTCGTAAATTCGTGCTCGGTCCAAGGGCTGCCGCTGTCCGATGGGTACCGCAGATCGGCTATCGGAATTCCGGAACTGTAGCAGAAGGTGTGTGAGACCTGTCCCCTGGTCAGCGACTGTGGCGGCGGATCATAGAAAATCTGAATGCCTAAATCCCCCCTGCTGCTAAAGCTCAGTCCGTTCCTCGTGGTGCCTGACAAAGACAGAGTGCCGTTCGAGATCTCGGGTAGCTTGATGTACTCGGTGTATTCCCCTTCAAAATGCTGGTACCCCACCATGTTGTACCTGTCCCAGGCCAGCCCTATGCTCACTTTCCTGTGCCACTTGTCCAGGATATTGCGGCGGTGCCCTGGGCTGCCCATCCATCCATCCATCATCTGTTGGATCTCGTTCTCGACATTGACCAGGGCGCGATATTGGTCCGAAG
>CAXXOI010000039.1:0-40969 GCA_963664175.2 Dehalococcoidia bacterium
ATTTTCAGAATTGGTTAACAACCCTATGCAGGCCCTGTTTCAGAATATTGACATTGAAGTTCAAAAGGAGGCCAACTCTCAATCCGGTCAGTCTAAGATAGGTCATTAGCTGAGCCCTATGCACCGGCAAAATGGATTCTACGGCTTTAAGTTCGACTATGATCTTCTCATCGACTAATAGATCAATACGAAACCCTGCCTCCACACGAACCGACTTGTACTCGACGGGAACCGCCTTTTGTCTTTCCACAATATGGCCTCGCTCGGCTAGCTCAAACGCCAGACACGATTCATAAGCAGCTTCCAAGAGACCCGGCCCCAAGGCCCTATGGACTTCGATTGCAGATCCAATGATCGAACGCAAAATTGCGTCTAAATTTGCCTGGCTTGTCAAATTCGGCTTAAACACAAGAAATCTCTGCGCTCTCGGCGTTTAATCCGATTCCCGAAGGCTCAGGAGGGCGTGGGTGCCTGCGGGCCCGCCAGCTAGTTCCTTGGACGTCTCGACCAGCGCCTCCCAGAGGTATTCGCCGAATTCCCGCCCGGCGTAGAGCTGGTACATGGCAATGCCGTCGACGGCGCGACGCATCAGCAGGCCCTGCACATCGGCGAAGCGTGATTGGACGCAGTGCAGGTCCGGAAGGGCAGCAGGCGACGTGTTCACATCGGTGATCCGGCCCATCAGCTCCTGCGTGCGCGGCCCCACGATGGCCACGCCGCATAGCCCGGAGGTTATGTCGACGGCGTAAGCGCAGGCAGCGTCCACGGACCCCAGGGCGTCAGCGGCCGCCGCGCCCACACCGGCCGGGGTCAGGACAAGAACCTCGTCAAAAGCCAGCCGGACGGAGAGCAGCTTGCCTCCCCGGTCCAGAGTCGAATCACCCTCAACGACTGTACCAATTTGCTGCTCCGTAGCAGCAGAAACCAACGTCGCGACAGCCGAGGCGGCGTCTTCCCCTACAACCCTGACCTTTCCTATGGGACTCGCGTCCGAGATCCCCACGGTCTGTCGCAGCCAGACCGATTCCCGATCGGCATCCCCGTAATGCAGGGGCAGCTGCCAACCATCGGCATCATGCATCACGGCCCCCATTTCCAGCTGGGAGTGGTACATGGCAGTTCGACGCTCAGGACTCGTGATCATCAGGGCAATCAGCTCCGCAATCTCAGACCCTCGGGGTCGTAGACGGGCTCAAGGGTGACCCGGGCGGACACAGGGTGGTCGGCCACCAGCACCTGGATGGTTTCACCCTCCACCGCCATGTAAGGCGGCACAAACGCCAGGCCAAAGCCGAGTCCCAGGGTCGGGCTGAGACGCGCACTGGTCACCCTGCCGACGGGCCTCGCGCCGGACAGTACAGGGGTCCCGTCCTCCGGAAAGGATGTTCCGGGCATGACGAATCCCACCAGGCGCTGCTGCAACCCGCGTTCGGCGGCGACGGCCAGTCCACCCCGGCCTATGAAGTCAGGCTTGTCGAATCGGACGGCCCAGTCTGACCCCACGTCCATCGGCGTGGAGATGGCGTCGGTATCCTGGCCGACGATGACGTGTCCCTTCTCAAGGCGAAGTATGCGCTGCGCCTCCAGGCCAAAGGGGGCAATATCGAACTCCCTGCCCGCATCCATTATCGCGTGCCATACGTGCTCGCCGTACTCCGCGGGGAAGTGGACCTCCCACCCGGCCTCGCCCACAAATCCGATGCGCAGCAACAGGCAGGGTACACCGGCCACTTGGCCTTGGGCCGAACGCATGTAGCGGAACGCCCTTGGAGATAGATCGATGTCAGTGAGCTTGGCCAGCGTCTCGCGCGCTCGAGGGCCAGCCACGTTCACCGCGCCGTATGCCGCCGTTACGTTGACAACATGGGCGCAGTTCGCGGCGCCTGCGTTCCACCAGTTGAACCATTCCTCAATGACGTCGGCGTTACCGGAGGTGGTGGTAACGAAGTAACGCTCGTCGCCAAGCCTTGCAACAGTGCCGTCATCCATGATGACGCCGTTGTCGGAGGTCATCAGGCCATAGCGTATACGGCCAACGGGCAGTTCGGAGAACCGGTGCGTGTACAGGCGATCCAGCAGTTGTCCCGCATCGCTGCCCAGAACCTCCAGCTTGCCCAGCGTACCGACGTCGATGATGCCTACCCTCTCGCGCACCGCAACACACTCGTCGGCAGGCGAGCCATAGCTGTGGGGCCGAAGCCAAGGACCCGATTCAACCATTCTGGCACCCACCTCTCGGTGGACCCGGTCAAGGGGAGTGCGCTTGAAGGGCATCAACTCCCGTCCGGCCAGGGCGGCCAGGGTCACGGGCTGGTAAGGCGGTCGGAAAGTGGTGTAAGTGTCGCGGACTCCATCGGACGAGCCGTTCCGGGCTGCACACATACTTGCCAGCGTCCTGCCGCACATCTTTCCCTGGCAGGGGCCCATGGTTACCGTGGTGTACCGTTTGAGAGCCTGGACGTCGGCGAAGCCCTCGTCGATGGCCTGCTCCACGTCGTGCGCCGATACATCCTCGCAATAGCACACGTAGGTCCGCTCCCCTCCACCGGACGGCAACCGGATTGCCGTTGCCAAGCCCTCCTCTCCACGGGCGTAGCTGCCAGATTCAGCCGTCGAGGTGGAGGCAGCCCTCCGTCCGGCCTCGTTGCCCTGTTCGACAATTTCCGAGAGGCCGTTGGCGCCGCTCACCTGTCCTGCCAGGGACACTCCGGACTGGGAGGAGCCCATCTGGTGCAGGAGGGCATCGACCGGCTGGGCACTGCCCGACATGCAAAGCAGGTCGCAGCGAATCCTCTGTGCGGATCCCGAGCCCGCTCCTTCGACCGGAGTGACCACGGCCGCCTTGACTCGTCCTCCACCGACAGCTCTGATTACCCGGTGTCCGTACAGGATCGTGACCCCTCTCTCGCGCAGTGCCCCCGCAATCTCTCCCGGAGCGTTGTCAGAGGAATCGACAACGGCGGCCACCTGCACGCCAGCGTCGTGTAGCTCCAGGGCAGCCTGATAGCCATCCCCGGTCTCGGTGGCGATCACCGTTCGGCGCCCCGGACGCGTCCCGTAGAGCGCAACCAGTCGGCGGGCAGCGGAACTGAGCATCACACCTGGAAGGTCATTGTTCTCGAACAGAAGGGGAGTTTCCTGGACCCCGGTGGCCAACACGACCTGCCCAGCCCGTACCCGGACCACGCCGTCCTTGGTCAGAACGGCCACCAGCTTGTCCTGGTACAGACCAAAAGCCGTCGCGTTATTAAGGACTTCGACGTTCGGAGCCAGGGAGATCGCCTCGGCCATGGATTGGGCCACTTCCGACGCCGTCCTGGATCCACCGTCGGCCGGGTCGACAGCCGCCCAACCGCTGTAACGCAGATGTCCTCCCAGGGACGGCTGATCGTCGACCAGCACCACGCTTACACCCTCGTTCGCGGCTGACATGGCCGCCGCCATGCCGGCGGGACCGCCCCCGACCACTACCACGTCAGCGTGCCGGTTCACGCTGCTATAGTGTTGGTCGTGCTTGGCATTGATGTCTATGCTGCCAAGGCCACCGACGCGCCTGATCAGCTGCCTGGCCAGCAGCCACAGGGCCTTGGGCCGGTGCATGGCTTTGTAGTAGAACCCGACGGGCATCAGCCAGTGCATCCGGTCCAGGATGGAGAGCAGGTCGAAGCTCAGGGAGGGCCAGGCGTTCTGGCTCTCCACCTGCAGCCCTGGCTCCAACTGCCGTGTGCAGGAGCGAACGTTGGGTTCGTCTCCCACTGTAACCAGGCAGTTGGGGCAGTTACCGGAACAGCAGAGAAGTCCCCGAGGCCTGTGGTACTTGAAACTGCGGCTGAACACCCGCTGGCCACTGGCATACAGGGCCGATGCAATGGTATCTCCCTTGAACCCACTCACGGCACGGCCGTCGAACTCGAACTCCAGGGTTGTTGAGCGGTCGATTTGCTCCCCGGGCTGGGCTTCGAGTCTGGGGTTGCTGCGGTTTTCCATAGTGGGTGTATCCCAGCCTGCGGTGGGCTTCAAGGATGAATGTTTCAGCTAGTCGTAGTGGGCGGATGTTGGCCGGGCCAAAAGGTCTCCTGCACGGCGTTGCTCGTGGTGTCCCTGAGGGCGTGGAACCAGCGACGACACCCGAACCTGTGGTTCCACCATTCCCGTTGGATGCCGGCGACATTGGGGCGCATGAAGAAGTAGCTGCTCCATTCGTCGGCTGTGGCATCCGGGGCCGGGCGGGAGACTATCTCCCCGCCGAAGCGGAACTCGTTGACGCTGCGTTCCCCACAGTTGGGGCAGTTCAGGAGAAAGGACATTCCGGCGTCGGCTCAACCTAGAAGAGGGTCAGGTAGCGCTCGATTTCCCACGGAGTCACCTGCCGGTGGTATTCGCGCCACTCCGCCTCTTTCTGCTCCACAAACTCATCGTAAATCACACCCAGCGAGTCCCGGACCACCGAGTCCGCCTTGAGTTCCGCCAGCGACTCCGCAAGGGACTGGGGCAGCATGCGCACTCCGCGGCGGCGAATTTCTTCCAGGCCCAGGTCGTAGAGGTTGCCGAGGTGAGGCTCACCCGGGTCCAGTTGGCGCCGTATGCCGTCCAGCCCCGCAGAAAGGTAGGCCCCAAAGGCCAGGTAGGGGTTGCAGGCGGACGACATAGTCCTGTCTTCCAGGTGGCCGGGGCCAGCCGTGCGGATCATCTGCGTGCGGTTGTTGTCGCCGTAGGATACGAAAGCCGGCGTCCAGAGGAAGCCGGACGTCGAACCCATAAGCGCCGGTCCGACCTGGAGCCGCTTGTAGCAGTTTACGGTTGGCGACATCACGGAGCAGAGGGCCGGAGCGTGATCAAAAACTCCGCCAATGAAATGATAGGCCATTTGGGACAACCCCAGACCGCGCCGGTCGTCGTTGTCAAGGAACAGGTTCTCCCCGGTCTCAGAGTCTGCCAGGTGGTAGTGGATGTGGCCGCCGCTGCCGGTGCGGTCAGTGAACGGCTTGGCCATATGGGTGGCGATGGCTCCGTGCCGCAGAGCATACTGGCTGGTCATCATTTTGAAGAAGGTATACCGGTCGGCGGTGGTGAGGGCGTCGGAATAGTGAAAGTTGATCTCGTACTGCCCGTTGGCGTCCTCGTGGTCCGACTGGTAGGCGTCCCAACCTATGCTGCGCATAGCGTCCATCATGTCCCGCAGGTAGCCCATCACGTTGGCGATGCCCTTGAAGTCGTAGCAGGGTTTGCGCAGGCTGTCGATGTTGTTGGGGTCCCAAACCTCTATGGTGCCGTCATCGTTCCTGGTGACCAGAAAGTGCTCCGGCTCTATTCCGACGTTGAATACGTAGCCCTCCGCACGCGCGCTGGCCAGCAGGGACTTGAAATGTTGCCTGGGACAATTGGGGTGCGGTTCGCCATCGACAAACAGGTCGCTGGCGAATCGCGCCAAACCGTCGTCCCACGGCACCCGGGTGTAGGAGTCGAGGTCGATTCGCGCCAGCATGTCGTGGGAGTGAGGCCCCTGCCCCATACCCGGCAGTGCGGCGCCGGCAAACCCGGCCCCTTCGTCCAGAACGTCCTCGAAGTGCTCGACGGGCACCATCTTGACCTTCGGGGAGCCGTTGAGGTCCACGAACTGGGCCAACAAGAACCGGATGCCATCATCCAGCATCCTCTGTTCGATTTCTTCTCTGGTGGTCATTTGGAGCACTCCCTCGGGTTTGAGACCCCGGCGGCTACCGGTAGGGTTCCGCCATCCGCAATCACCTGGCGGGTGGCGCGAACCTAGGTGGGTTCGAGGATCTCGGGACGCAAATGATATAGCTGGTCCGCGAAGTCCATGATCAGGTCTTTCCGGACCACCGCATTGGCCCACCGAGCGGGAATCTCGCTGGCCCCGTAAAAGGCCCCCGCGATCTGGCCATACACAGCAGCCGTGGTGTCGGAGTCCTCACCCAGGCTAATGGCCATACTGGCGCCGTCAGCGTAGTTGTCGGTGTGGTGGAATGCCCACAGGGCAGCCTCAAGAGACTCCACCACGTAGCCGCTCCCCCGAATCTGGGGAGGATTGAATATCCTGAAGGACCCGAACGCCACTCTCTTGATCCCGTCTGCCAGATCGGAGGAACGAATGGGAGCCAGGACCTCCTCCTTGTCACTTCCCCGGAGTGCCCGCGTAATGACCGCGGCAAGGTAGCGGCAGGCGCTCACGGCTTCTTCGGAGGCATGGGTAGTCATCGAACTCTGGGCAGCAAAATCTATGGCGTCCGCTATGTTCAGGGCGTAGTACATGGGAACCGGGGCCAGACGCATGATAGAACCGTTGCCGGCAGCATCCGATGACGTCATTCCGGAGGGTTCACCTGAGGACTCAAAGGCCGCAAGGGCAGCCCGGGTCGTGATGCCTATATCGAAACAGGCTCCATTGCTGCTCAGGTGTCCATAGCGCCACCAGCGGACGTACCGCTGCAGCTGGTCTACCGGGTCGAATCCACGACATTCAATCAGGCTCTCCGCCAGGCAGAGGGCCATGGAAGTATCGTCGGTCCATTCGCCAGGCATCAGCCCGTGGGGCCCGCCTCCGAGCATCTCGGTCACCGGGTCGAATGTACCTGGGCGCATGAATTCAACCGGGGCGCCCAGGGCATCCCCTACGGCCAGGCCCAGGAGCGCGCCCCTGTACCGGTCCAACTCCTCATTTCGATTGAAGAACTGCATCCCTTACAGCGCAACCAGCAGACTATTCGCCGAATACCTTGTTGGTTCCCACCAGCGGAACCCGCGCCATGGCCGATGCCTCCAGTGTGAGGGCGGCCAGGTCCTCGGGCTCCAGGCTATGAACGTCCCCTTTCCCGAGAGACCGTGTGAGAAGGGTCATTTCCATGGTCATGGAGTTAATGAAGTTGGCCACTCGCTCGGCACCCTCATCGGGGTCGAGACGGGACATCAACACCGGGTCCTGCGTCGCAATACCGACAGGGCACTTGCCTGTCTGACAGAACCGGCAGTAACCGGCCGGGACGCCAACTTCCTCTTCGAAATTGCTCTCCGGAATTTCCTTGTTGCAGTTCAAGGCGACCAGTGCGCCAATACCAATGGCGACGGCATCTGCGCCCAACGCCAGCGCCTTTGCGGCGTCGGCGCCGCTGCGGATGCCTCCGGAGGCGATCAGGCTCACCTTGCCATAAAGCCCCAGCTCCCGCAGGGCCTCACGCGCCATTACGATGGCAGGGACGGTTGGGATGCCGCTGTGCTCCAGCAGCACCTCTGCCGATGCCCCGGTACCGGCCATCATGCTGTCGATGACTATGGCGTCGGCCCCGGCCTTGGCCGCCAGTTTCACGTCGTCGTCAACGCGACAGGCGCCCAGCTTGACGTGAACGGGGACTCTCCAGTCGGTGGCCTCGCGCAGCTGTTCGATCTTTATGGCGAGATCGTCGGGACCCAGCCAGTCGGGATGTCGAGCCGGGCTGCGCTGGTCGATGCCCAGGGGCAGGTCGCGCATTTCGGCCACGTCGTCCTGCACCTTTACGCCCATGAGCATACCGCCGGTGCCGGGCTTGGCGCCCTGGCCCACCACGATCTCGATGGCCTGGGCGTCAACGAGGTGGTGCGGATTGAAACCGTACCTGCTGGGGAGCACCTGGTAGATCAGCTTGTCCGACGCCGCTCGCTCTCCCGGTAGCATGCCGCCGTCGCCCGTGCAACTCGCGGAGCCCACCATAGCTGCGGCCTTGCCCAGCGCGACCTTGGCGTTGGCGGAAAGTGCGCCGTAACTCATGCCGCTGATGTACACCGGCGTTTCCAGCACCAGGGGATTCTCGGGGTGGAGACCGCCGATCACGGTGCGCGTGTTGCACCGCTCCTTGTAGCCCTCCAGGGGAAAGCGCGTCAGCCCTGTGGAGAGAAACGTCAAGTCGTCGAAGTGAGTCACCTTCTGGAAAGAGGAAAAACCGCGAATGCGGTACCGGCCCAATTCGGCCTTGGCGTGGATGTCGTCAATGATCCAGGGAGACCATATCTGGCTGCTGCCCATTACCATAGATGTGTTACGTCCCCCTCGCGAATGCCTGCCTTTGGCCTCCCTTTTCGCGCACGAAAAGGGTTTGGAAAATGCTCTCCTGATCCTGACCGCAACCCGAGTCCTACAACGCCGATTTCTCCAGCCGTTCCAGGGAATCGTAATTGTAGAATCGCTTGGCTGAAACCACCTTGGTGAAACTGCGCTTGTCGGTGATACCCCGTGCCTCCAGCGCCGTCAGCACGTCGATCAACTCGTCCTCGGTCATTTCCTCCACGGTGGCGTCGGCACCGAGGGAGGCGATGTTACCCGCTACGTAGATGGTCCCTTCGTACATTGAATCGCCGAGGGCCTCGCCGGCATCGCCACAGATGATAATGCGGCCCTTCTGCATCATGAAACCGGTAAGGAAGCCGGCGTTCCCACCAATCACCAGCGAGCCGCCCTTCATGGATATGCCCGCCCTGGCGCCCGCGTCGCCGCCGATGAACAGCTCGCCTCCCCGCATGGTGGAGCCGGCCGATGCGCCGGCATCGCGGGTCACCGTGATCTTGCCGCTCATCATGTTGTCGCCAACGGCCCAGCCCGCGTTGCCCTCGATCAGCACCTCCGGACCATCCAGAAGGCTGGCCGCGTAGTAGCCAACACTGCCGACAAACCTGATGGAGCAGTCCTCAAAGATCCCCACGCCGAGATTGTGCCGGGCGTCAGGATTCTCAACCGTGATTTCGCTTCCGGGAGTGGCCAGTTCTTTCAACTGTACATTGATTGCCCGAGTATCCAGTTGGGCGGCGTCTAAAGTAACCAGGTCATTACCTCGCTTTTCTGAGGCTCAACCCGGTCAATACCCCTGCTGGCCATCTCGGCCGGGAGGATGCCGCGCAGGGCGATCTCTTCGGATGCAATCGCGATGAAGTCATCGGTTTCCATGGTCACAAGCGGTTTGGCCGACCATTCGTCCTTGGCGTAGCCCAGGCCATCCCTGGTGGCGACCAGGTAAGTGAACGTGCCGTCGAGGTCATCCAGCGAGGCTCGGAGCGCCTCCTCCAGTTGCTCTCCCTGGGCCAGTTTATCAGCCAGGTAGACGGCGATCAGTTCGGAGTCGTTACCGGTCTGGAAGTGATGCCCCTGGTCCTCGTACATCCGGCGCAGCTTGTGGTAGTTGGTCAGCTGCCCGTTGTGCACCACGGAAACATCGGGGAACGGGTAGGCCCAGAAGGGATGGGCGTGATTAACGTCGACCCGGCTCTCGGTGGCCATCCGGACGTGCCCGATTCCGTGGGTGCCGCGGATTGCGCCGATCTCGTGGCGCTGGTCCATGGCAACCGGGGTGCCAACGTCCTTGATCACCTCCGAGGTGTGCCCAATGCTGTGCAGGGCCACTCCGGGGGTTTCCAGCAGCGCGGCGGCCAATTCCGCCGTTTCGCCTTCGTAGTTGACGACCAGCCTCAGGAATTGCCCGTTCATCGTGCTGGAACAGACGACTCCCCCGGCCTGGCGCACCGTTTCCTCGGCACGGCCCAGAACGTCGGCGGCCTCCCGCGCGCTGCCGGTCCAGACGCGCACCACGAGGTCTCCCTCCAGGTCCTCGCCGACTATCGTCACGCCACTGGAGTCCCGGCCCCGGTGAGTCATGGGCTCCAACATTTTTATGAGCTGGTCTCCCACCGGAGACAACCCGGATGCCGATGCGCCAGACTTGTGAAGGATGCCGCTAACACCACACATAAACCGATCCGTGGTTGAATTTAAGGGCAAGAGACGCCAAAAGACCACTCGCCTGACGTTGGCGAAAGTGTAGCCAAGGGCTTGGGATAACGTCAAGCCAAGAATGGAGATAAACAGTGCGGAAATTGCCGATTGTTCAAAGACAAACAATTATTAAACGCAGCGAGGACGCCTCCGGGGCACGGTGCAGGACTCTCCCGGCCATAGTCGTTCAGAAAATTCGAGGAGGACCAAAGCACCTCTAAGGCCATTCATTCCCCCAGCCGTCGGGCAGGACGAATGCGGAGCAGTGAAAATGCCGGCCCCTACCGTCTGCGGTTGAATACGTACTCGGCCAGATCCTGGAGGGAACGTCGGGCCTCGCCTTGCGGCATATCATTCAGCTCATCGCAGGCTTTGTTGCAGTAATCCTGCACCACATGCTCACAATCCCCGATGATGCTGGAATTGTGGATCATGTCCACGACACGCTGCAGCTTTGCCGGGTTGTCCCTGTCCTTAAAGAGTTCCGACACCGGGCTCTCACGGGGGTAGCGCTCCTCCAGCATGATGGTGGGCAGGGTCAGCACGCCGTGGAGCAGGTCCGAGCCCACCGGCTTGCCCAGATCGCTCTCGTCTCCCTCGAAATCCAGCAGGTCGTCACCGACCTGGTAGGCCATACCGATGTTGTAGCCGTACCTCCGCATGGCCTGGACTTCGTTCTCGGGACCACCCCCGAGCAGGGCCCCCGACTCACCGGCGGTGCAGAACAGCGAGGCCGTCTTCCGGTAGATGCGGTCGTTGTAATGTTCCCTGGCCTGGGTGGCGTCAAAGGAGCCAAAGTACTCGATCAGCTCGCCGCTGGCCAGGTCCATAATCGTTTCGGAAAAGCGGCGCATGATCCTGATGTTATCGGTGTCGCAAACAAAGGTGGCCGACGTGGCAAAGACGTAGTCGCCGAACAAGACCGCCACCTGGTTTCCCCAGACGCTGCCCACGGTCGCCCGGCCCCTGCGAGTGGAAGAGTCGTCGACGGTGTCGTCGTGGATCAACGTGGCAAGGTGCAGCAACTCCACCGCACCGGCCATCAGCACCAGCTTTTCCGGGTCGTG
The DNA here is from genome assembly GCA_963664175.2 of Dehalococcoidia bacterium. Classification (GTDB taxonomy): domain Bacteria; phylum Chloroflexota; class Dehalococcoidia; order Lucifugimonadales; family UBA3495; genus VXOI01. Next base: position 10,822 of record CAXXOI010000039.1, read on the forward strand.
GGGGTAGAAGTGTCCTGCCAGCAGCGTAATCGCGGGCCTGACCCGTTTGCCTCCGGTTTCTGCGACATAGTCCAGGAGTGGACGCAGGTGGCCGACTTCGGCTGGTGCCAGGCTGTGCAGCTTCTCGTCCACCAAGGCCAATTCGGCCTGAATCGGAGCGTAGATGGACGCTGTGCGTTCGTCGAGTCCGTAAGGCATGATCCCGCGGGGATCCCTAGCTGGCTACCGCGCCCAGACGGGCCACTTCCTGGTCCACCACCTCGGCCTCCAGCTTGGTGTAGAGGGGACCGGGACGTTGCAACTCCCGTCCGCCGGGAACTGCGGCGACCGCTGCATCGTAGTCCCAGCCGCCGTCCTCCACCCGGCCTTCCTGCCCGAGGAACTCGTGGAGGCGCTGGGAACTGAAGGGCATGAACGGGTGCAGCAAAGTTTTCAGGCAATTGATCACGGCGACGCACACCCACAGGCTAGTGGCCGCGGCCTCACGGTCCTCTCGGATGGCGCGCCACGGGGCCTTAGCGTCCAGGTACCGGTTCGTCTCCTGGGCCAGCGCAAAAATGCGCGAGATGGCGGCCTTGAACCGACACGCGTCCAGGCTGGCATCCACGTCTCGCATTGCCGACCGCGCCGACTCCAGCAACGTCCTGTCGGCCTCATCAAGCTCTCCGGGCGTGGGTACGCAACCATCGAAGTTGCGGTAGGCGAAGGTCAGGACCCGGTTTACGAGGTTGCCGTAGGTCGCCACCAACTCCTCGTTGTTGCGGCGAACGAATTCGCCCCACGAGAAGTCTGAGTCCGCCGACTCGGGCATGTTGACCGAGAGCAGGTAGCGCAGTGGATCGGGATCGTAGCGCTCCAGGTAGTCGGGGACCCAGACCGCCCAGTTCTGGCTGGTGGAGAACTTCTGGTTCTCCAGGCTCAGGAACTCGTTGGCCGGAACGTCGTAGGGCAGGTTCAGTCCATTCCCGTAGCCCATCAGCATGGCAGGCCAGATGATGCTGTGGAACGGAATATTGTCCTTACCAATAAAGTAGTAGGAGCGGCTGCTGGGGTCCTTCCAGAAATCCTCCCAGCACTCCGGATCTCCGTGAGTCTTGGCCCACTCAACGGCAGCCGACAGGTAGCCGATGACCGCCTCAAACCAGACGTAGATCTTCTTGGCCTCGTATCCTTCGACGGGGATGGACACGCCCCAGTCCAGATCGCGGGATATGGCTCGGTCGTGCAGGCCATCCTCCAAGAAACGGCGGGTGAAGTTGAGCACGTTGGGCCGCCAGTGCGACTGCTTGTTGACCCATTCCAACAGGGGTTCCTGGAACGCCGACAGGCGAAGGAAGAAGTGTTCGGACTCACGGAACTCGGGAGTATCACCGCTCAGGGCGCAACGGGGCTGCAGCAGGTCCTTGGGGTCCAGCGTGCGGCCACAGGCATCGCACTGGTCGCCGCGGGCACGAGTGTTGGCGCAGTGGGGGCAGGTACCCTCGACGTAACGGTCGGGAAGGAACCGGACGCACTCGCCGCAGTATGCGAGTAGGGTAGTGTCGGTGTAAATGTATCCCTTGTCCAGCAGCGTCCTAAAAATATCGTGGGTTACCGCCTCGTGATTCTCCGTGTTTGTGTGGGTGAAGAGGTCAAAGGAGATGCCCAGCTTTTCCCACGAATCCAGGAACATCGCGTGATATCGGTCCACGACCTCCGCCGGGGTGATCCCCTCCTGGTCGGCCCTGATGGTTATCGGGGTCCCGTGAGTGTCGCTTCCCGACACCATGAGCACGCGGTTGCCCTTGAGCCGGTGATAGCGGGCGAAAATGTCGGCGGAGAGGTAGCACCCGGCTACGTGGCCCAAGTGCAGGGGACCGTTGGCATAGGGCCAGGCGACGGCGACGAGAATGCTCTCAGACACTGGGCTAATCCATAACGCACGGTGGAATGAGGTCTGGGAATCCAGGAGAATCCGGGTTTCTGTGGAGAATCATTTTAGCATACGGAAGTGGCAGAATATATGCACGATATCTCCGTTTACACACATCCCGGACGGGGCTGCGAGTAGCCTGCGACACCGAAACGGTGGCCAAAACCGCAACTGGGGAGGGAGCAATATGGGTGCGATAAAGAAGCTGCTTGGCATGTACCTCATACTCGTAGCCACTGTTGTGGCAGTGTGGTTCATTATCACCTCACTCTTTGTTGATTCTTTCAGTGTTAACGACGTCTGGTACGTGCTCGACATCCTGATGGTCATCGGGCTGGCCATAGGGTTGGCGTACAATTTCGACCGAAAACGAAAAATGGACTCGCAGACCGGGGACAGTGGAATCAGCCGCCGGTACCTGGAAGTAAACCTTGCGTTCTACCTGACAGCGGCTGTCACCATCCTGTTCCTCCACAACTGGATTGCCTTCCTGAACCTGGGTCTGGAATTGGACAACCATCAGGCCTGGGTAATCTGGGCGTTTGTGGACACCCTGTTGCCTCTCACGCTGGGCACCACGGGTTGCACCATGCTAAAGGGCTCGTCAGAATCGTGACGCGGCGCCCTCTGTAATGTGCCTTCAGCCGCCGAAAGGCTACCGAATTGCCGTTGACACTGGATTGGGGTGCTGATAAGATTTTCTATACGATTTCCGCGAAGAGCGGGAGTAGTAGCGATGACCTGTGTCAGAGAGCCGGCGGTTGGTGCGAGCCGGTGGCAGTAGCGTCGTGAACTCGCCCGGGAGCGGCCCGCCTGATGGCCCCATTACAAAGGGGCAGCAGGGCGCGGCGGGTGACACCGTTAAAGAGTCCTAAAGTAGCCTCGACGCCCAGCGATAGATCGCCAGGGATCGTGGAAGAAGGGTGGTACCGCGGGCCCACACCCGTCCCTTCATGTTGGGATGGGTGTTTTTTTATGCCCGGGTTCCAAGCCTAGTTGGTGAAACGGCCCCTCGGTGTGGAATGGAGTGGAACGTGCCGCGTGGGGCCTGAACGCAAGCAGGACGTAATGAAATTAAGCGGCGCTGAGATTGTCTGCGAGAGCCTCCTCAAGGAGGGGGTCGACATAGTGTTCGGGCTGCCGGGCGGAGCGGTACTGCCGTTGTACGGAGCCATGGCCAAGTATCCTGACCTGCGCCACGTGCTGGTCCGACATGAACAAGCCGCAGCGATGGCCGCTGACGGCTACGCCCGCGCCACGGGGCGCGTTGGCGTCTGCTCGGCGACCAGCGGGCCTGGCGCAACGAACCTCGTAACCGGAATCGCAACCGCCCAGATGGACTCGGTGCCCCTGGTGGCCATAACCGGACAGGTGCCCCGCGCTGCCATTGGCAGAGACGCCTTCCAGGAAACCGATGTCACTGGCATCACCCTCCCCATAACCAAGCACAACTTCCTGGTGATGGAGGTTGAGGACGTGGCGCCGGCCATCAAGGAGGCGTTCCACATCGCCCGCACCGGACGGCCCGGGCCGGTCTTGGTGGACATACCCAAGGACGTGCTGCAGGACCTACGCACCGAGTTCATCTGGCCGGACAAGCCCAATCTCCCCGGCTACCATCCACCCGGTGAGGCCCCTCCGGCGCAAGTGGCCCATGCCGCTAAACTCATCAACGAAGCGAAACGGCCGGTGATTATGGCTGGACACGGCGTGCTCATTTCGCAGGCTTACAACGAGCTCATAGAACTGGCGGAGAAAGCCCAGATTCCTGTGATCACCACCCTGCTGGGCATCAGTTCCCTGCCCTCGGACCATGTGCTGAATATGGGCATGCCAGGAATGCACGGCATGGCCTACAACAATCTCGCCATTGACCAGGCCGATCTCCTGATCGCGCTGGGAATGCGCTTCGACGACCGGGTTACCGGCCGACTCCGTGACTTTGCTCCCAACGCCAAGGTGGTGCACATTGATGTGGACGCCTCGGAGCTGGACAAGAATGTCAAGGCCACGGTGCCGGTGGTGGGCGACCTCAAAATGGTGCTGAACCAGTTGATTCCTATGGTCCGGCCCGACGTACACCTCGACTGGCACCGCAAGCTGGAGGAACTCAAGGCGGAGCATCCATCCCTGCATATCCGCGAGTCTGAAGAACTGCTGCCCCAGTATGTGCTTGACCGGCTGTCAAAGGTTTCCGAGGGCAACAGCATCGTAGTGACCGGTGTGGGCCAGCACCAGATGTGGGCAGCACAGCATTGCAAATTCAAGGAGCCAAACACGCTCATAACCTCCGGCGGCCTGGGATCCATGGGCTACGAGGTGCCCGCCGCGCTGGGAGCCCGCATGGGCCGCCCCGACAAAACCGTCTGGTCCGTCGCCGGAGATGGCGGGTTCCAGATGACCATGTGCGACCTGGCCACTGCAGTCGAAAACAACGTCGACATCAAGTTCGCCATCCTGAACAACGGCAGCCTGGGCATGGTCAAGCAGATGCAGGACGTGTTCTATGACCGCGAATACTACGCCGTCGAGTATTCCGGCAACCCCGATTTCGTCAAACTGGCCGCGGCATACGGCATCGAAGCGATGCGCGTAACCCGCAAGGATGAGGTGGACGACGCCGTGCGCCACGCAATGGAGGTCTCCGGCCCGGTGATCATCGACTTTGTCATCAAGCCCGACGAACAGGTCTACCCGTGGATACCCGCAGGTGAGTCAGTACACGAAATGATCGAGGTCCAGCCGTCCCAGGGAGGCCCCTACTAGGATGGTACAGTCCTCTCAGCCGGAACAGCACACCATCATTGCCCTGGTGGAGGACAAGCCGGGAGTGCTGACACGGATCTCCAGCATGTTCCGGCGCCGCGGTTTCAACATCGAGAGCCTGGCGGTCGGCCGCAGCGAAAAGAAGGGCCTTTCGCGGATGACATTCGTCGTAAACGGCGACCTCCCCACGGTGCAGCAAGTCACCCGGCAGTTGGACAAACTCGTCGACGTCATACAGGTCTCTTATATCTCCACGCACCAGGTGGTCGCCAGAGAGCTAGCCCTGATCAAGGTGACAACCTCTCCCTCTACCCGAGGGGAAATCATGCAGTTCGCCGAGCTATTCAGCGCCAACATCGTTGACGTCGGCTCAACCTACGTTGTTATCGAAATCACCGGCGGCGAACAGAAAGTGAATGCCCTGGAGGATCTGCTCCATCCGTTCGGCATTACAGAAATGGTCCGCACCGGGCTGGTAGCCATGGTCCGGGGGCAGGAAAGCGGAATGGAAGCAGAAAACCTGGGTGTGCCGGTAACGGCACTACGCATGGACAGCGGCATCTAGGGGGCCACTCCAGAGTCCCACTTCAGTCCCACTTCCTCGTGAGGCTGGTACTTGGTGAGGACACTCCCGGAAAGAAAATCGAAGCCGAAATTGTTGCAACTACGCGACAGACACAAACTAAATTAAGGACGGAACAGTCGACTATGGTAAACGTCTACTACGACCAGGACGCAGACCTGGGGGTTCTCGAAGGAAAGACTATTGGTATTATCGGCTACGGCAGCCAGGGACATGCCCATGCGCTCAACCTGAAAGACAACGGCCAGAACGTGGTCGTGGGCCTGTACCCCGGCAGCAGGTCCATCGCCACTGCCGAAGGGGCCGGGCTCCGCGTGGCCGATGTGCCCGAGGTGGCGAAAGAGGCCGACGTGATCATGATGGTCATCCCCGACCACGTCCAGGGCCGGATCTACCGTGAACAGATTGAGCCCAACCTCAAGCCGGGCAGCGCCTTCATGGTGGCCCACGGTTTCAGCATTCACTACCGGGAGATCGTCCTGCCCGACAACATGGACGTGATGATGGTGGCGCCCAAGGCCCCCGGCCACCGCATGCGTGAACTGTTCGTAGAAGGCGTGGGCGTGCCCAGCCTTCTGGCCGTGCACCAGGATGCCTCCGGCAACGCCAAGCAGATCGGACTGGCCTACGCCAAGGGTGTCGGCTGCACCGGCGCCGGAGTTCTGGAGACCACCATCAAGGACGAGACCGAGAGCGACCTGTTCGGCGAGCAGAGCATCCTCTGCGGGGGCGTTACGGCGCTGGTCAACGCTGCCTTCGAGACGCTGGTGGAGGCCGGGTACCCGCAGGAGATCGCCTATTTCGAGTGCCTGCACGAGCTCAAGATGATCGTCGACCTGATGTACCAGGGCGGCCACAATTACATGCACTTCTCGGTCAGCGACACCGCCGAGTATGGCTCGTTGAGCCGCCGCAACCGCATCATCGACGAGCATGTCCGAGAGAACATGCGCGAGGTGCTGAGGGAGATCCAGGACGGCACCTTCGCCCGCGAGTGGATCGCCGAAAACGACGAGGGTCGCCCCCGGTTCGTTCCCATGCGCGAGGCAGCGCAGAATGCTCCCATCGAGGGTATCGGCAAGCAGCTGCGGGCCATGATGCCCTGGATGGACCCGAAGTAAGTCGAGAATTCCCAGTCCTGAAGGGTGAGGGCGCATCCCAATCGCCCTCGCTACCCCCGATTTAAGGAGACGAAATTTTATGCAGCAGGAGACGTTGAGTGTAGTTCACCGTCGCACGCTGGTCCTGGCCGGGCTGGGTGTGGTGGACTACGTGGCCCTGACAAGCCTTTCTGAGGGCCGCAGTTAGCGGTTTACGCTTGCCCGAACCAGAATTCAGAAAGGATACTTGAGGTAAAGAAAGAGATGGCAAACGACAAAGTACTTCTCCTGGACACCACTCTCCGCGACGGCGAACAGTCGGCAGGCATCGGCATGACCGGCGCCGAGAAGATGGAGATCGCCCGGCAACTCCAGCGGATGAACGTCGATATCATCGAGGCGGGCTTCGCCGCCAGTTCTCCTGGTGACTTCGAGGCAGTGTCCGCCATCGCCCGGGAGGTCAAGGGGCCCATCATCGCCTCGCTGGCCCGCGCCCATCCCAACGACGTGGACCAGGCTTGGCGCGCCGTGGAGCACTCCGAGCGTCCGCGCATCCACGTGTTCCTCTCCTCCTCGGAGATTCACCAGATGCACCAACTCCGTAAGAACCGGGAAGAGGTCATGGAGATGGCCGTGACCATGGTGGAGCGGGCCAAGGGCTACTGCCCCGACGTCGAGTTCTCTCCCATGGACGCCACCCGCACCAACCCGGAGTACCTGTACCAGATGCTGGCCGAGGTCATCCGGGCCGGGGCCACCACCATCAACATCGCAGACACCGTGGGCTACGCGATTCCGTCTGCCAAAGGCTTCGCCCAGCTGCTCCAGGAAATCAAGGCCAACGTTCCAGGTATCGACGGCGTGACCCTCAGCGTCCACTGCCACAATGACCTGGGACTGGCCGTGGCCAACAGCCTGACCGCCATCGAGACGGGCGCACGGCAGGTCGAGGGCTGTATAAACGGCATCGGCGAGCGCGCCGGCAACGCCTCGCTGGAAGAGATCATCATGGCCCTTGACACCCGCAAGGACCACTTCGGCGTGGACATCGGCATCGACACCACGCAGATATACCCGTCCAGCCGCATGGTCAGCCGCATCTCCGGAATGGCGGTGCAGGCGAACAAGGCAGTGGTCGGCGAGAACGCCTTCCGCCACGCTTCAGGTATTCACCAAGACGGCGTGCTGAAGGACCGCTCCACCTACGAGGTAATGCAGCCCGAGCGCGTCGGCGTGCCGGGCAACAGCCTGGTCCTGGGCAAGCTCAGCGGCCGCGCCGGATTGCAGGCCCGGCTGGAGGCGCTCGGCTACAGCCTCACGCGCGAGGAAGTCTCCCGGGTGTTCGAGTCCTTCAAGGTCTTGGCCGATCGCAAGCGCGAGGTAACCGACCGCGATCTGGAAATCCTGATGGATGAGGAATCCCGCGAATCCAGCGAGCCCATCAGCTACACCCTGGACCAGGTGCAGTTTAGCGGCGGCGACCACGGCATCGCCACGGCCACCGTCCGGCTGATCGACCCTGAGGGCATTCCGACCACCGACGCCGCGACGGGCAACGGGCCGGTCAACGCCATCTGCAACGCCATAGACCGAGCCATCGGCGTGGTCAACAAGCTGGTGGACTTCAACGTCCAGGCCGCCACAGAGGGCCGCGACTCCCTGGGCACGGTCACCATTCGCATCGAGAAGGACGGCAAGACCTACACCGGCCGTGGCGCAGACACCGACATCGTGGTAGCCAGCGCCAAGGCATACCTCAGCGCCGTCAACCGCCAGCTGGCCTCCGACGAGTCAGCCAACGTCCCGGCCCTGGGCTCCACCCCAGACTAGCCTCAGATTCAAACAGCTCCGGAAGAAACGTTAGGGGCGCACGATTGTGCGCCCCTTGGCGGTTTAGAACTTTCGCTGAAGCCCGGCGACCAATAAAATCACGATGATCAGTGCAGTTATGGTGAGAGCATTGTCCTCATTACCGAATGACATCAACGAACAGGCGTACATCGGAAGGAAACTGTACGAGAAGCACATCAAGAACTTGGTGGATCCGGTCCATTACGGCAAATTCTGCGTCATAGACCTTGAATCGGGCGATTTCGAGGTGGGAAAGCGGCACATACTGGCAGTTCGGAAATTGCGGGAGCGACGCCCCGGTGGATTGACCTATTCCATAAGAATTGGCTTCCCCTCCGCCTATCGAATGGTCGGCGCAAAGACCATCCATTCCGCCTAATGACCACTGGAAGAGTCAACTGGTTTCTCGAGGCCATCATAAGGGTCGAAGTACTGGGCTCAGACGGCACTTTTCGCGTCCTTCGCTGTCTCGTAGACACAGGATTCGACGGGGATCTTGCATTGCCCGCGGCGACCATCCGCAGTTTGGGGCTGGCATACGTTGGCCCATCTGACACTGTCCTTTTGGATGGCCCTGCATTGCCTCTACCAATGTACGACGGAGTAGCTCGGTGGCATGGCGGGGCGACCCCAGTTTCCGTGCTCGAAACGCAACAGGAGGCCCTTATTGGCATGGCCCTGTTGGAGAACAGCATTGTAGCGCTGCAAGTATGGGACGGCGGCGATGTCTTGATTGAGCCAAGGCAGTAGCGCTCGTCGTCGTAGGCCCTCTATACCATACGCATCTGAAACCCGGCATTGGACGGGGTCCCCTTACCGTCCAGGTGCACCGCAGGGTAACCCATGGAGCGCAGCTTGGCGGCTAACTCCGGAAATCCGTAGACCGTATACACTCGACTTGGCCGCACGGCCTCCACGTAGGCCAGCAGGTCGTTGTAGTCGGCGTGGTCGCTGAACGGCAGGCTGGCGTCAGCGGGTCGGCGCCAGTGATGCGGAGACTTGGAAATCGCCCAGCCAGTCAGTTCCATCGTTCGCTGGTTTCGGAATCCCCGCAGCACTTGCGAACTCTTCCCTGGGGGAAACAGTGCCACGGTCCCATCGGGCCAGTGGCCGTCAAAGGCGCTCACGTTTCCGGGAAACCGGATCCCAGCCTCCTCGTAGGCAAGCACCGCTTCGTAAATGCCTGCCTCCGCCACCACATCGAATCCATCGGTCAACAGGTGGTGCAGCATCTCCTGGGCCTTGCCCAGCCGCCAGCCCAGAGCCACAGGCCTCTCGCCCCTGGACAACCATGTCCGCAGCGTGCGCGAAGCCGTGGCCATCGTCTGCTCCTGGTCAGGGAACACGTACTCCGGCCGGCCGTAGGTGCACTCTATGACCAACGTGTCTGCCTGGACCACCCTCGTCGGTTCGTTGGTGGGGCTGGACCGAGTCTTGATATCGCCGGTGTAGAGCAAACGATGGCCCGTGGTCCTGGATTCCACCAGCGTCTGTGCTGAACCAAGGCAGTGTCCTGCAGGATGCAGGGTGATGGTGTGGGTCCGGGTTTCCAGGGGTTCGCCATAGGGCAGCACAATGGGATCTGCCTTTTTCAGGTAATCTCGGAGGAGGAGAAGGGTGTTGGGGGTTACGACAGGCTGACTATGACGCGCAGTGTGGTCGGAGTGGGCATGAGATATGACGCTGGTCTGCCGCTTGCGGGTGGAATCCAGCCACAGGTCCAGTTCGGGGAGATAGATTCCCTTGTCAAAGATTACCTCCACACGACGCCTCTACCGGATGCCTCTCTCCTCATAGTGCGAGCAGTATAGCACCGCATCCTGCCCAGCCATCCGTTATCTGCCACGCCGGCATGACCATTCGCAAGTCCCGGCGTTAGACGACACTTCGGCATCAATTGCGGACTGCCAGAGTCGGGATCATGAGCGACTGCCAAAGATTATGCATACAGCGTTCCGGCATGGTTGGCAAATATGGTACAGTTGCACCAGAAATCCAACTGGCGACAATTGGATTCATTTCAGAATCGGAATGAAAGCACACTTGCTAAAAGGGGATAACTACTAATGCCCAAATATCTCTTCCAGGCCAATTACACTGCCCAGGGGCTACAGGGACTGCTCAAGGAAGGAGGCACCTCCCGGCGCCGGGTCTTTGACGAACTGGCGCGCGAGCAGGGTGGAAGCCTCGAGTCATTCTATTACGCCTTTGGCGGGGCCGACCTGTACTTGACCTTCGACCTCCCTGACACCGCAACTGCCGCTGCAGTATCCATAGCCATAGGCGCCGGAGGGGCCTTGAACATCTCCACCGTTCAGCTGATTACGCCTGAGGAAATTGATGAGGCGTGCGGCAAGAACGTTTCGTACCGCCTTCCGGGAGCGTAGGACCCTCACTCTGTTGTACCGCGCGCTTCCGCATTCGTCCGGCGCCAGGTACGCGCCGGCAGGCCATTCGGTTGTCGTTCCTGAGGGTGGAGAACTGTAGCGTCCGGAGATAACACAGCGTCGGATTCTGCGTTATAATCCACCCGGCAAGCACTGGACATCCCCGCTTGCCGTAATCCAAAGGAGTGTAAATATGCCTGCAGATGTTGGCGATGTAGCCCCGGATTTCAAGCTGCCATCTCCTGAACATGGGGAGATCACTCTCTGCCAGTATCGTGGAGAAAAGACGGTGGTGCTTTCCTTCCACGTCTTTGACTTCACCTCTGGTTGAACAAGCCAGGCCACCCTCTTCCGGCAGGCTCACAGCCGGTTCGAGGAGAATAATGCCCAGGTTCTGGGCATCAGTTGCGACACGGTTCACTCTCACAAAGCCTGGAGTACCGCGATGGGTGGACTGCCCTACCCCGAGCTTTCCGACTTCCACCCAAAGGGCGAGACCACCATGGCCTACGACCTCTGGAATGCAGAGCGTGGAGCGGGGAACCGGGCCATCATTATCGTGGACAAGAACGGCGTAATTCGATTCAGGGAGACCTACGTCCCAGGACAACTGCCTGACCCGAATGACATCATCGGAGAGGTCTCCAAGCTCAATTCCTAGCCGCAATTGCTGTTGCGGATAGTGGGAAACGATCAGGGGGCGCACTTTTGTGCGCCCCCTGATCGTTTCCTTGGAACCAGACCAGTCCAGTTCAGTCTGCAGTTAGATTCTCAACCACATAGGTCAGGGTTCCCTTGGGGGTGGGAACTGCCACCTCGTCTCCGAGAGCAAGATCAAGGAGTGCCTGACCCACAGGAGACTGGATTGAAATTCGCCTCTGGCCTGCATCAGCTTCCCGAGCATCCACAAGGGTGTAGTCCAAAACATCCCCTGAGTCCTTGTCCTTTACGGTGATGCGCGTGCCCACGGCAGAGCGGGTGATTTCGACTCCGTTAGCAGTGCTGGCCAGTATTTGGGCGTTGGCTATGGTCGATTCCAGCTGTCGGATCTGAGTTTCGATCCGTCCCTGCCGTTCTTTTGCCGCATCCAGGGGCGCGTTTTCCCGGAAATCCTTGTCCGCCATGGCCCTTCTGATTTCTTGGGTCACGGTAACCCGGTCGCCCTTAAGCTCTTCCAGCTGCTGCACAATCCGGTCGAATCCATCCTGGGACAGGTATGTGGGCTCGTCATCAGCGGGGCGGGGAGCTGTCGGGCGCGCGGACGCCCTGGAGGTCCCTCTGGCCTTGCTGCGGGGTGGGCGAAGATGTGTGGCCAGTTTCTTGTCGGTCCAACCTTGTGTCTTCCAGTATTCGACAAAAGCCTTGACAGGCTGGAGACGCTGTTGGGCCGTGTCGGCGCCGCTCTGACCCACCTCCTTGGCGTATTGCTCCATATCGTGCGGGGTGAACCTCCCCACCTCGCGATCTCCACTCCATCTCAGGAATTTCCTCAATTCCTGGCTGCCTTCCCGGGCATCCTTCTTGGTCTTTTTGTTGGGATCGGTCTCAAACTGGCTGAGCGCCTGGGAAACTTTTGGAGTGGACTGACTTGGCACGGGTCTACCTCCGCCGGTAAGGATGATTTTCTGGCCTGCTAGCTGATGGCTTCCGATATCCTGGGATTCAGGCCAGGAAAACGAGCCAAGTGCGCCCTGCGCTCTTCCTTGAGCCGGACTGCGAATTCCTGGATTTGTTCGTCGGTGTAGAAGTTGGAAAGGGCGTACTTGGTCATGTCAACGCCCTCGATCGAAACTGGGACCTCGGTGCCGAACAGGGGATCCTCTCCCCATTCCATGCTGTTGCGCAGGATGCCGCGGATCATCGCCGACATTTCGGGAATGGGGACGCGCGTCACCGGCTGCTTTACACTGGCTCGTCCCTGTTCATCGCGCTCCAGGATCTCGCCGACGCCGCCGGTGTTCAGCAGGTAGCACTGCACCTTGCCTTCGTTCTTCTTTACGAAGTCATAGAACCAGTTGCCCTCCTCTGCCTCTGACCCGATGAGGAACGGGTTGGTCCCGACCACGCGAACCGATTCGCCAGCCCGCCGGGGGTCGCCGGCGGAAGTCTCGACGCTTTCGCCCAGCATGTAGGCCGCAGCGGCCTGCTCCGGGTTGAGCCGGGACACAAAGGGCAGGACGGTCATTCTGCGGGTGATGAAAGCAACAACCATCCCATCGAGTTGGTCCAGGGAAGGCATATTGATATCACTGCCCACGTATTCGCCGAAGCTGGTCCGGGGAATGACCGCGCGCCCATTGCCGCCAAGCGCGAGGTCTGCGTAATCGATCTCGCCGTCGTGGGTCATCATCACGTTTTCGAAAAGAGCTTCGGGCGACCGCAGGGCGTTGTAGATCAGGGCCTGAGTGTCGGCCCTCATCCCCTCGGTCTTAAGGTAAAAGCCGCGCTCGGTTCCAAGCGCGCCGCCATCGGTGCGAAGAGCCACGATGTCGTCTTGAAGTATGTCCATTACCTCGCCCGGCGAGTCCATGCCGTGGCCGTGGCAAGCGTGGGTCGTCTTACCGGTGCCGGACAGCCCGAAGAAGAGCATCCCGTAGCGCTTCGAATCGCCATCAGGCTGCTGGGCCGTCACAACCTTCGACCCGGCGTGCAGGCTGAGCATGCCTTCTTCTTTGGCGTCCCACATGGCCATGCGGAGGAACCCCATCTTGACTTCACCGACATAGTCGATGCCAAGGATAACGGTGAGATTCTCCTCCGGGAACACCAGGACCTGGCTGTCGTTTTCGGGCCACTCGGGAATGCACACCTCGTAGAGGTCAGGGCCAGGAGAGGACGGATCGTAGTCGCGAAGGGTGTGGCTCCAGAGGCACGCCTGCCGGGCATTGTCCGGCCGTTGAAGCGACAGGAAGAGGTTGCACTTGGGGTTGAATTCGGAGTTGTCACCTATGGTCCGCTGGACCCGTATCATGGGTGCCCGCAGGAGATACTTGCGGACCTCTTCCAGCGTCTTGTCCCTGTTATCTCTTATGCGCTCTTGAGCGGGATTGAAGTTCTTCGTGGCAACGCGGTCGCTCCCAAATACCACGGCGATTCCGGCGCTGCGATTGCGGACATTGGAATAGAAGCTGCGTCCGCCTGTGCTGGTGACGCGGCCATGCTTGAAAGCCTCGTCGTCCAGCTCGTCAATTGTCACGGTTCGGACATTTCCCTGCTCCGGCAGGGTCTTTACGAAATCCAGGAAACTCTCAGCCATACGTTTAGGTTCCTCGCTACTTTTCAGAAACAGATCGGCACTTACGAAGGCGCCTCTTTCGGCAGTATTGCAAGGCTGATTGCCCAGCCTTTAAACAAAGCATTCGTAGCCGGAAATTAGGCTTTGACATAGTATCAGTTCCTGTAATACATGGCAATTTGTGAAGGCCCCTGGTCGCCCTGTTCGCCAGGCCGGTTGAGGACGCCGACGGCCGCGCCGACGGGCAGGAATCGGGGTGTATACTTTGCTCGCCGGGTACCCATACCCGGCACGAATCAGGAGCATACAGGAGTGCGCCAGATGAAAGCGGTCCAGATCAATGAATTCGGCGGACCTAACGCGATGAAATACCAGGACATCCCCGACCCGGCGCCTGGTGAAGGGGAGGCCGTGGTCAGAATCCAGGCGGCGGGCGTCAACTACACGGACGTGTACAGCCGTGCCGGCATCAACCCGGGCCCCCCTCTCCCTCGCACCATTGGAGTCGAAGGAGCCGGCGTGGTGGCGGCCGTGGGCAGCGGGGTATCGGAGGTCGCGGTGGGAGACGAGGTGGTGTATTGCAGCGTCAACGGCTCCTATGCTGAGCAAGCGCTGGTCCCGGCGTGGCGGCTGGTCAAGCGGCCCTCGGGGCTGGACGCCAAGGCCGGCGCCGCGGCGATGTTGCAGGGCATGACCGCTCACTACCTCTGCCACGCCACCTACCCGGTGCAGCCCGGCGACAGGGTGATTGTCCACGCCGGCGCCGGAGGGATGGGACTGATCCTGACCCAGATGATCAAGATGCTGGGCGGGTACGTATTCACGACCGTCTCCACCGAGGAGAAGGCAGAGATGTCCCGGCAGGCGGGGGCGGACCACGTGATCAACTATACAGAGGATGACTTCGCAGAGGTGGTCAAGGACGCCACCAATGGCGAGGGCGTAAGGGTCGTATACGACGGGGTGGGCAAGACCACTTTTGACCAGAGCGTCAGCAGCCTGGGACGCCGTGGAGTGATGGCGCTTTACGGAGCAGCCAGCGGAAATCCCGACCCCGTGGACCCCCGAATATTCTCGGCGGGTTCCAAGTTCCTGACGCGGCCCGGGCTGGGCGACTACACCGTTGACCGCGCAGAGCTGGAAAAGCGCGCTGGCGACGTGCTGGGCTGGGTGGCATCAGGCCAGATCAAGTTGCACATCGGCCACGAACTGCCCCTGTCCGACGCCCCGGAGGCCCATCGACTGCTGGAGAGCCGGGCCACCACCGGCAAGCTGCTGCTGATCCCCTAGCAGAGTCCCGGTCAACCCTCCAACGGACCACTGACATTGGGGCGCCGATTGTCCGCAGGCCACTTAAAAGCTGGCGGCCGGACGGCCCTCATTCCTTGATCAGCGCCTCTCCATCGGAGAGCGCGGCAGTCCACTCGGTCGTATGGGAAAGGGCTTCCATTGGTTGCGGAACTTCCGGGATGGGTGGCCTTGGCTGGATTTCCGTTTGCCAGATGCCAACGTCGTGCCACTGTCCGTGCTTGTATCCTATACCGCTATTCACACCCACAGTCTGAAATCCCATGGACTCGTGGAGCGCTACGCTGGCGGGATTGGGCAGCGTAATGCGGGCGACGGCGGTGAAATAGCCCTGCAGGGCAAGGCAGCGGAACAACGACGTATACAACCCTCGGCCAATACCACGGCGATGATGGTCGGGGTGGACGTATACGCTGACTTCCACCGACCAGATGTAAGACTCGCGCGCGTTGAACTGGGTGGCGTAGGCATAGCCTGCGATGACCCCGTCGCTTTTGCAGACCAGCCACAGCCTTCGCTCCATGCTGGCCCGGACGCGCTCGCAAAACTCCCCGATGCCCGGGGGTTTCCTCTCGAAAGAGGTGGCCGTTTCGCGCACAATGGGAGCGTAGATGTCCAGCATTCCAGCCGCATCCCGTTCTGTCGCTGGCCTAATCCGGGTACTCACCGCTGTCAGTTTCCCTATTTCTGAGAGTTAAGCGGAAGTTACCACACGAGACGAGGTCATTGCTAATTGCAGCCCTCCCACAAATACTCCCCGCAACCGCAGAACCCCGCCCGCCGTTTCTTGATATAATCACAGCTAGCTCAAAGCCGGTCAGGAGGCTGAAATGGCAGAGGCAGTTATATCTAGGGATGAGGTATACAACGCACTACGCACCGTATACGACCCCGAGATCCCGGTTAACGTTGTCGATCTGGGTCTTATCTACGACGTTCAGGTGAACGAGTCCGACGTCTACGTGCAGATGACGTTGACCTTTCCGGGCTGCGGCATGGGCCCCTACATCGGCCAGCAGGCCGAATGGGCCATCCAGGAACTGGATGGCGTTGACGAGGTCCAGATCGAGCTGGTGTTCGATCCTCCCTGGTCTCCCGACCTCATCAGCGAAGAGGCCCGCAACCAGCTGGGCATCTAGAGTCCGGAAGGGGCACACCCGACTCGGAGAGTCCGCCGCATGGATTTGCCCGGATTTCTTCGACCGTAATTCTTAGGGAGGAAGGGCCAGTCCGGCTCTCCTCCCCAATTTTGACTGAGCGTCCCGACGCCGGGGCCCTCAATCGTCGAGGGATGCGATGACAACTCCCCAACAGAATGCCCAGAACGCCCGCCTGGAACAGATCAAGCGCAGTTGGCAGCAAAAGCGCCAGATCGGCGAACGGCTGGACAAGATCAAGACCAAGATCGGTGTCTACAGCGGGAAGGGAGGCGTCGGCAAGACCACTGTCGCCGTCAACCTCGCGGTGACACTCGCCCAGGAAGGGGCGCGCGTCGGCATTCTCGACGTTGACATCGACTGCCCAAACGTTACGAAAGTACTGGCCACCTCCGCCACCCCGGACTATGTGGAGGGCCAGATTGTTCCTGCCGAAGAATGGGGGGTCAAGGTCGTCTCCATGGCCTTTTTCCAGGAAAACCAGGACGAGGCCATCATCTGGCGCGGGCCAATGATCCACAACGCCATCAACCAGTTCCTGCAGAACACGGAATGGGGCGAACTCGACTACCTGGTGGTGGACCTTCCCCCAGGCACGTCGGACTCCCCTCTTACCGTGATGCAGAGCCTGCCCATGGATGGGTTCGTTGTCGTCTCCACTCCACAGGACCTGGCCGTTCTTGACGCCAAGCGTTGCATAAACATGATCCGCAAGTTGAACCTTGATGTGGTGGGTGTCGTTGAGAATTACACCGGCGCCATCTTCGGGCAGGGCGGTGGGCGAGCCCTGGCTGAGGAGGTCGAAGCGCCCTACCTCGGCAGCATGGAACTGCGCTCAACGTACCGTAACAACGCCATGCCTACTGTGGTTGCGGATGAAGAAGTGAGGGAGGAATACTCCCAGATAGCCTCCGAGTTGCGCCGTAGCCTGAAAGAGTTCGGACGGGAAGCAGCGTAACTCGGACGCAAGCGCGATGCACGGGTCACAACGCTAGTCGTCTGACAGAACGTAGGCCTCGTGGGGCTCGGCGTTTGGCGCCCTTCGTCTGGGGATGCGTTCCCCGGCGGTTATGCTCATCAGCAATTCCACCTCCCGGGTCATCGCCTCCTGCGAATACTCGTTGGCCTCGCCCATCCTGCGGAACTTGCTGTACCGGCGCTTGAGCAATTTGCCCTGGGACATCTTGCTGAGCCGGTTTAATTCCTTCAGAATTCCGCCCTGCAGCACGGCACCCGCAGCGCGCGGGTCCAGGTGAGAGCCTCCTTCCGGCTCAGGTATCACCCTGTCTGCGATTCCCAGCTCCACGCAGTCGTGGGCGGTGAGCATCAGGGCATCGGCCGCCTCGCGGTCCAGCAGCGGCTCATGAAACGCGCCCGCGAGATTATGATTCATGGAGATAGGTGAATAAACGGCGTATTGCTGCATAAGTATGCAGTCGGCCATCCCCAGCGCCAATGCACCTTCGCTGCCTCCCTCGCCGATGATCACCGAAACGATGGGAGTCGGCACATCCAACATGGCTGACAGGGTGCCGGCGATGGCGTTGCCGATGCCTTGCTCCTCTGCCTCCAGTCCCGGGTCCGCCCCCTGCGTGTCCACCAGGGTAATCAATGGCAATTCAAACCGGGATGCCAGGCCGATGACGCGCTGCGCTTTCCTGAGCCCGTCGGGATAAACGTGATAGCGCTCCCCCTCCAGCAGGGCCCTGCGCTGGTGTCCGATGACCGCCACCGGCTGACCTGCCAGGTAACCCACTCCGGCAACGATGGAACGATCGTCGCTGTTGAGCCGGTCTCCTCGCAGCTCGATAAAGGGATCCAACATCTGCCTGAAGTAGTTGGAGGCAGGGGGACGCTCTGCGTGGCGCACCGCTGACAGGGCGTCCCAGGGATGAACCTGGATGCAGGAACCTTCGGCCGCCTGCAACAGGTCGGACGTTAAGGCCTTCCCTTGTTTGCCCTTCTCGAGTTTTTGTCCCGTCAGAATGCGGAGCAGTGCTGAAACCCGCGTTTGGAGTGCCTCCCGGTCAACCACGTTGTCCAGCAAGCCGTGTCCCACGTGGGCCTCTGCGGTATGCGCGTCCAGCGGCAGCGGGATGCTGGAGGCCTCTCGCAGCGTCCGCAGAGGCGAGAGCCCAATCAGGGACTTGGGTTCGGCGAGAATCACGTCGGCCAAGTTGGCGAAACTGGCGTAGGCCTGCCCGGTGGATGGATTGGCGAGCACCACAATGAACGGCGCCCCGTCGGTACGCAGGCGATTAGCCGCCGTCACTGTCTTGGCCATCTGCATCAGGGACAGGACACCTTCCTGCACCCGGACTCCACCTCCAGAAACGACCGCCACCGCGGGGATCCCCCCTTTTGCGGCCGCCTCAAGCGCAGAGGCAACCTTCTCTCCCACAACGCTGCCCATTGTCCCGCCCATAAAGGTGAAGTCCAGGACAATAAGCATGACATCTTGGCCGTCGATCTTGCATCGGCCAGTTACCGCAGCCTCGGTCAGACCGGTGCGGTTCTGGTCCTGGGCGATAAGCTCGCCAAATCGCCCACGGCGGGTGAAGGAGATCGGAGCTACAGAACTCAGGTACTTGTGCGTCTCCTTGAAGGTGCCGCGGTCGCTGAGAAGGTCAATACGGTCCCGGGCAGTTATGGTGTAATGGAAGCGGCAGAAAGGGCACACACGAAACGTATGGTATGACTGGGAGTCACTTATCGGTTCCTCGCAATACAGGCAGCGGTCATGGACCACGGAAATCCTAGGCGTTTCCGTGTCCTCGGTGCGGCCGAAGAAGTGGACCAGAAAGTTTGCCAGGTTCCGCAAATTTTCCTCCCCAATCTGGTAAGCCGGCAAAGTCAATTATGCCGCAGTCGTTTGACTTTCGAAGCTATCCGCCTATTTCCATAATACAGCCTGAAATCATAGTTACAATACAGTGTTTAAGTACTATTTGGCCATTGAATAACTGCCCTAAAGCAACCGCTTTGGCCAGTTATCCCATCGGCCAGGACATTTTCAATTGCGTTTGACATTCCTATCCCATACACTCACGGCGGTGATCGATCTTCGTACGTACCATGACGGGTCGGTTGTTTTTGACCAAGGCACCCCAAGCCTGATTGGCGGGAGACTTTTAATGAGTGTATCCGACGAAACCTTGCAGGCAATCATTCGGGAATATAACGGTTTCGAACTGTCGGCCAACGAACTCGAACTGGTGCGATCCGAGGTCGACTTCTACCTTGAGCAAGTGGCATTACTAGACGACCTTGACTTATCTGGGGTCCTATCCGGACGCCTGTTGAGAATGCCATCCGCCGACGAGTCAGCAGCGCGGAACGAAGGAGGCAAATGATATGCCCGGTAGCGACTTGCTGTCATCCACCATTTCGGAACTGGCGCCTCGAATTCGTTCGGGTGAGGTGTCGCCGGTTGAGCTGACTGAAGCCGCCCTCGCCCGTGCCGAATCAATGCAGCAAACCCTCAACTCGTTCATCACCCTGCTGCCAGAGCAAGCCATTAGCCAGGCCAGGGAGGAGGAGGCCGCCATCGCCCGCGGCGAATACAAAGGCCCCCTGCAAGGTATACCAATTGGGTTGAAGGACAATCTGGCCACGGCGGGTATCAGGACGACCCTGGGCACCAAGGTGCTTGCGGACTATGTGCCCGATGAGGACGCCGAGGTTGCGACACGGTGTCGGGCCGCCGGCGCCGTCATTCTCGGCAAGGAAAACATGGAAGAGTTCGCGGCCGGAGCCACCTCCAACAATCCCCATTTCGGCCCCGTGCGCAACCCGTGGGGGATCGAACACGTGCCCGGCGGCTCCAGCGGAGGCGGCAGCGCCAATGTCGCAGCGGAGGTGACCTTCGCCTCGCTGGGCACCGACCTAGGCGGCTCGGTACGGCTGCCCGGAGCATTCTGTGGCGTGGTGGGCTTGAAGCAGACATTTGGCCGAGTCAGCCAGAGGGGACTGCTGGTAACCAGCTACAACGGTGACCACATCGGTCCCATGACCCGGTCTGTTGCCGACAGCGCCATCCTGCTCCAGGTCATGGCAGGACACGACCCGCTGGACCCCAGTACAGTCCCGGTCCCCGTTCCCGACTATTCGGCGGCGCTGGGCCGGGGCGTTCGCGGGCTGCGAATGGGAATTCCGACCAACCATTATTTCGAGGAACTGGACCCCGAGGTAGAGGAGGCCACCAGGCGAGCTGTAGCGGCTCTGGAGGAACTGGGGGCCATCTCGGTGCCAATTGAGCTGCCCATGATGAAATACGCGGGCGTGGTGCGAATGGCCGCTATGGCGGACGCCATCGTAACGCACGAGCAGTTCCTGAGAGCCAACCGGGGGGACTACGGGCCCGACGTCCTGTATCGCACCCTGGGCGGACAATTCGTCCTGGGGCACCACTATTCAAAGGCGATGAAAGCGCAGCGGCTTATCCAGGAGGACTACGCACGGGCATTCCAGGAGGTGGACTTCATTGTCACTCCCACCACGCCCTTCTGCGCTCCACGCATCGACGAGCCGTACGTGGAACACCTTGGCGAGTCGCACCGTGTGCGGGGGCCCGGCTCCGGCCTGATAGGCCGCAATACCAGCCCATTGAACGGCACCGGTCACCCGGCGATATCGGTGCCCTGCGGCCTGAACAGCTCCGGCCTTCCCATCGGCCTGCAGTTCATAGCCGCCGGATTCCGGGAGGACTTGCTATTCCAGGTAGCCGATGCCTACGAGGGCGTATCGCCATCGCGGGGCCGGCGCCCCCCGGTACTAGGGTAATAACCTCGACTCTCTGGCCCTGACAGGGACGCCGGGTGGATCCCTTGTCCAGGTGCTAAAATTCAGTCCACCACCCTATTTCACAGACAGGAGTGCAGCAATGCCGGCAAGCTGGGTTGACATCAACGTTGGTGACGGCACCACCATGGAGAGCTATCTGACACAACCCGAGGGAGATGGCAGCCACCCTGCCGTCGTCGTTATCCAGGAAATCTGGGGCGTAAACTCCCACATCCAGTCGGTGGCTGACCGCCTGCCGCAGCTGGGATACGTGGGACTGGCCCCGGCCATGTTCCATCGCCAGGGAAGCATGATCACGGGCCTGCACGAGGAGTTTCCGAGCGCAATAGCCTGGATGCAGCAGTGCAACGACGCCGGAATCGTCGCCGACGCCACCGCCGCCGTGAACTACCTCAAGAGCCAGTCGTTCGTCAACGGCAAGGTGGGGATCGTCGGATTCTGTTTCGGCGGTCGGGTGGCCTACCTGGCGGCCTGCAACATATCCGACCTCTCCGCGTCGGTGGTGTTCTACGGCGGCAACATCGGAGCAGCCCTGGGCGACGGCGCCACCCCGCTGGAGCAGACCGGCAACATCGACTGCCCGGTGCTGGGATTGTTCGGCGAAGAAGACGCAAATCCGACTCCGGAGTTCGTGAACGAGATCGATGCCGAAATGACCCGCCTGGGCAAGGCCCACGAATTTCACCAGTACGCGGATGCGGGCCATGGATTCCACTGCGACGGTCGAGGCAGCTACAGGGCAGAAGCGGCCCAGGATGCCTGGGGCAAGGCAATGGCCTGGTTCGATCAACACCTGAAAGGCTAGAATTCTAGCCGGTCAAGCTGAATGGGGCAGGAATTGCATCCTGCCCCATTCCGTTTCTGCCCAATCACTGTGCGAAAGACAGATGGGGTTACATCACGGAGCGTACCACCCCTCCATCCACCAGGATGGTGGTCCCTGTGACATAGGTGTTTTTGTCCGAACACAGGTAGGCAACGAAGTCGCCCAGCTCCTCGGGTCGGCCGAACCGTCCCACCGGAATGCGTGAGGCTCCGGCGTCCAGTACTGTCTCCAGATCCTGCCCCGTGTCCTCCGCACGGGTCTCGAAGACGTGGCTCATCCTCTCCGTCATCAGGAACCCTGGCGCCACGTTGTTCACCAGCACGTTATCCCGCCCCACCTCGTCGGCGAGGCTCTTCGCGTAGGCCACCGCCCCCATGCGTGTAACGCCCGATGTGACCAGGTTGTCGATGGGCTGGTAGACGGTGGATGCCAGGATATTGCAGACGCGTCCCCATTTCTGCTGGCGCATGTAGGGAGTGGCCTCTCGCCCCATTCGAATGAAGAACGAAAGCGCCATGTCTATGGACTGAGCCCACGTCTCCTCGCTGGTGTCGGTGGCCCGCCCGGACGGCGGCCCGCCGGAGTTGCCCACCACAATATCCAGCCGCCCGAAGTGGTCGACTGCGGCCTGGACCAGTCGCTGAATGTCCTCCAGCCGAGACAGGTCTCCGGGCACTGCGAGCACCTCGACACCGGTGGCCGCGCGGATCTCAGCGGCTGCCGCCTCCAGTTCCTGCGCGTTGCGGCTGCAGATGACGAGGTTCGCCCCCTCCTGGGCCAGCGAATCTGCGCAGGCCCGCCCGAGACCCTTGCTACCGCCTCCGATGACGGCAACCCTGCCGCTAATTCCAAGGTCCATAGCCCAACCTCCAACCGCAAGCTGGCGCTATGCTATCAACGCGCGGTGGGCGTGGCAACCTGGAGATCTCCTCGTTTCGACCGTCAGCATCAAGTCGCTTGCAGTTCACGGTTGCAGGATATGGAACTGACAGGTCACCCTTTGGCGATGAATTCGACTCGTACCGATACAGCGTCGACATCAGCCAGCGCCCAGTCGGCCACCCTGTGGCCCGCCACCCACGCGATTCCCCGCTGGCAGACCAGGAGAGGGATGCTGTCACGCTGGCCCCTGGGGATTTTGGCGTCGGTGAAGAAATCCTGGAGCTTCTTCGTCCCGCTCATACCCGACGGCTGAAACCGGTCGCCCGGCCGCCGAGTCCTGATGGTTGCCGAGTCTCCGAGAACATCGCGTCGCAACGTCGCTGTGAACGGTCGCCTCGGGTGAGCATCGTTGTCCTGCAGGCTGTGGGAACCAACTGCCTGCATTGAAAGTCGCCAGCCGCCCACCTCGGCCTCCACGGTCTCTCCAAGATCCTGCGGAACGCGGACCGAATACTCTCCGGTCAGGGGAGGTGGCTGGGCGTTCTCATCTTGAGTGTCAGCCACGGCAATCAGGAGTGCGTTTGCTTCCATACGAGCCGAAGTGCCGCGGGGCAGATTTATGCTGCGGCCGCCCCTCCGGCTTCGGACCAGGCCAAGCAGGGCATCGAGGTGACTCTCGCTCAGAGCACGGGAGTCGCCGACTGACCACGCGTAAGCGCGGCGCAGTGCCCGCCGCTGCAAAGCCGGATGGAGGGCAGCCAGCGCCCTCGCGTCCAGCGACGCTAGACCCTCCCCAAACGTGGCCATGCTATCCCAGGCCCGATCCAGCTCAGCGTCCAGGTAATCGGTCTCGTCAGCAGCCGCACGGGACAGGCGCAGCAGGGCGTCCCGCACGCGAGGATTGTAGTCCCGCGCCAGGCGGGGCATCAGGTCCAGCCGCACCCTGTTACGGGTGAATCGCCAGAGGTAATTTCCGGAGTCCTCGCGGTAGGTGCGCCCCTGCCCGCGACAGTAGGCAGCCGTGTCGGCCTTGCTTGCGGCCAACAGTGGACGGAACAGAAGGGGTCCGGGTTCGAACGTTGGCCAGGGCCAATCGGAGACTTCGGCCATTCCTCGCAGGCCCTGCAATCCCGCCCCCCGCAGAATATGCAGCAGGACTGTCTCGGCCTGGTCGTCGGAGGTGTGCCCCAGGGCCACTGCCGTGGCCCCCACCGTGGTAGCAACCGAGTGGAGGAACGAGTAACGCATCTCCCGGGCCGCCTGTTCAAAGGACGACACTCCCGTGGAGCGCTGGTATGCAATGGGGTCTCGCTTGTCGATGCTGCAAGGGAGGGCGAGTCCGTCAGCCAGTAGCTGCACGAAAGCCGCGTCGTGATCGGCTTCGGCGCCGCGGAAGTCGTGGTTGAGGTGGGCAACGTGCAGGGACAGACCGTGGGAGGACTGCAGACGGTGTAATGCAACTAGGAGCGCCGTTGAGTCGGGGCCTCCGGAGCAGGCAACCACGATGGTCGCTCCGGTCCGGGAAAGCCCGGCCCGTTGCAGGTTGGCGGTCACCTGCCGTTCGAGGCTGGGGGCGGAGGTCATGCCGTCCGGCTATCGGTTATCGAGGGACAGATGGCTATTGCAATTGTAGGTGACCAGGCGGCGCCCGTTGTCATCGCTATCAAAGGTGGTGAGGGATCCAAGTCCCATTGACATGCGGTGAAAGTTGGAGAGCGGGATGTCGAGTATGGCGCACACTATGGTGCGGATCGCGAAGTTGTGGGAAACGACCACGACCCCGGGAGTTCCGGCGTGGGCCTTTTCGATTTCTTGTATCGCTCCCCAGGCCCGCTCTTGCAGCTGCCTCACGGACTCACCGTTCGGCATCTGCACGTCGGCAGGATTGGCCCTCCATGCCTGGTAGACATCGGGCCAGTCCGCACGCATCTCGGCACCGGATACGCCCTCAAGGTCACCGAGGGCCAGTTCCCTGAGCCCCGGGTCCGTAACCACCGGAGCGCCGGAGATCTTTCGTATCTCTTCGGCAACCTGCACGGTTCGGGTCAGCGAGCTGGAATAGATAACGGAGTGATCCCATTGCAGAGAGGCGCGCGCAGAGTCGCGAGCTTGGGAAAAGCCGCGCTCATTGAGGGAAATGTCCGTGAATCCCTGGAACTTTCCCAGCTTGTTCCAATCCGTTTCGCCGTGCCTGAGCAGATAAAACCTCACCCTTCTTCCCCATCGGCCTCAATAGAAGACCGCACCAACTTCAGTTCATCCACGCGAACCCCATCCATTCCCTTGACTGTGATTATAAGGTCACCATATTCAAAGCTGTCATCCACCTCGGGGATCCTTCCCAGCTGGTCCAGTACGAACCCGGCCATGGTCTGGTAATCTCCCACCGGGATGTCCAGCTCGAGTTCCTCGTTGATTTCGGAAATGCTGGCCGCTGCGTCAACACGGTAGCTGTCGGCTCCCAACGGAGTTACCATTTCCTCCGGCGCGGGGCCCTCGTCTCCCACCTCGCCCACTATAACGCCCAGCAGTTGCTTGGTCGTGGCCAAGCCTGCTATACCACCGAACTCATCGAAGGTGAGGACCACGGTGCTGCGACTACGCCGCATTTCAGAGAAAGTGTCGCTGATGCTCTTGGTTTCGGGGACTATGTAGGCTTCCCGCAGCAGGGACGTTACGTCGTCATCGGGACCCATCCGCCCGGAGCTCATCTCGGTCAAGACGTCCTTTACCGACAGGATTCCCACAGCATTTTCCTTGGACCCTTCGTAAACGGGAAACCTGGTATGGCTGTATTGACGGTAAGTCTCCATGAATTCCGATAGCGTCGCCCCTTTTTCCAGCCAGACGATCTCGGGACGGGGTGTCGTAACTTCCTGCATCCGCCGGTCTCCGAACCTGAAGACCTTCTCCAACAGGTCGGCCTCTTCGGCCTCGACCGCCCCGGTCTGGGCACCCGCGGCTATGAGGGTACGGATCTCCTCGTCACTCACTATGTACGTGGAATCGCTGGATATCCCCAGGGCGCGACTGCAGGTGGTGGTAATTCCCTGGACCACGACCACCACGGGCGCCAACATGAATCCGACGATTACCAAAGGACGGGAGGCAAGGAAGGAAACGCGCTCGGAGCGATGCCACGCTATTGTTTTTGGTAGTGATTCGCAGAACAGGAGGAGGATAAGGGTGATGCCGACGGTCGACACCAGAGCCGACACCAGGGGGTTGCCGATCAACTCGACGACCAGCAGGGTGGCAAGGGCGGCAGCGGCAGTGTTTACGAGGTTGTTGCTGAGGAGCACCGTGGCGAGGAACCGTTCCGGCTTCTGGATCAGTCGTGACACCCGGGCCGCTCCCGTCCGCCGCGTCTGAACAAGGTGCATCAGGCGTGCTTTCGGCAGGGCAATGAACGCCGTTTCAGAGGCTGAAAAGAAGGCTGAAAGAATCAGGAATATGGCAAGTAAGCCCCATCTCCATGAGTCTCCGGCGTCCATATTTTTGCGCTACCTCCCCGATTTCGATGCAATATGTCAACCGCGCGACAGATACTGTACGCGACAGGTGGCGTATTCGGATGATAGCATTGGCCTGCAGGGGTGTAAAGTTGACACGGCTGTCGCCGGTGTTGCGCGGTTACCAAAACGGGCATTGATTTCCCAAGTGCCCGTGGGTGCAACCGAACCTGATCTCCTGTATCCAGCCTATCACTTGTACAGGTGCTCGCAGTAGTAACAATGAACATATTAGGAATTGAAACGTCGTGCGACGAAACGGCGGCAGGAGTGGTCCAGGACGGCCGGCTGCTGCGCTCCAACATCATCTCCTCGCAGGCGAATCTGCACTCCCAGTATGGAGGAGTAGTCCCAGAGCTGGCGTCACGGCAGCACGTGCGGGACCTGACTCCGGTGCTGGAGCAGTCAGTATCCAGCTGCGGTCTTGAGCTTGAAGACATCGACGTCGTGGCGGTCACCTACGGTCCGGGGCTGGCTGGTTCACTGATTAGCGGCCTGAACGCCGCCAAGGCCATCGCGTTCACCCTCGACAAACCGCTCATCGGCGTCAATCACCTGGAGGGACACATCTATGCCGCTTGGCTGACGCCCCACGACCCGGCGGAGGACCCGGGGTTCCCGCTGGCGTGCCTGGTGGCCTCCGGGGGGCACACGGACCTGTTGCTGATGGAGGGACACGGAAAATACCGACTGGTGGGCCGCACCCGGGACGACGCCGCCGGAGAAGCATTCGACAAGGCGGCCCGCATCCTCGGCCTGGGATTCCCCGGAGGTCCTGAGATCCAGCGAGTCGCCACAGGAGCGGCGGGCGACGTCAACCTCCCCCGCGCCTGGATGCGGGATACCCACGACTTCAGCTTCAGCGGCCTGAAAACAGCGCTTCTGCACATGGCACAGGACCGGGGTGTCTACCTCGCCGAATCCGAATCCACCCCAGACGACGCTGCGACCGCCGAACTGGTCCGGGAGTTGGCCGCGGCGTTCCAGGAGTCCGTGGTTGACGTCATATCCGCCAAGCTGGTCGAAATGGCCAAGAAATACCGGGTCAAGGGCCTCGTGCTGGGCGGCGGAGTGACCGCCAACGCCCGGCTGCGGGAGGAGATTGTGAAGCGGTCTCCAATGCCTGTCATCATCCCACCGCCGGTGCTGTGCACGGACAACGGCGCCATGGTCGCCGCGTGCGCCTACTATCAGTACCAACGCGGAGAGCAGTGGCCAATGGACCTGGACGTAGACCCAGGTCTGCCGCTGGGGTGAGCCTGGCCCCGTCCGAACGGTTGCGAGTGGTGGACGCAACCTGCCCCGGATGCTACTGAATGCTCAGCGGCCCTTCTTCACCGGACGGGGAAGCGTTCCCGCCCCTGCGTATCGAATGGGCCCTGTCTACAAAGTCGTACACCTGCGCCAGACCGAGGGAACTGCGGAACGGAAAGGCGATCTCGACTCCCTGGCCATGAAAAATGAGAGCGCCAGCTGGTCTCATGAAATAGTTGGACGCCAGGACAAACAGCCCGGCCAGGATGATCAGCAGTGCGATCAGGGGCGCGACATCGATGTTCAAAACCGGCACGTTGGGCCCGCTAACCTGCCCCGCCAGCCAGTAACCGACGATCAGGTAAAGAAAAGCACCGCCCACCATGATCATCAGGCCCTGCAGGATGGCGCCCCAGTTGCGTTGCCCCGTGCGCACCGAGCACTGGGATATCTCCGAGGCCATCGCCATGTGGGTGTCCCTGAAGCCTTCCAACCCTCGAAAGGCGATGAGCCGGTGGCTGGTCAGGATGAGGGCCTGCCCAGACCTGGGCACGTTGTCCACAACACCCTCATCCGGCAGAAAGACCATTGATATTTCTTCGCCAGGCGCGAGTGCCACCTCCCTGACTCGGGCGGGCGCAGTCTCCAGTCCAAGCTCAGCGAACATTCCGTCGGCTGACCCGGTAGATTCATCAGGAGTCCCTGGATCATCAGGGAACCCTTTTTCAACGGCAAGGGCTTGAAGCTGACCGAAACTCTCAATGGTTTCGGGAACGGCCTCCTCAAAGATCGCCCCGTCAGCCTCGCTTGGGCTGAACTCGGGCACGACGCCGTCCATCCATTGGGCAGAAAGAAACTCCTCGGGGGCGGAGGGAGGGGGAGGAGCAAGCGGCTCGCCGGCGGTGCTTAGGGCTTTCCGTGAAGGCAGCGAATCAAGCCATTGAGAGGTCAGAAACTCCGTCGGCGCGGACGGAGGCGGCGGCACCGGTTCAGCGGGCAGAGAAGGCGTTGCTACGGATAAACTGACAGTGCCAGCATCCTCCAGGGTCTGCTGTTCGTGATTGGGCTGCGGTTCACCAGCCAGGTCCGGTATCTCTCTGTCGTCGTTCATATCCGCCGTGTTCCAATGCTGTGACTAAAATACTAGCATACGCAGCGGATTCACTGCCCTGCATTACGAAGCGGTCAACCGCCAGGGTCAATCAAACTGTCCAAGCTGGGCCCTTGACCATCACCCAAGGTGACTGCAAAGTCTTGTCTGAATCAGGATTCAAGGATTAACAGGATTGAAGAACATCCTGAAAATCCCGGAATCTTGATAATCCTGATTCAGACAAGACTTTGCAGTCGTCCTGATGTCCATAGCAATCGAGTTGTTGACAGTGGGTGGCCGCTGTGCTAATTTCTTTGAAAGGCTGTGATGGAGACGAGTAAGTCAGGACTTCGTGCATAGCGAGCCTGGTACGGTGGAAGCAGGCGCATCGGACCTGATCGAAAATCCCTCCGGAGTCGCCCGCCGAAGAGTCCCGATTCGGGGCCAGTAAGCGTGGCCGGGGTCGTCGCCCGTTAGAAGCGACGGGGCATGATGGTGCCTGCAAGAGAGGTCCCGGTTTCCGGGACAAATAGGGTGGTACCGCGGGAATGTTGAAGTCCCGTCCCTATATTGGGGCGGGCCTTTTTTTTGCCGTCGGGCGAACCGTAGCAGCAAAGCGCCAGACAGACCCGAAAGCACCCTTCTCCGGCGGGGAAGGTCCTAATTATTGGAGGCGCTGCTTTGGTGAATAGGGAAAAAATCAAGGGCGCGGAAATCGTCTGCCAGAGCCTCATACGGGAGGGGGTCGAGGTCCTCTTCGGCCACCCCGGCGGGGCCATCCTACCGTTCTACGACGCCCTGTGGGCCTACCCGCAACTCCGGCACATCCTGGTGCGGCACGAGCAGGCAGCGGCCCACGCAGCCGACGGCTACTCACGGGTGAGCGGCAAGGTCGGCGTCTGCGTGGCGACATCGGGGCCCGGCGCCACCAACCTGGTCACAGGCATCATGGGCGCCAAGGCCGATTCCGTTCCCCTCATCGCCATCACGGGACAGGTGGCCCGCACCGCCCTCGGCTCCGAGGCGTTCCAGGAGTGCGACATCTGCTCCATCACGGCCACCTGCACCAAGAAAAGCTTCATGGTAATGTCGGGCGACGATCTCGCTCCCACCATCAGGGAGGCTTTCGCCATCGCCCAGGAGGGCCGTCCGGGGCCGGTGCTCATAGACATCCCCCGGGACGTTCAGCTGGAGATGGTGGACCCGGTGTTTCCAGACGTCAGTCCGCTCCGGATGCCGGAATTGAGCGATGAGACCCAGGCCAACCTGCAGGACGCGGCCAGGTTGATCAACGAGGCCGAAAGGCCACTGATCATTGCCGGGCACGGAGTGCTGGCCTCCGGCGGGTCGGCGGAACTCCAGGCGCTGGCCGAGACGACTGGCATACCTGTAATCACCACGCTGCTGGGGCTTAGCAGCTTCCCCAGCGGCCACCCTCTCAGCCTGGGGATGCTGGGAATGCACGGGATGTACTGGGCC
>CAXXOI010000040.1:0-17581 GCA_963664175.2 Dehalococcoidia bacterium
AGGCGCCTCCCATGGCCGTGGTGGTGCCCATCAGCACAACCCGGTAGCTCTTGGTGGCCACGAATCCGGCGGCGTAGCTCCCAATCACCTGAGCCGCTGCGGCAATCAGCAGCGGGATGGCCACGAATCCCACGCTCAGGTCGTAGACCTCTATCAGGTACGCGGCGAAGAAACTGATCAGTCCCCAGTAGGCCAGGCGCTGGGTGACAATCACCGACAGCGCGACCCGGAAGAAGCCCATGGACAGCAATGCCCAGTACCTGCCGAAGAACACCAGGTCCCGGTTGCGCTCCCGGCTGTCCCGGGGATACCAGATCACGGCCAGCACCAGCGCGATCCCCAGCAGCGCGCCGGCCAGCAGGAAGGTCACACGCCAGCCCCACAGGTCCGCGAAAAGGGCCACCAGCGGGACGGTTATCGCCGAGGTCAGCACCACCGTACCCATGATGCCGCCCACGGCCTGGGCCCTCCTGGCCGGGGAAATGACGTCGGAAACCACCCCCACCGACGTGGGCGGGATGGTCCCTCCTCCCAGGCCGCCAATTATTCGCAGGACCAGGAACACCTCCATGTTGGGGGCAAAGGCCGATCCCACCATGGATATCAGGACCATGGAGATACCGACGAGGGCTACGGGACGGCGGCCGAAGGAGTCGGCCAGGGGCCCCACGGCGACGATGGAAATCGCCAGCGCCGCGAAGGACGCAGTGTTCAGCTGCCCCGACACTGCCACCGAGACATCGAGATCGTTGGCGATCTCGACCAGGAGCGCCGGGACCATCACGATGGCGGTCTGTGTGCTGAGTATGGCCAGGGAGAGGACGAAGTAGAACCAGGCCTTGTTTACCTCTTTGCCCCCTGCCTCTGCCGCTTGCGTGGTCATGCCGATCTTCCCCGTTTCTGGAAACTTGTAACGTTCACCCTGCGCCCACGCACCCTCAGCCGGTGCCCACGCGCAGCTGCCGGGCGAACACCATCGCCACCAGGGCCCCTACAACGGCAAAGGCGACGCACAGGTAGCCGATGCCAGCGTAGCCCATGGTGGCCAGCAGCACGCCGGAGAGTCCGGCCCCCAAGACACCGCCGCCCTGATTGCTGAACCCTATCAGGCTGGCGCCCGTGGCCTTGGATTGTCCCGAGTATTCCGTGCTGCCGGCGAGCAGGACGGGCGTTGTGACGCTCAGCAGCCCGGACCCCACCGTGGCCACCCCGACCGCTGGCCATAGTCCGATGTCGAAGGCGAAGAACACCAGCGCGCAGACGCCCCCTGCGGCCGAGGTCGTGGCCACCAGCAAGACCCGGTAACTCCTCGTCGCCAGCACCCCTGCGGAGTAGCTGCCCACCACCTGGCTCAATGCAAAAATCACCAGCGGCAGGGCCACGAACCCCACGCTAACGTCGTAGGTCTGTATCAGGTGGGCCGCGAAAAAGCTTAGCAGGCTCCAGTAGGCCATGCGCTGGGCAGTGTTCACCGTAACGGACAGCTTGAAGTAGTTCAGGGAAAGCAGCGACCAATACCTCGCAAAGAAAACCAGTTCGCGAGCGCGTTCCCGGTTATCCCGGGGGTACACGACCCAGTTCAGGAGCCATATTGCCGCCAGGAAAAATCCGGAAATGACGAAGGCTGACCGCCAGCCCCACCAGTCGGCGAACAGGGCCACCAAGGGGATGCTGATCGCCGATGTCAGCACGATGGTGCTCGCGATGCCGCCGATGGCCTGGGCCCTCTTGCCCTGGGAGATGACGTCGGAAATCACCCCGATGGATGTGGGGGCAATCGCTCCTCCTCCCAGTCCGGCCAGAACACGAAGGGCCATCATCGTCTCGATGTTGGGGGCGAACGCGGACGCCAGGAGAGACACCACCACCAGGAACACACCGGCAAGGGCCATGGGACGGCGCCCCACCGAGTCGGCCAGAGGCCCCACGGCGACGATGGATACCGCCCACGCCGCGAAGGTCGCCGTGGCCAGCTGCCCCGCCACCGCGACCGAAACCTCGAGGTCCGCAGCAATCTCCGTGAGGAGCGCCGGGACCATCATCACTCCGGTCATGGTGCCGAAAATTATGAGACATAGGGAAAAGTAGAACAGCGGCTTGTTCATCTCTTTGCCCTGCGCCTGCGCCGCTTGTGTGGTCATAAGGTTGTCACTATTCCTGGAGAATTGCAGCCATCGGTTTTCGGCCCGATTTGATGCCGGTTTTCGGCCGGGATTGCGGCCCGGAATGTTCAGCCGGTGCCAATACGCATGTGCCTGGCGAACACCACCGCCGTCAGGATACTCAAGGCCGAGGCCACGATGCAGAGGTACGCCATTCCCTGGTAGCCCGTGCTCGCCAGGAGTCCGCCGGCAATGGCGGCGCCCAACACGCCTCCCAGCTGGTTGGTCAGGCCCATCATACCCACACCGGTGGACTTTGAATCTCCCGAGTGTTCTGTGCTGGCGGCCACCAGTACAGGGAAGGGGACGCTCAGCAGTCCCGTTGCCAGGGTTGCCACTCCCACAGCCACCCAGAACTGCAGGTCGACAGCGAAGAACAGGAACCCGCACACCCCTCCCGCTGCGCAGACGGCGGCAATGATGACTGCTCGGTACCTGCTCCCCGCCACAAACCCGCTTGCGTAGGTTGCCATCACCTGTCCGATGGCTATTATCGCCAAGGGGAGAGCCACGTATCTCAGGGCAACGTCGTGGGTATGAATCATGTAGGCGGCGAAGTAGCTGACTATAGCCCAGAATGCGATGCGGTGGGCGAGATTGACCGTCAGGGCCACCTGGAAGAAATTCAGCGTGATCAGGGACCAGTACCGGGAGAAGATGGCAAAGTCGCGAACCCGCTCACCCCTGTCCTTTGGCATCCAGAACCAGTTGGCCACAAAGCTGATAGCGCCCAGCAGACCCGCGAAGATGAACGCGGACTGCCATCCGCCCCAGTCGGCCAGCAGGGCCACCGCCGGTACGCTGACCACCGTTGACATCATGCCAACGGCCAGCAATGAGCTGACCGCCCGGGCCCGCCTTTCCGGGGAAATTACATCGGAGATGGCCCCCACCATGGTGGGAGGCAACATTCCTGCACCCAGGCCGGTGAGGACCCTGAGTACCAGCAGCGTCTCGAAATTCGGGGCGAACGCTCCTCCGATCAGGGACACGGCGACCAACAGCATTCCGAACAGGGCAATAGGGCGACGACCGAATGAATCAGACAGAGGGCCGACGGAAAAGACCGATACCGCCCAGGCCGCATAGGTCGCGGTGGCCGTCTGCCCGGCCGCCGCCACCGAGATCTGCAAATTATCCGAAATCTCCACCAGCAGTGCGGTGATCATCAGGGACGAATTCATCCCGATGAACGAGCCCATAAACATGCCCGCAAGAAACAGCGGCTTGTTTACCTCTTGGGCCCTTGCCTGAATCACTTGGGTGTCGATTTCTCGGTCCCCTTTTCAGCCTCGTATTGGGCAGCCATGCAGCCGAGGACTTTGGTCAAGGATTCTCGGATACTGTCTAACAAGTTCCCTCTCCCTCCGGGAGAGGGTTAGGGCGAGGGCGTCTCCCATTTTCCCGTGAATGACGAAGCGGCGTCGCAACCTGCTTAGCGGACGTGAATAGGCTTGCCAGCCTACTAATAGGTTTTTGCAAAACACGTGAATGCGCTCATCTCCAGGCAGCACGGACGCCGCTAGCTCTGGGTCTGCGGGCTGGGCACTGCGGGTGCGGACGGCTTGGCCGGCGCGCGGGTGCTGACGGCGATAGCGCCAGCCATGATCAGCGCCAGGCCAATGAAGGCCTCCAACGGCAGCCGCTCGCTCAGCACGATGGCCCCCAACACCACTGCAACCACCGGAAAGAACAGCGGCACCAGCGAGCTGCGCATGGCCCCGACCCGGCTTATCACCAGGAAATACAGGCAGAAACCCGCACCGGTAAAGACCCCGGTGGCAATGATGGCGGCGATGGCACCCATTCCGGGAGAGAGGGTGAGGGGAGACTCCACCGCAAATGAGAGGGGCACCAGGGCCACGCTGCCAATGATCATCGACCCGGTGACCATGGCGCGGGGATTCAGATCCTTCTGTCGTCGGGCATAGATCGCGCCCAGCGTGTGGCTCATGGGGCCAAGAAAGGTGATTACGATGCCCAGGATCTGGTCGCCGGCGTTGGCCACCACCGATGGGCCCATCAACAGGATGATGCCGGCGAATCCGACCACACCGCCGATAAGCGCCCTGCGGGTGAACGTTTCCTCGGCCAGCAGCAGGGGCGCCAGCACCACCGCCAGGATCGGCATGGTCCCGAACAGTATGCCGCCCATGCCGCTCTCGATATGCTGCTGCCCCCACGCGACCGTTCCGAAAGGAATCGCGCAAGTGAGCACGCCCAGCAGGAGCAGGGGCCTCCATCCCTGCCAGGTGCGAGGCAGACGCACCCCGTAAGCGCGCATCACAATCCAGCAGATGAACGCCGAGATCAGAGCCCGCAGAGCCGCGATGACCACGGGCGAGATTTCCTTGACAGCTATGTTTATGAAAAGGAATGTGCTGCCCACGAGCACCGATGCCCCGAGCAGCAATCCCCAGTCTGCCAGTGTGATCGAACGGTTCATTGTGCTGATGTCCTGGACCCGTGCCATTACTACTTGTAAATTGCAAGCAATTGTACAGCAAAACTTGTCATTTGCAAGTGAAAATCCAACTTGGTATGCTAGACCAATGATTTATGAGCCCAAGCATTGCCCCATCCGGTTCGTGATGGGTGTGTTCGGGGACCGCTGGTCGCTGTTGATCGTCCGCGACATGATGTTCCGGGGCTCCACCCGGTTTCAGGACTTCCTGGACGCGGACGAAGGAATTTCGACCAACATCCTGTCCGACCGCCTGAGCCGGCTGGAGGCGCAGCAGATCATCAGCCGTCGGAGGGACCCGGCCAACGGGCGACAGGTGCTTTACACATTGACCGACAAGGGAAGGGACCTCCTACCCGTCATGCTGGCCGTAATCGACTGGGCCGAGAAATATGACCCGGACACCCACGTCTCCCCAGAGTTCGCCGAACAATTGCGCCTGGACGTAGATGCGGTCAGAGATGCGATGTTCGACGCCATGGAAGCGTCTAAATCGAGCTCGGATGCGCCGCGTCCCATCGACATGATTTCAAGCGGGAAAATCAGGCCCACTGCCGACTGATCCGGGGCCCTTGAATTGTTCCCTCTCCTTCCGGGAGAGGGTTAGGGTGAGGGCATTCTACCCTTGCTCTTGCAGGAGGAGCGGTAACCCCAACAAAAAACCGCCGCGGCTGACTGCCACCGGCGGTTGATTTCACGAGCCTCGGAATTTGGTCGGGGCGGTCAGATTTGAACTGACGACCCCCTACACCCCATGCAGGTGCCCTACCTGGCTGGGCCACGCCCCGACACTGCTTCAATTATAACATGGCTACGGGACGGCGGGGCAAGGCACGACAAGCCCTCCGTAGTAACTCGCCATCCGCCCCATTGCCATCCTCTCCCCGCTCGTGATAAGATTCACGATGAAGTTAGATTAAGAAGAAGCAAGAGAAAAGACGCACCCGATGCTAGACGGCGAAACGAAGACAACCATCATCCGCGAGTACCGCATCAACGACAAGGACACGGGTTCCGCCGAGGTTCAGGTGGCAATGCTCACCGAGAACATCAAGCGGCTGACCGACCACCTGCGGACTCATCGCAAAGACGTTCATTCGCGTCGCGGTCTGCAGATGATGGTGTCCAGACGTCGGCGTCTCCTGAACTACCTGAGCAACGAAGACGTCAACCGCTACCAAACACTCATCTCCAGGCTTGGCCTCCGCCGGTAGAACTGTCGCCGACAACCCCGACGATCTCGGGGTTGTTTTTCGTCTAGCCACGTCCCGCCCCCTGCTGTCTTCGCGACTAACTCACCTTTGAGTAAGGTCGTGCGTTACATTATGGCAACAGAAATTGCATCCCCCACCGTCGTCCACCGCGAGATCGGCGGCGAAACCCTGGTCCTAGAAACCGGACGCCTCGCCTTCCAGGCCCACGGCGCTGTCACAGTCCGATACGGCGAGTCAATCGTACTGGCCACAGTAGTGATGTCCGATCGGCCCCGCGCCGAGGACATCGACTTCCTGCCCCTGACCGTCGACTACGAAGAACGGCTCTATGCCGCCGGCCGCATCCCCGGCAGCTTTTTCCGGCGCGAGGGTCGGCCCGGACAGGAGGGCATCCTCGCCTCCCGGCTCACCGACCGCTCCATCCGCCCCCTGTTCCCCAAGGGACTGCATAACGACGTGCAGGTCACCCTGACCGTGCTTTCCGCCGACCAGGAGAATCCTCCGGAAATCCTGGCGATGATCGGCGCGTCAGCCGCCCTGGCCATCTCGCAGATCCCCTTCGAGGGTCCCGTCAGCGCCTGCCGTATCGCCTACCGAAACGGCCAGTACGTCATCAACCCCACCTACGAAGAGAGCGACGACAGCACACTGAGCATGGTCATCGGCGGCACCCGTGATGCCATCATCATGGTGGAAGCAGGAGCCAACGAGGTCTCTGAGGAAGTCATCCTCGAGGCCATCCGCCGCGCCCAGGAGGCCAACGAAGAGATAATCAGCCTCATTGAGGAGCTGGTTGCCCAGGTCGGTCAGCCCAAGCTGGAGTTCAAGACCGACAAGGACGCCGCTGCCAAGATGGACGGCAGCATTCGCGAGGTTGTGGGAACGCGCCTGGCGGATACCCTGGCCGAGAACCCCGACAAGGTTGCCCTGGAGGCCCGCGAGAACGCCCTCCGCGACGAGGTCAGCGAGAAGCTCTCCGAGGAGTTCGGCGACAAGGCCCTCTCCGAGGGATTCAAGAGTGTGATGCGCGACGAGGTGCGCCGCCGCATCCTGGAGCAGCACATCCGCCCCGACGGCCGCGCGCTGGAGGAGATCCGCCCCATTTCCTGCGAGGTGGGCGTCCTGCCCCGCACCCACGGCTCGGGCCTGTTCACCCGAGGCATGACACAGGTGCTCTCCACCGTTACGGTCGGGTCCCTGTCCATGAAACAGACCCTCGACACCGTGGGTCCCGACAACACCAAGCGCTTCATGCATCACTACAACTTCCCGTCCTTCTCCACCGGTGAGGCCCGACGCGTCGGCTCTCCGGGACGGCGCGAGATCGGGCACGGCGCACTGGCCGAGCGCGCCATCCTGCCCGCCCTGCCCTCCGAGGACGAATTCCCCTACGCCATCCGCGTCGTCTCCGAGGTACTCTCCTCCAACGGCAGCACCTCCATGGGCAGCGTCTGCGGCGCATCCCTGGGGCTTATGGACGCCGGCATTCCCCTCAAGGCCCCCGTGGCCGGCATCGCCATGGGCCTGGTAACCGGCGAGGACGGGCAGTATGCCATCCTCAGCGACATCCAGGGCATTGAGGACTTCCTCGGCGACATGGACTTCAAGGTTGCCGGAACTGAGGCTGGCGTCAACGCCCTGCAGATGGACATCAAGTGGACTGGCCTCACCCAGGAAATCCTGGCCGAGGCGCTGGAGCAGGCCCGGGTGGGACGGCTCCACATTATGGACAAGATGGCCGAGGTCATAACCTCGGCCAAGACCCAGATGAGTCCCCACGCTCCCAAGATGATCCGCCTGAAGATCAACGCTGACAAGATCGGCGCCCTCATCGGCCCCGGCGGTCGCGTCATCCGCGGCATCCAGGAGGAGACTGGCACCAACATCGATGTCCAGGACGACGGCACGGTGACCATCGGCGGCGTCGACCAGACCATGCTGGAGATGGCCCACGCCAAGGTCGACAGCCTGACCCGTGAGCTGGCCATCGGCGACATATTCACCGGCAAGGTGGTGCGCCTGACCAACTTCGGCGCCTTCGTCGAGCTGGTGCCGGGCCGCGACGGCCTGATCCGTAACGGCGATCTGGGCGACCTGGAAGAAGACCTGGTCGAGGGCCAGGAAATCACGGTGATGATCCACGAGATCGACTCCCAGGGTAGGGTCAACCTGTCCCGTCGCGCCCTGTTCGGCGACGACAGCCCTCCGGCTCCCCGACCCGAGGGCGCGCGTGCTGGCGGCTTTGGCGGCGGTCGAGGCCCCGGCGGCGGACGGCCCGGCGGGTTCAACGGCGGTGGCGGTGGGCGCGGCGGCAACGGCGGCCCGCGCAGGAACGGTGGCGGCGGTGGCCGTCCCCCGGGTGGCGGCGGCGGTGGACGTGCTCCGGACCGGCGCTTCGACGGCGGCAACCGCAGCAGCGGCCCACGTACCTAGAGTTCACTACTGACCACGGACGAACCGGAGCGCTGGGAGCTTGTCTTCCCAGCGCTCTTCCCTTTTAATCAGGTCTGATTTTCTAATTCTGAACGCATTCACTCCACCCGGAGGGCAAAATGGCAGCGATTAAAGTCGTGATACATGGCGCAACCGGCAAGATGGGCGTCGAGACCGTCGCCGCCGTCTGCCGCGAGAACGACATGGAACTGGTGGGCGCCGTCTGCGGCACCGACCGGGGCGGCGTGCTGGCGACGCCGTCCGGCGACGTGCCCCTGTCCACCGACCTGGCGCAGATCCTGGACGACACACGCCCCGACATGATGGTGGATTTCACCAACTCTGCCGTCTGCATGGCTGCGGCTCACGCTGCCGGAGCCCGCAAGATCAACATGGTCCTCGGGGCCAGCGGCCTGAACGCCGACCACCACGCGCAGCTAGACGCGCTGGCCAACGACAACGGCGTGGGCATCATCGTCGCGCCCAACTTTGCTCTGGGAGCCATCGTG
This sequence comes from Dehalococcoidia bacterium, assembly GCA_963664175.2. Lineage (GTDB taxonomy): Bacteria > Chloroflexota > Dehalococcoidia > Lucifugimonadales > UBA3495 > VXOI01. Next base: position 8,783 of record CAXXOI010000040.1, read on the forward strand.
CTGAAAAAGCTGGCGGAGCAGGCCGCACCGTTCTTCGACTACGTCGACATCGTCGAGTCTCACCACGAGATGAAGATCGATGCGCCGTCCGGGTTCTCGCTGGCCCTGGCCAACAGCCTGGCAGAACAGAAGCAGTTCTCCCGTAACGTCACCGAGAAAGAGAATATCCCCGAGACCCGGGGCGGAAACGTCAACGGCGTCACCGTACACAGCGTCCGCCTGCCCGGCCGCAGCGCCCACCACGAGGTCGTGTTCGGCGCCGCTGGACAGACCGTAACGCTGCGACACGACACCCTGGGACGGGACTGCTACATGCCCGGCGTCGTCCGCTGCATCCGCGAGGCCAACGCCCGCCCCGGCCTGGTGGTGGGCCTGGAGAAAGTGCTCGGGTTGTAGAACAGCCCTTGCACCAGGTCATCGTGTGCATCAGGCTCTGACAGTCTGGTATAGTGATTTGGTGGATTTCGTAATTTCCTTTTAAGGAGTGTGTGTCCCCGTGGAAGACTTGACCATTGCAGTTGTTGGCGCTACCGGAGCCGTTGGCGCAGAGTTCCTGCGCATCGTTGAGCAGCGTTATGCCAAGCTTCCCATTTTGAGGCTGATGGCATCCAAGCGCTCCGCCGGAAAGCGCATCGCCGTGGGCGGCAACGAACTGGTGGTCGAGGAAGCCACGGCGGACTCCTTCGAGGGCGTGGATGTGGCGTTCATCTCCGCCAGCTCCGCGGTCAGCCGGGAGCTTGCGCCCCACGCCGTGGCGGCAGGCGCCGTGGTCATCGACGACGGTTCCGCCTTCCGGATGGAGCCCAACGTGCCGCTGGTGGTGCCGGAGGTCAACGGCGAGGACGTGGAGTGGCACGAGGGCATCATCTCCATCCCCAACTGCTCCACCACGCCGCTGGTTATGGCCGCCCACCCCCTTCGGGAGGTCGCCCCTATCCGCCGCGTGATCGCCGACACCTACCAGTCGGTCTCGGGTGCTGGCGCATCGCTGGTCGCAGACCTGCGCGAGCAGTCGGGGCGGCTCATCGATGCCGACCACGCCTCCACCCACAGCGAGCCTGGGCAGATCGCCTACAACCTGATCCCGCAGATCGACCGGTTCATGGACACAGGCTACACCTACGAGGAGCAGAAGATGCGGCAGGAGTCGCAGAAAATCCTCCACGACCCGGAGCTTCGGATATCCGCCACCTGCGTCCGCGTGCCTGTGTTCGTATCCCACAGCGCCGCGGTGCATATCGAGTTTGACCGCCCGGTCTCCGTTGGCGAGGCACGCGAAGCGCTGGAAGGCATGCCAGGGCTCACCGTGCTGGACGACCCGGCCAACAACTCCTACCCCATGCCATGGGACGTCTCCGGCGAGGACGACGTGTTCGTGGGCCGCATTCGGCAGGACCTCTCAAACCCCAACGGGCTGGTCATGTGGATCGTATCCGACAACCTGCGCAAGGGGGCGGCCCTGAACAGCCTGCAGATTGCCGAGGAACTGGTCGCCCGCGGCCGGCTGAAGCCGAAGGCCACCAAGGCCACCAAGGCCACCGCCTAGTTGGCAATCTGGCTGTCCCCTCTCCCTATCGAAGAGGGCGAGGTCGTGGGTATCCCGGACCTTGCCGTCACATTTCAGTAGCGGCACTCGGCCCTATCCACCTGCCTTCCCTGAAGGGGAAAGAATGGAAGGTCCGTAGATCGCACAGGGTTGCGAGTGGCACGGCTACGCGTATAATGGGCGCAAAAGAGAAAAACTGACTTCGCGCATTTGCATTTATTGGAGGGCTAACCATGGTAGAGATAGGCAGGCTGATTACAGCGATGGTCACACCGTTCGACGCCGAGGGGAACGTGGACTACGAACAGGCCAAGCGGCTTGCCAACGCTCTTCTGGACTCGGGCAGCGACGCTGTAATCGTTTCAGGCACTACCGGCGAGTCGCCCACGCTGACTATCGAGGAAAAAATCCGGCTGTTCGGCGAGGTCAAGGACTCCGTGGGCGACCGGGGCGCGGTCATCGCCGGCACGGGCAACTACAGCACCGCCGAGAGCATCGAACTCAGCCAGGAAGCCGAGAAGGCCGGCGTAGACGGCATGCTGCTGGTGGTGCCCTATTACAACAAACCCCCGCAGGAGGGCCTGTACCAGCACTTCAAGGCCATCTCTGAGAGCACCAACCTGCCGGCCATCCTGTACAACGTCACCAGCCGCACCAGCCTGAACATGTCGGACGAGACGACCATCAGGCTCAGTGAGCTGGATCGGATCATCGGCATCAAGGAAGCCGGCAGTGATATGGACCAGATCACCCGCATCATCGACGGGGCCAAGCCCGGGTTCCTGGTCTGGAGCGGCAACGACAACGAAACTTACTACATCATGGCAACGGGCGGGTTCGGCGTGGTGAGCGTCGCCTCCCACCTCATCGGCAGCCAGATCAAGCACATGATGGGCCTGCTGCTGGAGGGCGACGTCGAGGCGGCCGCCGCCGAGCATCGTCGCATGCTGCCTATGTTCAAAGTGCTGTTCGTCGAATCGAACCCGATTCCGGTCAAGTACGGCGTGAACAAGGCCGGATTCAACGTTGGCAACCCGCGCCTGCCGCTGGTGCCGGCCTCCGACAAGGCCGCCGCCGAGATCGACAAGGTCATGTCCCAGTACACCATCGACCTGCCCGTCTAGGTTTCAGTTCGTCAAACGCTGCCCAATAAAACGGCCCCGCAATTGTGCGGGGCCGTTTTTCGTATGCCAAGAACGTGAAAATACGGAGGTGAATACTATTCGACGACCTTCCCCCAGGCCACCCCCTCCGCCTCAACTCTGGTCTGCTGGGGTCCGGGAATAGTATCGCCAATCACCATCGGCCTGGTCTCTTGGCCAGTGACTTTGCTCAGAATGGTCGCACGAGCGATGGCGCGGTCTATGTCCCGGTTGTTAACCGTCAGCGAAATCTCTCCCACATAGTAAACGGTGGCACCCCCGTCCTGTCCGCTCATCACCGCATCGGCTTGTTCAAGATCTGCCTTCTCGTCGTCCGAAATCAATCCGTCGTCGACAGCATCGGAAATTAGTTCGTCAAATCCGGCGTCTTTGCCAAGAATGTTGCTATAAAGCAAACGGTTCCGGCGCAGGCCCCTGCCATGGCGTTGCCTAAACTCCATGCTCGCGTAGCTGGCGAAACTCTTTCCCACACGGCGCTCGTACTCCGCTCCTTTCAATCCGGACAGGTCACTTGTGTTCTTGGCGATGTCGCCGCGTATCTCGGCAATATCGCCACGGACCTCTGCAAACTGACGGTCCACGTTCGCCTCGAAACGCCCGAACCGCTCGGGCAGTTCCAGCAGTTCTTGGGACAGCACCAGACGTCGGACCTCGTCCCGGAAGTCCGGGTCTTCCCGCAGCAGGCGCAGCAGATCGGCGGTTGTGGGGATGGAGGTCATGACGCCTCCCCTCGGCTAGAAGACCGGGCTGACCTGGATGGTCTCCGCGCGGCTGGGGCCGGTGGAGACGATCTGCACCTGGCAGCCGACAAGCTCCTCGATGCGACGGATGTAGCGTACGGCGTTGGCGGGAAGTTGGCAAAGCTCTGTGGCGCTGGCGGTCGGCTCGTCCCAGCCGGGCATTTCCTCGTACACTGGCTCGCAGCGGGCCAACAGCGAGGTGTTCGCCGGGAACCGCTCCACGGGTTCGCCGCCGACCGTGTATCCCACGCAGATCTTGACCGACTCGAAACCGTCCAGTATGTCGAGGCGAGTCAGAACCAGGCCAGTGAAGCCGTTGACTAACTGGCTGTATTTCGCCGCGACGCCGTCGAACCAGCCGATGCGACGCGCCCGACCGGTCGTGGTGCCGTACTCCTGGGCGATCTCTCGTATCCTCTCCGCTGATTCGTCATCGATTTCCGAGGGCATTGGCCCTCCACCCACCCGGGTGGAGTAGGCCTTGAAAACGCCTAGCACGCCGGCGATGGACTGCGGGCTGAGCCCCAGCCCGGTGCAGGCGCCGCCTATGGACGGGGAAGAAGAGGTGACGTACGGGTACGAGCCGTGGTCGAGATCCAGCAGCGTTCCCTGGGCACCTTCGAGGAGCACGCGTTTCCCGGACGCCAGGCGATCCTGGACAATCTGTTCTGTGGGATGGGCGTAGGGCCTGAGCTGTTCGGCCCATTGGCGGCATTTGGCCTTCACGTCCTCGTAGACCAGCGGCTCCGCGCCGTGGATCTTGGTGATGATCGCGTTCTTCTGTTCAAGGACGCTCTTCAGCTTGGGAGCCAGCGTTTCCCAGTCCAGCAGGTCGCCGACGCGGATGCCGGCGCGGCCGGTCTTGTCAACGTAGGCGGGCCCGATGCCACGCCCGGTGGTGCCGATGGCACTGGCGCCGCGGGCTCTCTCTTCCAGGGCGTCCAGCATCACGTGGTAGGGCATGATAACGTGCGCCCTCTCGCTCACGTGCAACTTACCGGTATCGATGCCACGCTTGCGAAGCATCTCCATCTCGTCGGTCAGAACGTCCGGGTCGACAACCACCCCGTTACCAATGATGCCGTCCACATCGGGCCAGCAGATGCCGGACGGGACCAGGTGAAGCTGGAATACTCCCTCATCATTGACCACGGTGTGGCCCGCGTTGTTGCCGCCGGCAAAGCGCACGACGCTGTCCACCTCCCCGGCAAGGTAGTCTATGACTTTCCCCTTGCCCTCGTCGCCCCACTGTCCTCCGATTACGGCGTATGCCGGCATCCTAAAACCGCCTTTACAATCAAACCAAAATTGTCAGCTATACAATAGCCAGCGCAAAGCGCAAAACGAAGCCGTCCCCTGTGTGAGGCGCGGCTTAACGATTATACCAAATCGGCTTACGCGGCGGAAGGCGAGGATGGATGACCGGCTACCGCGCCGCACAGGATTCATTGATTTGGCCGGTAAAAGTTGGGGTCCGGCGGGTTCGCGCGACGACCCATCAAGGTTTAGAATGGATTGACAGCAACCAGGCAAACTCCAACCTCCCTTGGGCGGGGAACGAATATGACATTGAGAGACAGGCTCGAGGACGATATCAGGGACGCCATGCGGCAGCGCGCGCAGCAGCGGGTAGACGCCCTGCGTTTCCTCAAGTTCGCTGTGCAGGCGGTGGAGAAGGAGCGGCGTGAGGCGCTGGACGATGAGGCAATGGTCCAGGTCGTCTCCAAGCAGGTCAACGACCGGCGCGAGAGCGTCAAGGCCTTCCGCGACGGCGGGCGCACCGAGCTGGCCGACAAGGAAGCCTTCGAGCTCACGGTACTGGAGGAGTATTTGCCACCCCAGCTCGGCGAGGACGAAATCGTCACGCTGATCCGCGAAGTCGTGGATGAGGTGGGAGCCGCTGGCCCACGCGACCGCGGCAAGGTGATGGGCCGCCTGATGCCTCAGGTGCGGGGCAAGGCCGACGGCGCCGAGGTCAACCGCCTCGCAGGCGAGATCCTGGACTCTCTGGGTTAGAGAGGCAGTTCCCTCTTCCACTTGGCGAGGATCTGGGCTTTTAATTTTCGCAGTCAAGCCGTCAAGTCCGTTCATGGTGAGCTTGTTGAACCACGAAAGGACGGCCCCTGCACAGGCCCGGAGGCATCCGGCCGGCTACTATTGAAGGGCTCATTAGCTAGGGTTGTGGTGAGAGTGAAGTGCTATTCTCCGATGGCCGTTCCCGGATGTGGAAAACGCCCCCACCCTAACCCTCCCCCGGAGGGAGAGGGGATTTTTGAGAACGCAGAGAGCACAAAGCGATGCGATTCGGAATCGTGCAATTCCCCGGTACGTGGAGCGACACCGACTGCCACCACGCCGTCAGCGACGTCCTCGGACAGGAGGCGACGTACGTCTGGCACAAGGACACGGTGCTGGAGGGCCTGGACTGCGTGATCCTGCCCGGCGGCTTCTCCTACGGCGACTACCTGCGCCCCGGCGCCATGGCGCGCTTCTCGCCGGTGATGGACTCGGTGCAGGCCTTCGCGGCCGCCGGTGGCACGGTCATCGGCATCTGCAACGGCTTCCAGGTCCTGTGCGAGTCAGGGCTGCTGCCCGGCGCGCTGCGAGCCAACCGGCAGTTGGAATTCCGCTGCCAGTGGACCAACCTAAGCGTCGAGCGCACCGACACCCGTTTCTCGTCGACCTGCACCGCTGGTCAGATTCTGCAGGTGCCCATCTCCCACGGCGAGGGCAACTACTTCGCAGACGCCGATACTCTGGCCATGCTGGAGAGCGAAGGGAGGGTGCTGTTCCGCTACTGCAACGACGCAGGAGAGGCCACCGACGAGGCCAACCCCAACGGCTCGGCCAACAACATCGCGGGCATCATCAACGAGGCGGGCAACGTGCTGGGCATGATGCCTCACCCGGAGCGCTGCTGCGAGGCTATGCTGGGCGGGACCGATGGCGCGCTGATCTTCCAATCGATTGTTGACAGTGTAGTCCGGACCTAAACCACCGGATGCTCACCATAGCCCTTTCCCTCCTATCCGCCGCCAGCCTCGGCAACGGCGCGGTAGTCGGGCGCGCCAGCCTGCAGGGCGTTCATCCCATCATGCTGATTGGCGCCGCCCAGTTTGTTGGCACTGTAGCCGTCGCCATTGCGGCTCTCGCCGTTTCTCCCGGCGACCTTTTCGGAGTGACTGGGGCCGCCCTGTCCTGGATCGTGATATTCGGCCTCGTGCAGTTCGTGATTGGCCGCTCATCCGCCTACACCAGCCTTAGCATCATCGGCGCTTCGAGGGTCTCTCTTTTCATATCAACCCAGGTGCCGTTCGCCGCTTTCTTCGCCATCGTCTTTACCGGCGAGAGCCTTGGACCCCTGATTGCCGTTGGCACTCTCGGAGTGATGACCGGGTTGCTGCTGGCCAGCGGAGACTCAATAACCCGGGGATGGCGAACGGACCGCCGGTATCTCCTCGGCTGCCTCTCTGGACTTATCGCTGGAGCAGCTACTGGCGCCAGCACGGTCCTTGCCAAGCAGGCAGTTAATGTGTACGACTCACCGCTGGCCATTACGACCCTTGGCATGATTGCGGCAACACTCATAGTGGTGCCCGCCGTGGGAGGCATCGCGGTCCGAAACCCCGCCGTGCGCGACTTCGAGTGGAAATTCATGGGTCTCGTTGCACTGTCGGGGCTGAGCACCACGGTGTCCATCGTCGCCCAGATCTTCGCGGTGCAGCGCGCCGATGTCGTAATTGTGGCCCCCATCCTGGCCACGTTTCCGTTGTGGACGCTGCTGCTGTCCCACTTGTTCATCGCGCGTCTGGAGCAGATAACCCTGCGGCTGACCATCGGTACGTTCGTAACGGTGGCCGGCGTGGTGGCGGTGGTCATCGGCGGCCAGCTGTGACCGTCGACACCGAAACAGGGCCCCGCATAGCGCGGGATCCGGCATTGGCTAACAATGCAGGCTGCCAGTGATCGCAGTAGTACTCTCCCTGCTCTCGGCCGTCGGCCTGTCCGGCACCGCGGTGTCGAGCCGCATCGGCATGCAGGGAGTGCATCGCGTCTTCGCCACCGGAGTCTCCCTGGTGGTGGGATTCCTGGTCACCCTGTTGTTGGGGATGGCAGTCGCATATTCGGACCTCATCAGCGTACCCGTGGCGGTGCTGCCCTGGGTGCTGGCATTTGGAGTCGTGCATTTCGCCATCGGCCGTTCTGCTGGAATGATATCCATCGACATGATCGGCGCCTCCCGAGGCTCCCTGTTTGTGCTGGCCTCGTCCCCAATTGCCGCTCTTATCGCCGTCGTGTTTCTCGGCGAGACTCTGCGCCCCCTGGTGGCCGTCGGCACGGTTGCCGTGGTGGTGGCGCTGGCGCTGGCCAGCGGCGATTCCCTGACAAAGGGATGGCGGACCGACCGCAGGTACCTGCTGGGGTGCCTGATAGCACTGTTCTCGGGCGCCGCCATGGGTGGAGGATTGGTGCTGTCCAAGCAGACCGTCGCGATCTATGACTCTCCGCTGGTGGTTACCAGCCTGAGCATGCTGGCCGCAATACTGTTTGTCATCCCGGTCGTCGCTGTGGCCGCCGCGCGCTATCCTGCCTTCAGGTCCTTCGACCGGAAGTCCATGGGCTTTATTCTGTTTTCCGGACTGACCACCGCAGTGGCGGGAGGTGGGCAGTTCTTTGCAGTGCAACGAGGGGACGTTGTGGTGGTGGCCCCCATCATAGCCACCTTCCCGCTGTGGACGCTGTTGCTGTCTCACATATTCATCTCCCGGCTGGAGCAAATCACGCTGCGCCTTGTCGTAGGAGCGCTGCTAGCGGTGGCGGGTGTGATTGCCGTCGCAGTGGGCGGACAGCTATGATTGCCTTTTCTGTACCCTCTACCGCCCCATCAGCGTTGAGGCGGGACCCTCACGTTGCAAGGCGGGCTGACCATGGCGGCAATTGTCTTCTCCCTCGTGGCAGCCATCGGGTTCGGAACCGCCCCGATCTTCACCCGCACCGCCCTGCAGGGCTTCTCCTTTCTCCCCGCCGTCTGGATGTCCCTGATCGTCAGCTTTTTTCTTGCCGCGGCGCTGGCTCTTGTCTTTGCCCGGCAGGACCTCGACAACCTGACGTTGGTGGCCTTCCTGTGGATCCTTGCCGTGGCGCTTACCCATCACGTCTGCGGTCGGCCCCAGAACTACCTGTCGGTCAGCATCATCGGCGCGTCCCGGGCCAGCCTGTTCTTTTCCAGCCAGGCGCCCGTAGCCGCTTTTGTGGCCGTGGTCTTTCTCGGGGAGTCACTGTCCACTCTCATCGTCATTGGTACCGTGGGTGTGGTGGCCGGACTTGTAGCGGGCAGTGGAGACTCCCT
>CAXXOI010000041.1:0-141607 GCA_963664175.2 Dehalococcoidia bacterium
CAGGCTGGGGTACAACGTGGTCCCCGCATACTACGCTCAGCACGTCCTCGACCTGCTCAACCCCTGGCAACAATCCCCTGGAAGAGCTTAGGGAAATTGCGCCATCGGAATCGGAGCAGAACCTGCGCACCACCCTGGGCGGATTTCTGTTCAGCGGAGACGACATCCTGAAGCGAATTTCCGTGCTCTCCGGGGGCGAGAAGGCGCGAGTGGCGTTGGCCAAACTGCTGATGCAGCCCAGCAATCTGCTGCTGATGGACGAGCCAACCAACCACCTGGACATAGCATCGCGGGAGATCCTGGCCGACGCTCTCGGCGACTATCGCGGCACCATATGCCTGGTTACCCACGACCGCACCCTCATCAGGCAGGTGGCGAACAAGATCATCGAGATCGACGCCGGCCGGCCCACGGTCTACTGCGGCGACTACGACAGCTACCTGCAATGGAAAAAGCTGGAGGACGAAACGAAGCCCGCGCCGGTCAGCAGCAACGGCCACCAGCCGGAGGATGTCGCGAAGACGCGCAACGGCCGAAGATCCCGACGGCCTCTGACGCCTCTGGAGGAGCAGCAGCGCGAGCTGGGCAGGCAAGCCCGCAGGCTATCCGTCAGGATAGACGAGGTCGGCGCGGCCATTTCGGAGCGCGAATCCCTCGCCGCAGAGCTGGAGGCTATGTTCGCCGACCCCGAACGCTTCGACGACCTGTCTCAGATCGAAGTCTCCAGCGAACGTTACCGGCTCCTCAAAGAGGAGGAGCAGTCCCTGTGGGACGAATGGGAGCGCCTGTCGCTCGAAGCGGAAGATGTGGACCGGCAGATGGTGGAACTGAAGGAAAGCTGAACCCGGCGCCGCGATTCTAGGGGGCGTGGGAAATTCCTGTTCGCGCCCCACGGTGGCGGGGTCGCCGAGGCATCCATCTTTCCTGCGACAATGGGAGACTCCCTCACCCCGACCCTCCCCCTGCGGGAGAGGGAATATGTGGCATACCCAACTATTGCCAGCACTAAATTCCAGCTAGCGGAGTCGCGTAATGGACAGCATGGTCAAGTTCAGCGTGCGCATACACCAGGGTGGCTACGACTACGAGACGCTGCGGCGCATCTGGCTGGATGCCGACAGGCTCGGCTACTACTCAGCCACGCTTTACGACCTCCTGAACGTGTCAACGCTGGAATGCTGGACCACTCTCACGGCCCTGGCGGCGCAGACCAGCCGCATCCGGCTCACGCCCCTGGTGCTGGCCAACACCTACCGCCATCCGGCGGTCTTCGCCAAGATGGCCTCCACCCTCGACGTCATCAGCGGCGGGAGACTGGAAATCGGCATCGGCGCCGGGGGCGGCAGGGGCGACCACGCGGCGTCTGGCCTGGATTTCCCCTCCACTTCCGTCAGAGTGCAGATGCTGGAAGAAGCCGTCGAATTGATGAAGAGGCTATGGACGGAACGAGAGGTGGACTTCGCTGGCCTCTATTACACCCTAACGGGAGCGAGGAACGATCCACCACCCATCCAGAAACCCCATCCGCCCTTCCTGATTGGAGGTCACGGCGAAAGACACTTGTTCCGGGCAGTAGCCGAGTACGCGGATATCTGCAACGCAGGCTTCGAGATGGACTTGGCAGAACACCAAGCCACGCTGACGGCCCTGGGCGAGCACTGTCGCGACGTTGGCCGGGACCTCTCGGAAATAGAGGTCAGTCATAATACACGGGTGGTCATCGCTGAGACCGAGGCGGATTTCGAGGCGATGATCGCTCGCGGTGCCTCCGAGGCCAACACGAGCGTTGCGGACTACCGGGCGTCCCTGTCGCGGGCGGTTGCCGGGACTCCCGAGCAGTGCGTCGAGAAAATCAGGAGCTACGTGGACTGCGGAATAACCTACTTCTTCCTGCTTTTCCCGGACCCCATACCCACCGAAAGTCTGGAGCTGTTCGCGCGGGAAGTGATGCCCCACTTCGCAATCGCCGAAACGTGACGCCGGCAATGTAAGGATGAACGCCTTACTGCGCCCATCCTCATTTTCCAGCTACCTGTCCACCAGGTGCTGCATGGCCTGCGGCGCGGCGACGGCGGCCCGTTCCGCCACCTGATCCAGCGTTAGGGTGACGATGGGGTGATCTATAATGGCAAGTCCGTAATCGGCGTCACCGCGCAGTCGGGCCATGGCGCGGGCCTGGCTGACAAACGGCTTAGTCGTGAGCACCGTGGACGCCACGCCCAGCAGCTCCATCTCCATTGCATCGTGCACACTGCACGACGTGCAGGACCCTCATTCAGCCGTGGCGTGAATCATCACGTCGCAGCGCTGCACCAAGTCCTCCAGTGCCGACCGGTCGGCGGGCCACTGGTGGCCACCCTTGTTGTATTCAACAGTTCCCGCCAGCGAATAGCGTTCTCCGATTATGTCCGCCACCATCCGGAGCAAGTCCTCGGAGTGGGGCTTGTTGTTGGAAAGAAGCCCAACGGTCTTGCCGTCAAGCGTGGCCGGACGTAGGGCAAGCGCCGCCGGTTTTGTCTCCGCTGTATCCCTGGGATCGAGTGTGTAGATGGATGTCATTTCTCGTCCGCCTCCTCAGGTAGGTACGGCAATCTCGCGGGTCACGGAGCGGCTACTGCCCCAGGACGTGATGAGCGACATGAACTCACCGGCGTCACCCCCTGCGGGCACTACGGTGATACGGTCCGGACCGTCCACGCCGCCCATCAGCCGCTCACGGTCTGCATCCGGCGGGAGCTTGTCAATACGGCGCCAATCGTCCCATTCGCCCGCAGTCCGCAGCGTCTTCTCGTACAGGAACTGGGCCACCTGGTCGCGACTCCAGCCGGAGGCTGCCACGTAGGCCATCAACTCCTGGCTGATTACAAGCACGACCTCCGAATTTCTCGGCCCGAAGCCCAGCATCGCGTGGGCGGCCGCGGTGAGAAAGCCCTCCGGGTCCCGGTCACCATGGGTCTCCAGCTGCAGGGGAGCGTTTCCAGCGACCATCGTGACGGTGCTTGAACCCTGGCGAAATCCCTTGGATTCAGCCAGTGAGGGCCAGGGGCTTGTCTGGAGATCCTCGGCGAAGCAGAAGCTGTACTTTCCCGAATGGCCCAGGGTGCTCTTGTCCATTTCCTGGGACACGGAGCCGTAAAAGTTGGCCTTCAGCAGATTTATCGCGCGACCAATGGCGGCGTTGGCCCGGTTCCCGTTGCCAAAGGCGTTGACCCCGTGATTCATGCCGATGGTGGCAGCGTAGGGCCCGCTGACCAGCACCAGATTGGCGATGCCATTGGTCGAGGTGCTGCTGGCGTGGAAATTGTAAGCGCGGTCGCATACTGCGGACACCGCCGCCACGACCACTGGGAAATACTCCGGGAGGCAGCCGGCCATCACTGCGCTGACTGCCACCTTCCCGGCTGGAAACTCCTTGTGGCGGATGCCCTCGGTTCCCAGGATCTGGTCCGGCCCCAGCCCACAGAAATCCAGCATCGCCTGCACTCGGTCCGGAGTGGGCGGCACGACCGGCAGGCCGTCGGTCAGGCCCTCCCGGAAGTAGAATTCCTGTGCGGCCTCCCAGTCATCGAATTGCCACTGGTCCATCTGCATTGCGCCCCCACTTTAAGCCAGAGTCCTTGAGCGACGCAATGGTACATCGGCGGGGCTGGAGTGGGAAAGCTCTGTGCGCCGCTTAGAGGACGGCTTCGTATCTGGCCGCAGGAGATGTGCCAGCCGCCGGGGTTGCGCTGTCTGATGAAGCCTTTCATTCGGCCAATGGCTGTAGGAGGTCCAGCAGTTCCGCCGTGCTGTCTAGGTCCCTGCCTACCATGCCCCCATCCAAGTGCTGCTATTTCCTATAGTAGTTGCCGTGCAGTTCGTTAGTGATGCCTCGCAACAATCTGACACAGTCATAGCTGGTGGCCAGGTAGGCCGAATTAGGCACTTGCCTGAAGTCGCTGTGCCTCTCGTATTCCCAACCCTGGGCGATGTCCATGGCTTTCACCATGTGGGCGGCACCCCAACCCTTTTCGCACGCCTGATGCAGGTCGCCTCCAAGGAATCGTGGACCGCTATAGTGGAGCCGCGGGCCATGTGTCTGAGAGTTTTCCGATCAAGTGTCTCGAGGTGTCTCACCAAGAGTACCGTGCACCAACAAACGCACTCGGCGGTGTAGGCTTTTAGCTGCAATCGCAGTGGGTGCCTCGGATGGGTCGGTATCTGCGTATCGAAGGAGATTGTCGAGGTTATCCCGTGTGAACCCACTCTTGGGGTCAGAATAGAGGAAGACAAGCAGATTGGAGATATGCACCTCTGCGGCAAGAAAACACGCCGCAATCTCAGCATCGCGGGTATTTTCATCTGCTAGTGCTTCCTTTAGTCGCTGATATTCTTTGGCAAGTGCGTCCTCAACAATTGGTGGGAATGATTCGCGACGAGCTTGTCTCGGCTGAAACGTCAGTGTGGAGAATATGGTGCCCATCATCATTGGCAGGACCATAATGGCTAACAAAAGTACGTACGGAAGTATAAAGGAGAGCGGGGCTTCGTTCGTTTCGCTTGAAATCCAATACCAACCTGCTCCAAAAGCCAACAATGCTCCAGAGGCACGTGTGATAATAGTGGCGAAAATACCGTAACGACCGTGGGCGCTGGGTAGCAGATCAACTAGGGCGAATCGACAATTTGTTGGCCCCAGATGACAGAGGAGACCAGGTAGAGCGCTGAGAGAAAGTAGACGCTCCTGCGGTCATACTGGGTGGCTATGCGACGCCAGTGTTTCAGTTTGTTGAATGCCCGCTCTATCAGGTTGCGTTCACTGTAGAGTTCCCTGTCGTGTTCCCATGGCTCTTTCCGGTTTGACTTGGGCGGGATTACTGCAGTAGCGCCCGATGAGCTTATGAAAGCCAGTATCCTGTTGCTCTCGTAGCCCTTGTCGGCTATCACTGCGCCGGTTTCTATCCCCTCCAGCAGTGGTATGGCTTGGGGGCCGTCCGACGCCTGACCGCCGGTCAGGGCGAATCGTATCGGACGTCCCCGTGCATCGCACACCATGTGAATCTTGGTGCTCAGTCCGCCACGGGAGCGCCCAAGAGACTGATCCTTGTTCCCCCTTTTCCACCCGCTGCCTGTTGGTGAACCCGGACAATGGTGGAATCGATCATCACGTAGCTGTTGTCTTTGTCCTCAAGCAGTACCTCGAATATCCTCTGCCAGATACCGGACTTGGCCCAGCGGGTGAAGCGCTTGTGGACGCTCTTCCAGTTGCCGTATTCCTCAGGCAAGTACTTCCACTGTGCGCCGCTGCGTAGTACCCAGAGAACGCCGTTTACAAAACTCCGGTTGTCCTTGGCGGTCACCCCCACGTGCCCTGGGCGTCCAGGGAGAAAATCCTCTATCCGTTGCCACTGGGATGCGCTGAGCTCGTACTGACCCATCCCCTTGCCTCCACCACACGGCTGATTCAGACTTACACCCTACCACCTTGGCCCAGATACATTGCCTGTGCGCCTAAGGATGCTCTGAACAAGTAGGCGTCATTGTGGCATAGCAGAAGGAACGGAGGAAAGACCTGTAGAGAGGGGATTCGATGGACCAGCCGACATTTTCCGACCTGGAATACCAGGGCAAGAAGCGCAAGACCCGCCGGGAGTTGTTCCTAGAGCGGATGGCCGGCCTGATTCCCTGGCAGAGACTGGAAGATCGGATACGGCCTTGCTATCCCAAGGCCGGCAAGGGCCGTCATCCCTACCCATTGACGGTCATGCTGCGCATTCACTGCGTCCAACTGTTCTACAACCTGAGCGACCCGGGCATGGAGGACTTGCTCTACGAGTCCGACCCGGTGCGGCGGTTCGTGGGTCTGAAGCTGACCGGCCCGCTGCCCGACGAGACCACCATTCTCAATTTCCGTCATCTCTTGGAGAAGCACCATCTGGGGCAGGGCCTCTTGGAGGAGATCAACGCTCACCTGGAAAGCCAGGGACTGAAACTCAAGGAGGGGACCATCGTGGACGCCACCATAATAGAGGCGCCGTCCTCCACCAAGAACCGGAACAGGGAGCGGGACCCAGAGATGCACCAGACCAAGAAGGGGAATCAGTGGCATTTCGGAATGAAGGCCCACATCGGAGTGGACTCAGAGACGGGGATAGTCCACAGCATGAGCGCCACGGCGGCCAACGCTCACGATGTCACGGAGGCCCACAATCTGCTGCACGGGGACGAGACGGTGGTGTGGGGAGATGCGGGTTATCAGGGAGTTCACAAGCGGGAGGAGAACCTGGAACTGGAGGTGGAATGGCAGGTGGCCATGCGGCCTGGGAAACGGCGGATGCTGGAGCCCGAGAGCGAAGAGGCACGGACGGAGAAGGCGAAGGCATCGGTGCGAGCGAAGGTTGAGCACCCCTTCCAGAGGTTGAAGCGCCAGTTCGGGTATTGGAAAGTGCGCTACCGGGGGCTGACGAAGAACACGGAGCGACTGGCCTTGCTGTTCGGGCTGGGCAACCTGTTGATTGCAGAGGGTCAACCGAGGGGGTAGTGGGCCCCGCGGCAATATCCACCGACCATCTATCCCAAGACTAACTTACAACTACCCTCAGAAGGGGGAGAAATGCTGAGATTTGAACAAAACCAGACCAGTCAGCGACGGTGAATTCGGCCCCTTACCCATCGGTCACCTGCAATTCAGGCCAAGGTGGGCCTTGTTCAGAGTATCCCTAACTCAAGCTTTCACGAATTGTCGATTCATCTAGTTCACTCTTGGGGCGGGTTTCTTCCGGCAGCCCGGCGATGTAATTCTTGAACGATTGAAGCAGTGTGTCGCTATCTGATTCCGACTCTCGGAGCGCAATTCGAGACCGCAGCTCGTTCTTGCGTTCTTCATCTGCTCCGCCGGCGCGCAGCCGTTCGTCCTCCAGCAGGTTCCGCAGGGCGGATTCCAGGTCCGGCTCCATTTCGGTCAACCTCCGCAGTTCGTCGGTTACGGGCAGTTGCGCCTGTATGTGGGCGTCGTAGTGGCAAAGGTTGCAGACCAGTTCGTGCAGGCTGCCGCAGTGGGTTTCCTAGCTCCAGCGTTCCGTTGCTCGCCAGGTGCCGCAGCGAGCACAGTCTTTGCCGAAGGGAGATTGGCAGAATGCACAGACGTGGCTGGCGGCGGGAGAAACGGCGTCGCAATTTCCGCAACGGACGACAGGCGCGTCGCCACTGGGACGGCTTCCGCGCGGTTCAAGCGACCATTGACGTTCATCCTCCGGCAGTCCGTGAAGTTCGGCGTTGCCTGCCAGGTCCAGAATCAGGCAGTCGCCGCCGTCCGGTTTGGGGCGAAGGCCGCGTCCGACCATTTGCAGGTACAACGCGAGGCTCATGGTCGTGCGGGTGATGACCACGCACGAGGCGTCAGGGAGGTCGAACCCCTCGGTGGCGACGGCCACGTTGACTAGGACGCGGAGGGTTTTATCGCCGAAAGATCTGATTGCGTCTTCCCTTTCCTGGGGCAGCGTGTCGCTGAGCATCACGGAGGCTCGTATTCCGGCGTCATTGAACACCGTCGCCAGGTTGCGGGCGTGGTCTTGGGATATGGCGTACACGACGGTCTGGCGCCCAGCGGCGTGGGTTTGCCAGAAACGTAGCGCCCCCGCCGTCATTACGTCGGGGCGGTCCAAGTTGGCCTGCTCGATGCCCGACTCCGAGTATTCGCCGATGGCGTTGACTGCCCCGGGGCGTATGATCTCCTCGGGCTTGGGCATAAGAATCCGGGCTTGGCAGAGCCAATCGTTAGACTGCAGCCTACTCACTTGGGGACCGCACAGCAGATTACCAAACAGATGGTCAAAACCTTCCCGTACGGATAGGCGCCAGGGTGTTGCAGTAAGGCCCAGCACTTGTCCCGGCCACTGTTCTATGGCCCGCTCCCAGCCATCGGCGGTTGCATGGTGCGCCTCGTCAATTACCAGCAGGTCGTCGTCCCCGTATTTTCCCCAGACTTCCATCCGGTTTGTACGCCTGCCGACAGTCTGGGCCATGAATATGAACACGCCGTTGGGTACAGACGGCGCGTCGTCGCCCGATTGCCAGGTTTTCAGGCTGATTGCCGAAACGCCAGCGTCAGCAAGCATGCCGGCAGTTTGGTCGGCCAACTCGGTCCGGTGGGTGAGCCATACGGCCTTGCGTCCGTTGTGCAGCCAGCGCCGCAACAGTGCCCCGGCGATGTGGGTCTTTCCGCCGCCTGTGGGCAACTGCAGCATGACCCTCGCCTCGCCGGGTAACAGGGCGGATACTGCCTGCTCCGACAGGTCCAGCTGATAATCGCGCAATTCGGCCATCGTTGGATCCCGGTCGGAAGTCTGGAAGAAAATCTGCCCCGCATAACGAAATCTTATCACGCGCATCGTGAATCAATGTCAGCAACCCAGAACTTTCAGTCGTTGACTGGTATTGCGCTCACAAATACAATCGTAGCTACTGTATTTGTCCACAGACTACCCGAGAGTTTTGCCCATGAACGGCGACCAGATCAGGGATGCCTTTATCCACTACTTTGAGAGCAAGGGCCACCAGCACATGCCCTCCGCCTCTCTCATCCCCGCCGGAGACCCCACCCTGCTGTTCACCAGCGCCGGCATGGTGCCGTTCAAGCCATTCTTCATGGGCGAGCAGACCCCGCCGTCGCGCCGCCTTACCAGCAGCCAGAAGAGCTTCCGCACCACCGACATCGACGAGGTGGGTGACCACAAGCACCTGACTTTCTTCGAGATGCTGGGCAACTTCAGCATCGGCGACTATTTCAAGGAAGGCGCTGTCGGTTTCGCCTGGGAGTTGGTCACCGAGCTATTCGGCCTCTCCCCGGACCGCCTGTACGTCACCATCCACCTCGACGACGACGAGGCCTACGATATCTGGCACGACCAGGTTGGCGTCCCGCCCGAGCGCATCTACCGCTACGGCGACAAGGACAACTGGTGGGGTCCTGCTGGCACCGAGGGGCCCACAGGCCCCTGCTCCGAGATTCACTACGACGGCGGCATCGAGAAGGGCTGCAACGGCGGCAGGATGGTCGAAGTCGACGTCCTCACCGCACAGCTACGCGAGGAGCGGGACGGCGCCGCTGCCCGCGAGGTCGACGGCTGCCACCCCAACTGCGACTGCGAGCGGTTTGTCGAGCTGTGGAACCTGGTGTTCATGCAGTACTACCAGGACCCAGAACGCAATCGCACGCCTCTTCCCGCTCCCAGCGTCGACACCGGCATGGGCCTGGAACGGGCCGCCGTCATCCTGCAGGGCAAGAACAACATCTACGAGACCGACCTGTTCACCCCCATCATCGCCAGGGCCTGCCAGCTCACCGGACGGGAGTATGGCGCCGATACTGACACCGACTTTGCCCTGCGAGTCATCGCCGAGCACGCCCGCGCCTCGGCGTTCCTCATTGGTGACGGCGTGGTGCCGGGCAACGAGGGCCGCGGCTACGTGCTGCGCCGCGTCATCCGACGGGCCATACGCTACGGTCGCCGCCTGGGCCTGACCGGCCCATTCCTAGGCGAGGTAGTGCAGGATGTCATACCCCATTTCCAGGCGGTCTACGGCGAGCTCTCCCTGAACCGAGATTTCATCCTGCGGGTGGTCGACCTGGAGGAGGAGCGGTTTGCGGAGGCCTTCGGACGTGGCAACGAGATCCTGTTGGACATGATCGCCGCTGCCGATACCAGCGCCAACGGTTCCGGCGCAGGGGCCATCTCGGGCCGCGATACTTTCGTCCTCTACGACACCTATGGATTTCCACCCGAGCTCACGGCGGAGATTGCCCGCGAGCACGGCCTTGACGTGGACCTAGACGGTTTCGAGGCCGAAATGGAGCGCCAGCGGGAGCAGTCCCGGGCTGGCCAGCACTTCGAGGGCAACATGGAAATGCTGACCGCCTACGAGAATCTCGGGGCGGGGCGCAGCGAGTTCACCGGCCACACGCTCATCGACCAGGAGTCGGTGGTTGCCGCCCTGCTGGTCGACGGCGCGTCCTCGGGCCATGCCACCCAGGGACAGCTCTCCGAGGTGGTGATTAGTCGCACCCCATTCTATGCCGAAGGCGGCGGACAGCTGGGCGACCAGGGCTACATCCACGGGCCCAACGGGCTGTTCAGAGTGGAGGACACCCAGTCGCCGGTCGCCGGACTGGTCGTGCAAAAAGGCGTGGTCGAGGAGGGGCACATCGCTGTCGGCGACCCGGTACAGGCCTCGGTCGACTCGGCGCGGCGACTAGATTCCTCGCGCAACCACAGCGGCACCCACATCCTGCACGCCGCGCTGCGGTCGGTGCTGGGGCCCCACGTCCGGCAGGCGGGCTCCTTTGTCGCCCCGGAGCGGCTGCGCTTCGACTTCAGCCACGTGGGGCGCATGAGCCGCGACGAGCTGCTGACGGTGCAGTCCCTGGCCAACGAGAAGGTGCGGGCCAACCTGCTGGTGTCCGCCCAGGAGACATCCTACGCCGACGCGGTGCGTCAGGGCGCGCTGGCCTTCTTCGGCGACCGATACGGCGATGTGGTGCGGGTGGTGCGCATGGCCGAAGACGGGACCGATCCCTTCAGCTTCGAGGTGTGCGGGGGCACCCACGTGTCGGCCACCGGGCAGGTGGGCACCCTGCTGGTGTTGGGAGAGTCCAGCATCGGTGGCGGCATGCGACGGGTCGAGGCACTGACCGGCCGCGCCGCCGAAGCCCTCTTCGTGGAACAGTCGGCGACGCTGGACGCGCTCTCCGACCGCCTGCAGACGCCCGTTGCCGAGCTGGAGTCACGTCTGGACAGCTACATGCAGGAGACGGATGACCTGCGGCGACGCTTAGCCTCGCTGGAGCGCTCGCTGCTCCGTTCCGAGGCGGAGGCGCTGCTGCAGCGGGTGGCCGACGTGGACGGTGTACGTGTCGTCTCAGGTCGCACCTCGGCGCAGAACGCCGACGGCATGCGCGAGATGGGGGACTTCCTCAGGGACAAGCTCTCCAGCTGCGTGGTAACTCTCGGCGGACTCTCCGACGGCAGCCCGATTCTTGTGACCATGGTTACCCAAGACTTGGTGGAACGCGGTCTCAACGCCGGTAACATCGCCCGCGACGCTGCCAAGCTCATGGGCGGTGGTGGTGGCGGTCGTCCCGAGATGGCCCAGGCCGGTGGCCGGCAGCCGGAGAAACTCGACGAGGCCCTGGCCGCTGTCCCCAACCTGGTACGATCCGCGTTGTCCTGACACCAAACAGTGAATTCTGACCACAGAGGGCACAGAGTCACATTTCATGTCTCTGTGCCCATCGTGTTCTCCGCGGTTCATTTCTCGTGAGGTTCCTTGCCCTTGACGTTGGCGATCGCCGCATCGGCATGGCCTCCGGCGTCGACGACGTACCCACGGCGCTCCCCGCCGGCGTCATCCATCGCACCCGGCTGGCCGAGGATATTCGCGCCATCCTCGACTCTGCGCGACAGCGACAGTCCGATGCCATAGTCGTCGGAGTCCCCATCCGTCCGGGAGGCGAAGAGTCGCCGCAGACCCGACACGTCCGCGGCTTCATCCGTGCCCTGCGCCGCGAGTCGTCGCTTCCCGTCCACGAGGTCGACGAAGCTTTCACCAGCCAGGAAGCCGAGGGTCTGTTGCGCGACGCAGGCATTCAGCCCTCCAGGGACCGGGGCGCCATAGACGAAACCGCCGCGGTGCTGATCCTGCGGCGGTTCTATGAGCAACTCACGCAGTTCCCTCCCCCTCAGGGGGAGGAGTTAGCGTAGGAGCGACTGGCTAGGAGCAGTGACTGAGGCTCCTTCCTGAACGCCCTGCTACAGGTACGTCCGCTCGAAGTCTTCCGACTGCAGCGTCATGGTTTCCATGTCCCAGTCGAAGGTGAGGACCACCGACCGGTCGGACGTCGCTTCCAGCAGGCGGCGGCCGTTTTGCGCCACCACGCTCTCGGCCTCCCGGTAGTCCAGCTCCCTAGGCTCCACGCCCGTCCGGTTGCACACGAAAATGGGCAGGCCGGTCTGCGCTGACCGCTCCTCCCACTCGCCGTCGGGGCCGCAGCCGCCGGGTCCCCAGGACACCGGTGACACGAGAACCTGCGCGCCCTTGCCGACCAGCACCTCGGCCACGTCGTTCTTGTAGGCGTCGGCGCATACCAGGATGCCGGCCTTGACGCCGTCGCATGGCAGGGGGCTGATCTTCCAGCCTGGGCTGGACCACGCCTCTGCCCCGCCCAGTGCCTTGATCTTGCGGTGGCGACCGGTAATCTCGCCGTCCGGTCCGATGACGAACACCGTGTTGTACATTCTGCCCGACGCGGGGTCCAGTTCCGGGTGAGAGAGGAACACGGTGATGCCCTGTTGTCTGACGAACTCCTGGAACCCGGTCATCCACAGGTCCGGCTGCGGATTGATCCAGCCGGTGCCGATGGTCTTTAGGAACAGGTAGCCCGATACGCTGAGCTCGGGGGTGATGGCCCACTGCGCCCCGGCCTCGGCGGCCGCGACGACTCCCCGTTCGATCAGCTTGCGGTTGTGCTTGATGTCGCCGGTTTCCGGCGCGATGTGCAACATTGAAATCCGCACGCAATCCTCCCAGAGCCCGCTGACTTCTCCTTTGATTATAGCACCGAGGGGCTGAGAGTCAGGAAACGCTCGGATTGACCTGCGAATGACGCAGGACGATTGCGAAGTCATTGTCTGAATCAGGATTCATAGGATTCTGGGATTTTCAGGATGTTCACCAATCCTGTTCATCCTCTAATCCTGAAAATCCTGATTCAGACTTATTTTCGTGAGGGGCTATTGGCGGTACAGAACGGCTTGACGCAGGAAGCGGCGCCAATCAAAATGGATTGCAGGTACCCACGTTGCCCCGTGGTGTAGTGGTAGCACGCCAGCCTTTGGAGCTGGAATCCCTGGTTCGAGCCCAGGCGGGGCAGCCAACACCCTGGGTATCCGAGCCCGTTTCACCTGATGACCGAGTGCGGTCGACTTCCCCTTTAGCCGATATGGGCGACTGCCGTTCTGGATTCTCTTACTTTGAGAAATGCGTGAGGCTATGAAAATGGATCCGACTTCCACCGTGGATGAAATCCTGCAATTGCTTACGGACGCTGGGCAAACGGAATACCACGGTGAGCGGGTCTCGCAGTTGGAGCACGCCCTGCAATGCGCTCACCTCGCACGAGTGGAGGACGGCTCCGAAGAGGAAGTCATCGCCGCCCTGCTCCACGACATCGGCCACATCTGGCCTGCGGAGAATCGGCAGGTGACCAGCGTCGGTGTGGTGCAGCACGACGCCATCGGCGCCGAGGTTCTCAGGCAACTCGGATTCTCTGAGGCGGTGGCCGAAACTGTCGGTGGACACGTCAAGGCCAAGCGCTACCTGGTGGCCACCGATGGCGAGTACGCTTCCCGGCTGTCGAACGTCAGCGTGGAGTCGCTGAGGCTGCAGGGTGGCCCCATGTCTCCTGAGGAGGCAGATTCCTTCGCTCGTACCCCACATGGCCTCTCGGCAGTCCGCGTGCGGACCTGGGATGATCGCGCCAAAACTCCCGGCGCCGATGTCCCGGGCCTGGAGGACTATCGGCAGCTGCTTGCGGACCATCTTTCACGGTAACAGACCGGAACTCCGGGGTCGCCGGGTTCAAGTTCCTGACGCGTCCCGACGGCCTGGGGATGACCTCGGCGCTCTTTGTTCATAGGCCATTCAGTGAGGGCCGCCCTGCGTCAGAGCTTCGGGATTGACCCACCTTCAGGGCAGCTTGATCTGCTCCAGCAGGCCTTGTATCTCGTCGGGCGACAGCGGGGATGTCTCCGAGGTAGCCATCTGCAAACGCACTGCATCGGCCAAGCCGTCGGCGTGCAGTTCCTCCAGCTTGAGGCACGGAGCACCCATCTCGTCAGCGATGGTACTCGCCAGCCCCAGCCGCAGGAATTCGGTTTCCGTATCGATCACCACGGCGGAGATCTTCTGCTCTCTGATGGCCGCCGCCATGGCCCGAGCTTCTGCCAGCGGCAGGCCCACGCCCGTTGAAGTCCCCACGCCAGAGGGAGCCTGGTCGCTGCCCATGGCCACGTTGGCCCTCCCGTCGGAAAGCACCACCAGCAACGGCAGAACGTTCCGGTCTTTCAGTTTTTCCGCCTCGATAACCTCCATTGCCAGCAGCAGCCCCCGGCTGAGGGGTGTGCGGCCTCCGGTGGGCATCTCCTGCAGCATAGCGTGGGCCAGGTCCACGCTGGAGGTGGGAGGCAGCAGCACCTGCGCCCCGGTGCCGCGGAAGGCGATTAGCCCCACACGGTCCCGCCGCTGGTATGCATCCAGCAGCAGGGACAGGATGGCGCCCTTGACCGCCACCATGCGCCTCTGCGCTCCCATGGACCCGCTGCCGTCCACCACGAACAGGATCAGGCTGCCGGTCTTCGTCTCCCGCACCTTCTCTCGCACATCCCACGGCTCGACGAGGAAGATAGGAGCGTCCGCAACATCCGTCAGATTGTCCACTTCCGCTCGTCGCTGGACCTGGTGCGGAGCGGCCGCCCTTAGCGTAGCGTCAAGGGCCAGGTCGGAGGCCTTCTCCTGGGGTACTGCGGCACCCACGTAGCGTCCCGATGGCGTTCCGCTGACCGTCCGAGCGCGCCGTCCCCCGGAGGGCCGTGCGCGGTTGTCGGGTGGCTTTACCTGCAGTGAGCGCACGGAGAATGGATTGCCCACCTCGAAGTACTGGTCCTGCGCCCCGGAATCGCCGGTCGAATCCGGCGGGTCCGGTGGCTGCTCGTCCTGCTCCGGTGAGTCAGGGTCGCCGTCGTCCTGCTCCTCTGACTGCGACTGGTCCTGGTCACGCGGCTCGCGGTCCTGGGGGCGGTTCTGGAACTCGTCGATCATGGAGTCCAGTTGCTCGGTGACCAGGTTGGGCTGCTGGAACGGCTGGCGGCGCTGGCGGTGCAGCAGGGCCATCTCGGCTGCCTCTCGCACGTCCTCTGGCAACACGTGGTCCCGGCCCTCGTAGGCGGCGATGGTGCCGGCCGTCTTGTACATCACGATGTCGGCCCGCAGACCGTCCACCTGGTACTCGGCGCAGATATCGGTGATGAGCTCCAGGATATCGTCGGAGACGTTCACTCGCTCCAGTAGCTGCCGGCTGCGCAGGATGCGCTCCCTTTCTTCGGCCTCGGAGTCGTGCCACCGGTCCATGAAGCCGTAGGGGTCGCTCTCGTAGGCGATGCGGCGCCTGACCACATCCCTGCGCTCCTCTGGGGTGAACGCGCTGTCCACTTCGACGGCGAGGCCGAAGCGGTCAAGGAGCTGGGGTCGCAGGTCGCCCTCCTCGGGGTTCATGGTGCCCACCAGGATGAACTCGGCGGCGTGGCTGACCGAGATGCCCTCGCGCTCCACGTAGTTTCGACCCATGGCTGCGGCGTCGAGAAGCACGTCGACCAGGTGGTCGTTGAGCAGGTTGACCTCGTCCACGTAGAGGATGCCGCGGTGTGTGGTGGCGATGAGGCCTGGCTCAAAGCTGCGGCTTCCGCTCCTGATGGCCTGCTCGATGTCCAGGGACCCGACCAGCCGGTCCTCCGTCGCGCCCACCGGCAGGTCGACGATGCGCACCTGGCGAATTACCGCCTGCGTGTCGTCAGCGTGGGACTCGCACCAGGGGCACAGTGGCTGCGGGTTGTCCGGGTGGCAGCTGTAGGGGCAACCTCGCACCACCTCCACCTCGGGCAGCAGCGCTGCTAGGGAGCGGACGGCGGTCGACTTGGCCGTCCCCTTCTTGCCACGAATGAGCACCCCGCCGATGCGAGTGTTGATGGCGTTCAGGATCAGCGCCCGTTTCATCGCCGTCTGCCCGACGATGGCAGTGAAGGGAAAGCGTGGCTCGGAACGATTCTGCGTTGTGCTGGTGGCCATGCGCTTTACCCTCGCTGAATACGAAAAGAATTATTGGGCCAGACCGGTTGCTGCGGCCGGGGCTGAGGTCCGAGCGGACTCCGAACGCTGGTGCCACAGGAGCGCAATAGTAACCCCGACCGCCAGCAGGGCCCACGTCAGGAACTGGCCAGCCATGGTCAACGCCCGGAACAGTTCCAGAAGGTCGATGGGAACAGGCACGGGATCGGGGTTGCCAGGGAACACAAACACCATCGCCAGCGCGAGAATCGCGTAAACCCCGAGGACGCCTCCGTACCAGATCCGGCGGCCGGAGAATTCAGCGAAGTTCTGGTGTATTCGCCGGACTGCATCAAGGGCCACTCCGATGGCAGCCGCCGAGATGAGCATGAACAGCACCTGCCCAAGTTGCCGGGCCACAAGGGTTGCCTCTTCTCCCACTCCGGGAGGGTTCACCGGATACCTGATGAACGGGAACAGCGACAGACTCCAGAAGCCAAGGGCGCCAACGGTCAATGCAACCCACACAACCGGCCAGCCCGGCGCCGCCCGGTGCAGCAGGACGAAGCCGGCGGCAAAGAAAATGCCGATGATGGCCCCGTAAATCGCGGTACCGGCAATCATCCCGATGCGCTGGACACCCAATGATACCTCAGGGCCGGATTCGTCGGTAGAACCTGACGGGCTGACCGAGGCCGCACGCTCCTCCTCCAGGGCGATGGCCCGCTCCATGACGGGCACCTGGAAAAGGTTGTAGAAGCCTCCCACCAGCAGGCCCGCGATAATACCTGCAATGACTGAGGTAGCCAATAGTCGCTTCATAAAACGCCTGTTGCTCCGATTGGGCCTTGAAGGAAAATCGTACCGATAGG
Organism: Dehalococcoidia bacterium; assembly: GCA_963664175.2. GTDB lineage: Bacteria > Chloroflexota > Dehalococcoidia > Lucifugimonadales > UBA3495 > VXOI01. The sequence continues at coordinate 16,728 of CAXXOI010000041.1, forward strand.
ATTCAGTTCATTCACCTACTGCCGCAGGCCCTGGCAGTCGCCGCCAAAACGGGAGAGGCCGAAGCCCCTCCCTCTTGTTACCGGGATAGGAAATGCGGATGTCCGGCCTAGTGGCACATCAAGGCGACGTGCCGGGCATGGTGAAAGAACTCGTGGACCATGCCGAATGCGCCGCTGGTGGTGCCGAATGCCGCGGCATGGACCGTGCCGTCCACGAAGCCGACGAAGTACAGCACCACGACGGCCAGCAGAAACCAAGGCACCAGTTTGGACAGGCTCTCCTGTCCGATATTCCCTGCGAATATACCTGCCATAAAATCCTCCTTTACCGAAATTTGGGGCTTTGGGGGCTAACTCCGGGACGGCGGGATGTAATGCACGAATTCGATCCCGTCTCTTCCTACGTACCTGTCGCGCATGTCGGTGAACGCCTTGAGCCGGTCGGGTTGGAGCGGCGTCGGCTTGTAGTCTTCGTCAAGGAATGGGTTGGGGAAATAGCTGCGCAGCAGGGTCTGCTCTTCGCGTCCCGAGAAACGCACGTAGTAGCTGAGCCGCTCCCCGTGGGTCTTGGTCTCGACGAACTGTATGGCCGCCACATCGTTGAGGGATATGTGAAAGTGCCAGTTCTCTGCCTCAATGGTGATCGATTGGTTGTGCCGCTCAGGTTTCTGAATCCCCTTTGAATTGTTTTCGCTGACAACGGAGCCGCCGCCGCCGACCCACATCATTGACTCGTCGCTGGTCAGCTCCTCTATGAGCTCAAAGGCTATTTCCAACGTCTGACTCCTCGTGTGCCGTCGATTTCACCCTCACCCCAACCCTCTCCTTGAAGGGAGAGGGAGGAAAGTTTCTCGACGGAACTATTCGGGCTACTGCCGACCGGCTATGCCCTCCTGTCGGGCTTCAAGGTCGGCTTCGAGTTCCAGGTAAAGCTGTTGCAGTTTCTCGCGCATCTCGGGAGATGGGTCTTCCCACAGGCCCCGTTCGATGGCCTCCAGCAGCCGTTCCACGATTCCTTTCAGGGCCCATGGGTTGCTTTGCTGGAAGAACTGCTGCGTTTCCGGGTCGAGAACGTAGCTCTCGGTCACGTCCTCGTACATCCAGTCCTCGATGACCTGCGCCGTGGCGTCGTAGCCGAACATGTAGTCGACGGTGGCGGCCAGCTCGAAGGCACCCTTGTAGCCGTGGCGCTTCATGGAGTCGATCCACTTGGGGTTGACCACGCGGGTACGGAACACCCGGCGCGCCTCGTCCTGCAGGTCGCGATTCCTGGCCCGCGTCGGATCGGAACTGTCGCCGAAAAACTGCCGCGGGTTCCGCCCGGTCAGGGCTCTTACCGTGGCGATCATGCCACCGTGGTACTGCATGTAGTCGTCGCTGTCGAAGATGTCGTGTTCGCGGGTGTCCTGGTTCTTGGCTGCCACGACGATCTGGCCGAACCGGCGCCGGAACTGCGGGCGAGCGTTGACGCCGTGGTCCTGCTGGGTGTAGGCGTAGCCGCCCCAGGCCGTGTAGACCTCGGCCAGGTCCTGCACGGTTTCCCAGTTGCGCTCGTCCAGCACCGGCAGGATGCCCGCGCCGTAGGTGCCCGGCTTGCTGCCGAAGATGCGGTACAGGCTCCGGCTTCTGGGCGTGCCCTCTGCCTCAGTTACTGGTTCCTCCGCCCTGGACAGGTCTTCGGAAAGGTGCTTGACGACGTAGTTGTCCTCCGGCGATTCGTCCAGGGCCGCCACCATCTCCACGCCCTGGTCCAGCAGGTTGATCAGATTGGGGAAGGCGTCGCGGAAAAAACCGCTGATCCGGACCGTGACATCGATTCGGGGCCGCCCCAGCTCCTCCAGAGGGATGACCTCCAGGCCCTGCAAGCGACGGCTTTCGGCCTGCCACTTGGGCCGCACGCCGAGGAGCTGCAGGATCTGGGCGATGTCGTCGCCGTGAGTGCGCATGGCCGACGTTCCCCAGACCACCAGCCCAACCATCTCCGGGTACGCGCCCTCTTCTTCGAGGTACTTATCCAGCAGGGACTGCGCCAGCTGCTTGCCCGTCTCCCATGCAGCGGGAGAGGGGATGGTCTTGGGGTCGACCGAGTAGAAGTTGCGCCCCGTAGGCAGGATGTTGGCCATGCCCCGCGTGGGCGCTCCGCTGGGTCCGGCAGGGACGTATTTGCCCTCCAGGCCCCGCAGCAGGTTGCCGACTTCGTCGGGGGTCCGCATCAGCGCCGGGTACACTGTCTCCGCCACGTACGCCAGCACCCCCTGCGTCTGCCTGTCGGGGGTGCCCAGCACCGTCGCCACTGCGGGCCCGGCGTCCGTGGTATGAAAGCCCGCCTCCAGCATCTCGCGGTACAGCTGCCGGCAGAGAAGCTCGATGCGCTCGAGCACATCGCCGTTGGTGCGGATGATGTCTGGATCGGGATCTTCAGGGTCGGAAGATTGGCAATATGAGCCGGTTCTCTCCTGAAAATCCTTGAATCGGGTCAATCCCGATTCAGACAATGGTTCTCCCAGATCATCGGTAATAGCGGCGTAGTCGAAGCCCACCGCCTCCGCGACGGATCGGCGCAGGCTCGGGATGCCACTGATGTCCAGTCGGGTCAGGGCGCAGAGCAGCCCGACCAACTGTTCGCCCTCGGGGGTGTCCCCGAGGATGTGGAGTCCGTCCTTGATCTGGGCGTCCTTCAGCTCGCAGAGGTAGCCGTCGATCTCGAGGATGAACTCACCGAAGTCCTCGGGCTGCGACTCGATGCCCAGGTCACGGTGCAGCTCGGCCTGCTGCACCATCTCCCAAATCTGGGCCTCCAGCAGGGGTAGCTTGGACGGGTCCAGCGTCTGGCACTGGTAGTGCTCGTCCATCAGCTGCTCGATGCGAGCGATGTCGCCGTAGCTGTCGGCGGTGGTCATGGACGGTATCAGGTGGTCCACGATGGTGGCGTGGGCGCGGCGCTTGGCCTGCGATCCTTCACCGGGATCGTTGATGATAAACGGGTAGAACAACGGCACGTCGTCCATTGCCACCTCCGGATAGCAGGACGAGGACAGCCCAATGCCCTTGCCCGGCAGCCATTCCAGCGTGCCGTGCTTGCCGAGGTGCAGGATGGCGTCTGCGCCGAATACGTCGCGAACCCAGCGATAGTAGGCGATGTAGTGATGGGTCGGAGCCAGGTCGGGGCTGTGGTAGATGGCTATGGGATTCTCCCCAAACCCCCGCGGCGGCTGCAGCCCGACGAACACGTTGCCCAGGTCGATGCCCGCGATGGCCAGAGAACCGTTACTGGCGCCGCCTCCTGTTCCAGGTACGGGCGGCGCGGTAGTCCTGTAGACCTGTCCGGGGGGCTCGCCCCAGTCCCGGGACAGCTCTTCGGTGACGTCATCAGGGAAGGTCGAGAACCATTCGCTGTACTGTTTCGCCGTTACGTGCCCGGCGGCCAGTCGCAGCTGCTCCTCGGTCAGCGAGTCGCGGTCGTTGCTGCACCGCTCGATGATTCGGTGGACGAGTTCATCCCCGGTCTCGGGAATGTCGGTAACCTGGTAACCGGCATCCTTCAGCGCGTTCAATACCAGGACCGCCGAGTTGGGAGTATCCAGGCCCACTGCATTGCCGATGCGGGCATCCTTGGTCGGGTAGTTGCTCAGGATGACTGCGATTTTCTTTTCCGAATTGGGCTTCAGGGCCAGGTTGGCCTGCTTGATGGCCAGCCGGGCCACAAGCTCCACCCGGTCATCCTTCGGCACGTATCGCTGCAATCGGCCGGAGAGTCCCCCGTTTCCACGCCCGTCCACTTGTTCAGGGGCAGAGGAAACCTCTTCCTTGAACGATATGGGAACGGAGATCAGCCGCCCGTCGAATTCGGGCAGCGCCACGCTCATGGCCGTGTCGATGGGCCCGAGGCCCAGGTCGCTGTCCAGCCACTCGTCCTGGGTGCCGGTGCTGATGATGGCCTGCACCATCGGCACGTTCAGGTTGTCCAGGTAGTCCACCGACCAGCCGGAGGCGATTGCGGCGCCCTCCTGGCTCAGCTCACCCATGGACATCCCCATGGTGTTGACGATGCAGTGGACCCTTGGCGTCCCGTCGGGAGCAGCGAGGTACTCGGTGAAGGCCCGGTTTGCCACGCCGTCCCCCTCGGGGCTGTGCTTCAGGCTGAAGGCGTAAACCGGCAGCACGTTGGCCCCCTTGGCCTCCAGGCTGCGTATCAGGGCGTCGATGGGCAGCAGATTCCCGCTCATCCAGTGGGCCCGGTAGAACAGGATGCCGATGGACGGACGTTCGTGAGGCACCGCCTCCTGGGGTCGGTTCGGGCGGCGGTCGGGCTGGAAGCGCTGGGCGACATAGCTCTCGATATCCATGCCTTCGGCGCAATCGGGATGGTAGATGCCCTCCCATGGCAGTGGCGCCGGAGCCTCGTGGCCGTGTTCAGTCCCGAAATACGCGTCGCTCAGGAAAAGGAACAAGTTCTGGAAGTTCTGGACGCCGCCCTGCATCAGGTAGGAGAAGACTGTATCTACCTCGGCCACCGGGGCGGTGCAGGCAGTGATCAGGTCTTCGTCCCATTCCTGGTGGCCGGGACAGGCGATGAGTGGAATGCCCTCGCTGCGGCAGTGCCTGACCAGCGCATCGAAACTGTCAGCCATGGCGCGCTTGCCGCCCAGCAGCCGCAGCACCACCACACCCGCATCTCTGGCCAGGGACACGACGTCCATGCTCTCGCCGGACTCGCTGCGCATAGCAGACGGGTTGAGGCCGACAACCCTCGGGAACCCCGCCGGCAGCAAAGACACTGCCCGGTCGGCCGTCAGGATGTCGGTATCAGCGGTGGTGATGAACAGGATTGACTTCTGTTGCATAACAATCGACGCCGGAGCGGCGCTACCCTCCCACTTGGACAGGTGAGGTGCCGCTCAGGAACACCATGATTGACAGGTCGCTGAACTCATCCGTGATGCTGCTGCACTCAGCGAGGGTCCCGTCCCAGCACTGCTCGTCATCGAATGTCAGCCGCTGGTAAACCCGGACATCGACGTTTTCGCGGACGCCCAGCTCCAGGAGACCGCTGGCGATGCTCGCTGGCATCAGGTCGAATGGACGGGGCAACAAGATCACGTGCCTTCTGCCCTCGTTGATGTAGTGGGCCAGTTCCTCCAGTTCACTTCCGGAGTCGGCCCGCTTGTGCAGGGTCAGGAATATCGAGTCTTCGAGAAAAATCCCCGTGCGAGCCATCGCCACCTGTACCGAACTGATACTGGGAACCAGTCGGACGCTATCGGCCCGGCGCTGCACCCGCTCCAGTAATTCCCTCGCCGAGACGTTCAGGTCGCCCCAGCAGCAGACCACGCACTTCCTGCCCAGCCGTACCTGCTCCCCGGCGTACTCCAGAACCTGCTCCTGGTCCCGATACGACATTGGACAGACCTCGGCGTGGTCCAGCAGAGGGCGCACCACGTTCAGCACGGTGTTGAAGCCCAGCACGAGATCGGCGTCCTGCAGTGCCTGGCGCCCCTGCAGCGTAAGCATGTCCGGGTCGCCTGGGCCAACCGCGACGAACGTTATCCGGGTGCCGCTATCTTGAGTAATGGCGCCGCCTCCTGTGTTCGGTTCGGGCTTTGCTGGTGAGTCTGGAATTGGTGGTTAGGTCTCGCTCGGTATACAAGGTGTCGGAAATTGGCGATGGGTCAGAGGGCCGCATCCGCGCAAAAGAAAAATCCCCGGCTCAACTGCTGCCGGGGACAATCCCATTCGGGGTAAGGCGACATCGCCTATGGGTCTCTCTGTCACGCGCAGAAGCAGAGCACCTCCACCCGGGCAGGTTTTCTGACTTACGAGTCCCGTTCGGGGACCCGATTACAGTGGCGCAACCGTGGCGGACTCGCACCGCCTTGCCCTGATACATACACCGAAACACGCGCACCGACTCTTATAGCTGGTACGGACGGCGCACTATGAAGTTCACCGGGTGGCAGATTAGATTTTTAAGGGACGCCCACAGCCAACGATATAGCTACAGGGCGAGGGAAGTGTAGATTGATACTACTAGCGTGTCAATAGAGCCTTGCGCCTGTCATCCAATTCGTTGATAGAAATGATTGACAGCGGAAACAGAGACTTGATATTATCGCGCCAATATCAATGCCAATCAGCACGGCGTGCCCGGAAACGGGTACAAAAGGGAAAGCGGTGAAAGGCCGCTGCGGAGGCGCCACTGTAACCGGGGAGCCACCCGCTTGAGCCACTGTCCAGTAATGGATGGGAAGGCGCGGGAAAGGCGATGATCCGGGAGCCAGGAGACCTGCCGGTGCTGATCTGAGCGGTCGCTCTTCGTCCGGGGAGTGCTCAGTTGCGGACCGGAAACCGGAAGGTGCCCCGGTCATCGAATTAGAGCAGTCCCTGTCGCGGCGGAAGCGACAGGGACTTTGTTTTGCAGACGGCTAGTTCCGGGGCGACGAACCTTCGTCCCGAAAAGGAAAAGCGCTCTATCGGCAAGGTACCGGGTTTGAAACTGGGGCAACTCTACCTGGGTTGGTTCAGTCGTTCTGCCGCCCTGGGATGGTCTCCCGTCCTGTTGAGGCTGGTGGCGGGAGCGGTTCCCCTTTTGCTGATCGGGCTGGCCCTGGTGATCACCGCCGTCGCGCTCGGTCCCTACAAAATCCCTCTGTCCCACACCGTCGACATCCTTCTCAGCCAGGTTGGCATAGGTGAGGCGTCGGCGCCCCAGACCGAACAGGCCATTGTGGCCTCGGTCCGCATGCCCCGCATTGCCCTGACGCTAGTCGTTGGTTCGGCTCTGGGCGTTGCCGGAGCTGTGATGCAGGGCCTGTTTCGCAACCCAATGGCCGATCCCGGCATCATCGGCGTCTCCGCCGGCGGGGCCCTGGGTGCGATCATAGCCATCTCCACCGGCGCACAGGCCGCTTTCGCCCTGGCGCTGCCGGCCATGTCCTTCGCCGGCGCCGGGGGAACCCTGGCCCTGGTGTACGGGGTGGCCTCAGTCGGCGGACGTTTCTCCATGTCCGCGCTGCTGCTTTCGGGCGTCGCCATCGGGGCGTTCATAGCCGCCATCATCTCGGCCATCATCCTGTTCACCGAAAACCTCGAAGCGCAGAGAGACATGCTCTTTTGGCTTGCGGGAGGATTGGATGCCTCGCGCTGGGGTGAGGTGCGCCTGTCCCTTCCCTTCGTGCTGTTCGGCGTGGCTATCGCGGTCTTCATGTCCCGGGACCTCAACCTGCTGATGATCAGCGAGGACGAGGCGCGGTCGCTGGGGGTTCGCGTAGGACTCACCCGCAACTCGCTGCTGGCGGCGGCTTCCCTCATCACGGGCACGGCAGTTGCGTTCTCCGGCACCATAGCCTTCGTAGGCCTCATAGTGCCCCACGCCCTGCGGCTGGTTACGGGCGCTGACAACCGCGTGCTGGTGCCGCTCAGCGCAGTGGGCGGCGCGGTGTTCCTGCTGGCCGCGGATACGCTGGCACGAATGGTAATAGCCCCTGCCGAGGTGGCCGTGGGCATCATCACCGCTCTGGTCGGCGCGCCGTTCTTCCTGATGCTCCTGGCGCGCAACAAGGCCCGCGCATCGATGTTGTAGGCCCTAATCCGGGTTGGTCCCGGGATTCGCGAATTACCTATCCAAATCGAGTAACTATCCCGGAGGAAGGAAAAGCAATGAAACTGGATCACGGCATTCGCAATCTTTTTTTGGTGATGGCAATCCTTGCTGTGATTGCCGTTGCCGCCATTGCCTGCGGAGATGGTGAGGCGACAAGCGAGGCACCCGCCACTGCACCGCAGGCGACGGCTACGCCAGTTCCGGCAGACACGCCCGAGGCAGAGACACCTGAGGAGCCAACCGCCGTCCCCACTTCGGCACCCGCAGCGACGGCCGAGCCGACATCAGAGCCGGCTGCAACTGAGGCCCCTCAGCCAACGAACACACCGGAGCCTACGGCAGCGCCAGAGCCATATCCCGCCGTGCCAGGCATCGTGGACCCGTCCAACACGGGCTGGCCTCGCGACGTTGAAACGCTCGAGGGCGTGGTCACGCTGGAGGCACCGCCGGAGCGCATCCTCACATATTCCCTGGGGCATGACGAGATGCTGGTGGCCCTGGTGCCGCCCGAACGGGTGGCCGCTCTGGGCGCGTTCGCCAGCAATGCCTCCTATTCCAACGTGGCCAGCATTGCCTCGGAATACCCCGTATTTGAGAAAGGCGCCGAGAACGTCCTGGCCGCCGAACCGGACCTGTTCATCGTGTCAGCGTTCACGGATGCTGATATAGTCGACCTCGTGAAGGATGCCGGGGTGTCGGTCGTGAGGCCTGCCCTGGAAAGTTCCGCCGAGGGGAATGTCCCCAACATATTGCTGATGGGATACATGCTGGGGGTAGAGGAACGGGCCCTGGAGCTGGCTGCGGAAATCGAGGACAGGCTGGCGACGATATCCGACAGAGTACCGCCGGTTGGTGATCCTGGGAGACCTGCGGTGATTTCGATATCCCGTTGGTCGGATTCCATCAGCGTGGCAGGGGGCGGTACCACCGGCAACGGAATCATCGAGTCCGCCGGTGGCTTGAACGCGGCGGCGCGTGACGGCATTGATGGGTTCCAGACGATCAGCACTGAGTCCGTCGCGGCCATGAACCCCGACTTCATTATCATCCCCCAGGGCGGCGATGGCGGCACCTCGCTGCGCGACGATCTGCTGAACGACCCGGTGCTGGCAGAAGTGCCCGCCATTGCCAACGGCGAGGTCCACATCATGGATGCCCCGAAGCACATCACCCTGTCTCACTGGAACGTGCGGGGCATAGAATCAACGGCAGAAATTCTCTTCCCAGACCTGTTTGCCGACGTGACTTTCACGGACTTCGAGCCATACCTCGGGGAGTGAGCAGTTGACCCTCTCGACAAGCTCAGAACTGGCTAAAAGCGCAAGCACGGTCGTCCTGTCGGCCAAGGACGTTTCGGTCCGGCTCGGGGGCAACCCCATCCTGAAATCGGTGTCATTCGAGGCCCGCGCCGGCGAGGTGGCGGGCCTCATCGGCCCCAATGGCGCGGGGAAGAGCACGCTCCTCCGCGTGCTGGCGGGGCTGCTCCGTCCGGAATCGGGAGACGTGCGGATCGACGATGAACCGCTGAAGGGGCTCAACTCGGGGCAGAGGGCCCGCCGCATTGCGTTTATGCCCCAGCACGACGCGACACACCCCTTTACTGCTATCGAAACGGTTCTCATGGGCCGATACGCCCACCTGGGTCGCTTTGAGCTCGAAGGAAGGCAGGACCGGGACATCGCGCTGACCGCAATGGCCCGCACCGATACAGCGCAATTCGAAGAACGCCAACTCGACCGCCTGTCCGGCGGCGAACGCCAGCGCGTGATTCTGGCGCGGGCGCTGGCCCAGCAGGCCGGTGTCATCCTGCTGGATGAGCCCTCGGCCAGCCTGGATCTTCGCCACCGTCTCGCGATCATGGAGACACTGCGGGAGGAAGTGACCGCCAGGCAGGTGGCCGTGGTTGTCGCACTCCACGACGTATCCCTTGCCAGCCGCTACTGCGACCGGCTGACCCTCATGTCCGACGGGCGGATCGCCGATGAGGGCAGCCCGGTTGAGGTCCTGACCCCGGAGAATCTCAGAAGCACCTTCGGCGTTGAGACGGACGTACACATAGACCCCGCTACAGGATCACCCCAGGTATGGCTGATTGGGCCATCGGCGTGAGTTCATCAGCCAATCTTTGAAGGCCGCGAATTTTTCGAGGCATGGAGTACACCATGGCGTCTGGTGTCAGGGTCACACTCGCGCAGGCTCTGGAACGCACAGGGAGTCTGGATACTGCCGCAATGGCCCGGGCGGAGGCTAGGCAGGGCAACCTGACCAAGCCGCCGGGCGCCCTTGGTCGCCTGGAGGATCTTTCCATAAGGCTGGCTGGCATCCTCGGCACCGAGAGGCCGGCCATTGGCGGCAAGGCGGTGATCATTGCTGCCGGAGACCACGGGGTGGTCGCCCAGGGAGTTACCGCCTACCCTCAGGAAGTCACAGCCCAGATGGTGCTCAACTTCCTTGGTGGAGGCGCAGCCATCAGCGCCATTTGCCGCCACCTGGGGATACGCCAGGTGATCGTTGACGCCGGAGTCGCCGCCGATCTTCCCGACAGCGCGGAGCTACGTATGCTCAAGATCGGCAGGGGCACGGCCGACATGAGCCAGGGCCCGGCGATGTCGCGCGAGCAGGCGACGCAGTGCCTGGAGGCCGGAATCAACCTTGCGGTGGAGGTGATCGAATCGGGCGTTGACCTGCTGGCCACCGGCGACATGGGTATCGGTAACACCACAGCATCTAGCGCCATCACGGCTGCGGTTACCCATTTGGATACCGAACAGACCACAGGAGAGGGCACGGGACGCAACCCCGAGGAGTTGCAGCACAAGGCCGGTGTGGTACGCACCGCGCTGGAGGTCAACTCCCCCGATCCGTCTGACGGTATCGACCTGCTATCCAAGGTCGGCGGATTCGAGATCGGCGTCCTGGCCGGCGTGATCGTCGGCGCAGCCATGATGCGCCGCCCGGTGGTGGTTGACGGTTTCATTTCCAGCGCCGCCGCCCTGGTAGCCAACGCCATGTGTCCGAATTCCCGAGACTTCATGCTCGGGTCCCACGTCTCGGCAGAGCGAGGACACCGCGCTGCCCTCGCCGCCCTGGAGCTGGAGCCCCTGTTCGACCTGGGAATGCGCTTGGGTGAGGGAACGGGTGCGGCACTGGCAATGCCGATCATCGAAGCCGCCGCCGCTACGCTGTCCGAAATGGCCACTTTCGCCGAGGCGGGGGTGTCGGATAGAGAACCGGAGGACGAGCCTGACCAGAGTTAGAGCGCAAGCAACGTGAACGGCCCCTTGGTTGGAATGAGGGCGGCCCTGGGGTTCCTGACCATCCTGCCGGTCGCTCCCCCTTCGGTAAGCTCCGGAGGTTTGGAATCGGCGAGAGGATGGTTTCCGGTGGTCGGGCTCCTGCTGGGGCTGGTCCTGGCCTGCCTCGACCTCCTGATGCAGTGGGGTTATCCTCTCCTCTCCGACGAGAGCCGCCATTTCCCCCCTGCGTTGTCCGCATCGATTCTCGTTGTGGTTCTTGCCGCTCTCACCCGCGCCCTCCACCTCGACGGGTTCATGGATTGCTGCGATGCTCTGTTCGGCGGCTTCGACCGCGAGCGACGGCTGGCGATACTGCGGGACTCCCACGTGGGAGCGTTCGCCGTGGTGGGAGCAGTGAGCCTGCTCCTGTTGAAGGTTGCTGCTATCATGGCGCTGCCCATGCCGGTACGCTTTTGGCTTCTCTTGCTGTTTCCGTGCCTGTCGCGCTGGGGAATGCTGCTGGTGCTGGAGTTCTTTCCGTACGCTAGGACGCAGGGGATCGGGGTGCCCTTCCAGCCCGCCGCCGCACCTACTGACCGGCACGGTGCACGATGGCGCTCCGTGCCTGCGGCGTGGAAAAAGAGGCAACTGCTGGCGGGACTGGTTGTGGCCGTGGCCGCGACAGTGGCCTTGGCGGGACCGGGCGGACTGGCCCTGCTGGCCCTGGCGACCGTCGTGGCGGCAGCGCTGGCGTGGTGGGCGTCGCGTCTCCTGGGAGGAGTGACCGGTGACGTTTACGGAGCGGTCAACGAGGCAGTGGAGGCAATGGTACTGATAGGTGCGGCCATCCTGGCCTTCGCGGTGTCCTCGAACTTTCTGCGGCCTCTCCACGAATGGTCGTGGTGAGGATGTCGATCACTGTAAATGGAGTGGCGCTTATTTCCCGGAGAATGGTATCTTGACGCAGGAGCGCTGGTTCTGGCGCTGGTCTTGGACCTTGCACTGCGAGAGCTGCCCAACCGACTGCACCCGGTGGTCTGGATGGGCCGTATCGTCTCCTGGATGGAGAGGGTGGGGCCGTCTCCCGAGTCAAGGTGGCTCGCTCTCAATTGGGGCGCTGTGATGGCCGTGGCCGTTCCGGCACTGTTCGGTGGGGTGGCCTGGGTGGCAGCCAACGGCCTGCGGGAGCTGGGCACGATACCCTACCTGGTGGGAGAGACAGTGCTTCTGAGCACCACCTTTGCCGTCAAGGGACTGGCTCAGGCCGGGATTGGCGTTAAGGATGCTATGGACGAAGGCAGCATCGGCGAGGCCCGGCACGAGCTGCGCAGCCTGGTCAGCCGGGACGCCGGTTCGCTCGACAGGTCCCTGGCCTCGGCGGCTGCCATCGAGTCGGTGGCGGAGAATACTACGGACAGCTACATCGGCCCTTGGCTGGCGTTCGCCCTGCTGGGATTGCCGGGGGCTTTCGCATACCGGGCGGTGAACACACTGGACAGCATGATCGGATACAGGGGAAAGTACGAATATCTCGGCAAGGCTTCTGCCAGACTGGACGACGTGATGAACCTGGTCCCGGCGCGCATGAGCGCAGGACTCATCGTCCTCTCCGGCGCCCTGTGCCGCCTGCCCGCCGGGCGGGGGTTGCGTTGTCTGTGGGAGGGACGGCGCTTGACAGCAAGCCCCAACGCTGGCTGGACCATCGGCGCGATGTCCGGTCTCTTGGGCGTGGCCCTTGAAAAGGCAGGTCACTACCGCATCGGCGATGGGCTGGATGACCCGGATCCCCGGCACATCAGCCAGTCCGTGAAGGTAGCCCTGGTGGTGGCTGCCATCGGGTCGCTGATGGCCCTGGGAGTGCTGGCCCTGCGCGGGGTTGTGGCGGGTTGATTCCAGTGGACTTGCCAAGCAGACAACAGAGGCCGGTGCATGGCGGCCTGAACTATTCGGAACTGGCTGCGCTGGGACTTCGTCCCGAGGATGTCACGGATTTCAGCGCCAGCATCAACCCCCTGGGCCCGTCGCAGGTGGCGCTGGAGGCCGCACAGCGGGTAAACCTCGCCGCATATCCGGATCCCGAATGCCTCGATCTCAGGAATGCCATTGGGCACGCCACAGGAGTCAGCTCCGCGAACGTCCTGCCGGGCAACGGATCCACAGAGCTGATACACCTTCTGGCTCGGGCTTTCCTGTCCCCGGATGACACGGCTTTAATATTCGCTCCAACCTTTGGCGAATATGTGGCGGCCTGTCGCAACGAAGGAGTGGAGCCTGTCTCGTTTCGTCCCTCGGATGAGGGGCCGCCTGACGCAAGATTCCACTGGGATATTCCGAAAGCCATCGAATGCATCGCAGAGTTATCGCCGGCCATCGTCTTTCTGTGCAACCCCAACAACCCGACCGGCGTCTATCTGGGGCAGGACGAGGTCCGGAGTGTTGCCAAGGCGCTGCAGGGCGTGGGTGTGCTGATCATCGACGAGGCCTACCTTCCATTTGTCGAGGAACGCTGGGACTCCACTCCCCTTCTGTCGCTGGACAACGTGGTGGTGCTGCGTTCGATGACCAAGGACTACGCCCTGACGGGCCTGCGACTCGGCTACCTCTTGGCATCGGAGGAGGTTGTCGGGCAGGTGCGGCGGTTCCAGTACAGCTGGAGCGTGAATGCGGCTGCCCAAGCCGCCGGGATCGCCGCGCTCTCCGATGGGGGGCACGTCGCAAGGGGAAGGCAGATCGTGGAGCAGGGTAAGGAGTACCTTAGGAAGGTCGCAGCGACACTTGGCATTGACTGTCCTCCCGCTGCGGCCAATTTCCTGCTCCTCAACGTTGGGAGTGCCAGCGATATCCGTGCCGCTCTGCTTTCGGAACACCGTGTTTGCGTGCGAGACTGTAGTTCCTTCGGCCTTCCTGAGTACATCAGGGTGGGAATAAGGACTATGGAGGATAACCGCAGGCTGGCGGAAGCGCTGGGGACCGTGCTCGCCAAAACGGGGGATCATTGCCCAAGCAGCTGATTTTCGTGCTGGGCGGCGCCCGGTCAGGCAAGAGCACCTTTGCAGAACAGCTCGCCAGGGAAGGCGGCCGAGTGCTCTACGTGGCCACCGCCGAGGCGTTCGACGACGAAATGAGCCAGCGCATCGACATGCACCGGCGCCAGCGACCTGCCGAGTGGGACACGCTGGAGGAGCCTCTGGCCCTGCCGTCGGCAGTGGGCCCGGCGCTTGAAGGGTACGACACTTGCCTGCTGGACTGTCTCACCCTCTGGATCAGCAACATGCTGCTGGCAGGGGAGGGCAGCCCTAACGCCGAGCAGGAAATCCTGACGGCTGCCAGTGAGTTGCTGGAGGTATACGAGAGTTCATCCGCGACATGGATAGTCGTGAGCAACGAGGTGGGCCTCAGCCTGGTGCCTTCGTCGCCGCTGGGCCGGAAATTCCGGGACGTCCAGGGACGAGTGAACCAGATGTTTGCGGCGCGTGCCGACAGGGCCTACATGCTGATCGCCGGGCTGGCCATGGACCTGAAAGCCATGGGTGCGGCTCCTTTCGCCGGTGGCCCCTTCGGCGGCGATAGGACGTCCCTCCCCTGATGTCAGGCCACGAGGACCTCCGGATTGGAACGGCATCGGCGCCAGGCACCTGCGGCGAGTTGGCCCAAGGGTTGCTGGACGGCGTCCTGTGCTTGGTCACCTGCCCGATTGATATACGGAGCACCGCGACAGTGAGTCTGCTGCCTGGCGACGGGAATGTCGTGGCGCCGACCGACTCTCCCAAGGCCGCACGGGCCGTGGAGGCGACGCTGGAATTCCTGAACGAGACGGGCGTGGATGGCCGGCTCTCGCTGGAATCCGGACTCCCGCGGGGAAAGGGAATGGCCAGCAGTACGGCGGATGTGGTCGCCAGCATTGCGGCAACAGCCTCCGCTGTCGGCCGACTGCTGCAGTCGGATCAAATTGCCGAAATAGCCCTGGGTGTGGAGCCCAGCGACGGGGTCATGTTTCCCGGAATCGTCGTCTTCGACCATCGCGAGGGGAGAATTGCCCGTGCTCTGGGTCAGCCGCCGCCCATGCGCGTCCTGGTGCTGGATTTCGGCGGCGTGGTGGATACCCTGGAATACAACCGGGAATGCAACAGCGTAGCTCGCGACACGGCACTGAAGTCCCAGGGGCCCAGGATGTCCGAGGCGGTGTCCCTGATCGAGACCGGGCTGCTGCGGGGAAATCCGCTGCACATAGGCAAGGGAGCGACCATCAGCGCCATAGCCAACCAGGAGGTCTCCTTCAATCCGCACCTGGACGATGTACTGGCCCTTTCCGCCGAGGTCGGTGCCTACGGAGTGAACGTTGCCCACAGCGGGACCGTGATCGGCGTACTCCTCCCCGACCAGCCAGCTGCGGTGGCCCAGGCCGCCGCCTGCGCTAGGAAACGCCTAGCGTGCCTGGAATCAACGATGCAATGCCGGGTGGAAGGCGGCGGGATCAGGATTCACTGACTGGAGCAGCTATTGGACCAACTGCTTTGAAATGATGGGCAACGAGGGCAACCACAAAGGTTGCCCCTGCGGGACAGCCTCCGACTGGTAGGGGCATCCCTTGCGTGAGCCCTGATCGTTACAGCCAAGTTTAGCCATCAATACAAATACTTCGCACAACTAGCCTCTCTTGGGCAACTTGGGGATGATCCAGCTAAGGAAATCATCTTCGCTGCGGGTCTGCATGAAGAAGCGGCCGGGGCCCTCCAGCTTGCAGACTAAGCCTTCTCCGCTCAACAGGGTGGTCTTCCATCCTCCAGAGCGTCCCACCTCGTATCTGACACTTTCGTCAAATGCCACCATGTGGCCGTTGTCCACCGTGTAGCGCTCACCCTGCGCCAGGTCAATGCGGTGGATTGCGCCGTACGAGGAAATGAACAATAGCCCTCGTCCGGAACAGCGCAACAGGAATAGTCCTTCCTTGGAAAAGAAGGACTTTGCGCCTCCCCATTGCGAGTCGACCTCGATGTCCATGGTTGCGGCGAGGAAGGAGCCCGACTGGACCATCACCGTCTCGTGCCGCAGTTCCATAACCTCGATGTCTCCCGGCAGGGATGGCGCGACGGACACCTCGCCTTGCTGCTCGGCGGTGAAGGTGTTTACGAAAAAGCTCTCCCCTCCCAGGACCGACCGGCGCAGGCCGCCGAAGATTCCACCTCGCGTGCCTGTCTCCATCTTGATGGTGTCCGACATGCTGACCATGACACCGGTTTCCGCCTGGATCTGCTCACCGCGATTCATCCTGATCATAGCCAGCGCATAGGATGGTTTGTGAAGGATTTCGTAGTCCATTAGGTGCTGTCCTCCCTTGTGTTGGCCCGAATGCGCGGCTCGGGCGCAGGCCGGGTTCAGTCGCGTCATCATAATGGGCGACAAAAACAACTGTGGCCTGAATGAATTATACAGTCGTTATTGAGGCGGAGCGGGCGAATTTCGTTACAGGTTTGACCCTCATCCGGCTCGCGGGTATATTAGCCACCTAAATGATGGTCTGCTGACACCAAGGGTGTGCGTTGGTATGTATGCGTTAGTTCTCGCCGGCGGAAAGGGAGAGCGTCTGCGGCCACTTACTGACAGGGTGCCGAAACCAATGGCTCCCGTTGCCGGACGACCGATCCTTGAACACCAGATCGAATGGCTTAAAGAGGCGGGCGTCGAGAACGTGGTGTTCCTCGTGGGCTACCGTTGGGAATCCATCAGGTCTCATTTCGGCGACGGCTCAAGGTACGGGGTAAATGTAGCCTACAGCATTGAGAGCTCCCCGTTGGGTCGGGGCGGGGCAATCAAGCAGGGCATTCCCTTTGTCGGCGACGGGGACGAGCCAGTCGTGGTTACCAACGGCGACATCATCACCCGTCAACCGCTTTCGGAAATCATCGATTTCCACTGTGCCTCCCCTGCACGCGTCAACGGGTCCTGCGCCACACTCCTGGCGGTTCCCATGATCAGCCCATACGGAATTGTGGACATGGATGACAGGGGAGGCGTGGTCGGCTTCCGTGAGAAAGTTGAACTGCCGCACTGGATCAACGGTGGCGTTTACGTGATAGACCGAGATGTATTCGCGGAATTTCCCGATCTGGGAGATCACGAGGTTTCGACCTTCCCGCACATGGCGGAGTCCGGAAGGATCGCCGCATTCCGTACCAGGTCCTACTGGACCAGCATCGACTCGTTCAAGGACCTCAGAGAAGCCGAGGACTTTGTGTCCCGTGAGAACGCGGGCCCTTCCGCCGATCTTGCTTGATTATTGCGGACACGGGCGACACACTCCCGGGCGTCCCTGTGAACTTCAGTTATGATTCGAGGCGAAACCGGGGAATCAGTGGCTGATTCCGGCCCAGTCGAAACCGGGACAGCAATGGCCGACGTCGCCGCGATGGCCGCCACCGTCAGGGCCAGCATGGAGCGGGTTCTGGTCGGAAAGGGTCAGGTTATTGAGCTTCTCCTGGCGGCAGTACTGAGTGGCGGGCACATACTGGTCGAAGACGTCCCGGGTATCGGAAAGACCACCCTCGCCCGCAGCTTGGCTGAATCCCTCAGTTGCAGTTTCCGGCGCATTCAATGTACCCCGGACCTGATGCCGTCGGACATCACCGGGGTGCACTTTTACAACCAGAAGCTGAGTGAGTTTGAGTTCCGGCCCGGCCCCATCCTGGCCCAGGTTGTATTGGCCGACGAGATTAACCGCGCCACGCCGCGCACCCAATCGGCACTGCTGGAGGCAATGGCTGAAGGGCAGCTGACCGTGGACGACCGGACCATTTCCCTCCCCCAGCCGTTTCTCCTGGTTGCGACGCAGAATCCCATCGAGCTGGAGGGGACTTTCCCGCTGCCCGAGGCCCAGTTGGACCGGTTCATGCTTCGCCTGCGAATGGGATATCCGGATGAGGACGAGGAGGTGCAGATGCTGGCCCGCTTCAATTCGGGCAATCCCATCGACTCGTTGCAGCCGGTTGCCGATGGCGGCGGTGTGACGGAAACGCAGGCGGCTGTCAGGCAGATATACGTCGACCCCGTCCTGAGCAACTACATTGTGAGGCTGGCCCAGGCGACCCGTCACCACGATGATGTGGAGTTGGGTGTGAGCCCACGGGCCACCCTGGGGTTGTACCGCTGTTCCCAGGCCTTTGCCGCCATCCGGGGCAGGGAGTATGTTTCCCCCGATGACGTGAAGGTCCTGGCGCCCTACGCCCTGGCCCACCGTACAATTCTCACCTCCCAGGCCCGGCTGAGGGGCCGAACCCAGGAGGACGTGGTGCATGAGCTGCTTTCCCGGGTGGAGGTGCCCGTTTAGGCCGGGCCGGGCGGTATGAGGCACGAGCTGTGGCCGGTGATCAGCGGGCTGCTTGTGGTTGTTGGCCTGCTGGCCAGCAGCGGCCTCCTGCTGGTGGTCGGCTCAATGGTCGTTGTGGTCTGGATGACGGCACGGCTGTGGGAGCGGTACTGTTTTCGAAAGGTCTCATTCGAACGTAATACGGGCCGACGTCGTGCCTTCATTGGCGACACTGTAGATTATTCCGTTTCCCTGACCAACGACAAACTGCTTCCCCTGATCTGGGTTGAGGCGCAGGACCCGTTTCCGGAGGGACTGGAACTCCCGGGCGCGGTTGTACGCGGCGCCAGCCTCGAGACCAACCGCCACTACAGCATCACCACCTCACTCTTGCCGTACCAGCGGGCCACCTGGAATTTCAGGATGCTCTGTGCCCGCAGGGGATACCACCGCATCGGCCCGGTGCGGATGCGGAGCGGCGACATATTTGGATTCGCTTCGACGGAAACCCGCCAGTCGAGTGTCAGCGATGTGCTGGTGTATCCACGGGTGATCGACCTTGACAGCCTGGTCCCTCCCCCGCAACACCCCTTCGGTGTATCCCATGGCGGGCTGCCGCTCTTTCACGACACCACCAGGTTTCGTGGCACCAGGGACTATCTTCCCGAGGACCCCATGAAGCACATCGACTGGAAGGCGACCGCCAGGGCCAGGAGATTGCAAACACGGATCTTTGAACCTTCAGTGTCAATGAACATCGTCGTGGCCCTGAATGGCTCGACCAGCGACTTTGTCTGGCTTGGTACCAACAGGCGGCTGTTCGAGCGCGCCGTCACTGCCGCTGCCTCAGCCACGGTGCTGGCTGACCGGCGGGGCTACAGCTACGGTCTCATTTCCAACGCCGTGGCCTCCTACTCCGGGAAATGGCTGAGCGTTCCCGTGGGCGCCTCCTCGCAGCAACTGACGATGACCCTCGAGGCACTGGCAATGGCGGCTCCCTACGTGGTTTCGATGCTGCCCAACGTGTTCCGGTCGGAACGGGACAACCTGCCTCCCGGCGCCACCGTGGTTTTCATAACTGCCGCCCTGACCGACTCCATCCCCGAACAGCTGGCTGCCTTTGCTGAGGGTGGATACCGGCTCAGCGTGATCTATGCAGGGGATGGCGAGGCGCCGGAACGAATCGCTGATATTCCCGTATTCAACATCGGCCATCTCCTCGACCAGCTGCCCGAGGATCGCACTGACTGGACTGGGGAGCCTGATATCCTGGGCGAAGCAATGGATGAAGCCAGCCCGGGCCCAGGCATTCCCGACACCCGCTTCGGGGAGAACGACGGATCAATTTCCGCGTGAAGTTGTGAAACAGATACAGGAACGAGGGCAAGGGTGAGGCCATACTGGCGCATCAGGTCAGTGACTGCGGTGGATCTCTTCCTGGAGAGCTGTGTCCTGTACCTGGTATTCTCGACGGTTTCCAGCCTGGTCAGGCTGGAACAGCTGCAGTTGCCCTTCTGGCTGGTATTTGTGGCCCTTGCCTGGAGTTATGGCCTGTCCCTCTGGGTGCTGGGGCTGCAGATCACCCCGGTGCTCAGGGGGGTGATTGGAATGGCAGTCGGGGTGCCCTCTCTGCTGGTCCTAGTCGCGTGGAACGCCGGTCTTCCCTTTCTGCCCTTCGGGCTTCTTATTCCCCAGGACCCGGGCGGCCTGGGACTGTTCATTGGCTCGGTCATTTTTCTGCTCATCACCTGGTGGCGCGGGGTGCAGGTCTCCCGCGAGGAGGCAACCCTCGATTCCGTACGAACTGCCTTTCAGATAGGGATGATCACCCTGCTCGTCGCGGCCCTGATCGATGCTGCCACCGAAGGCCGGATCGTCAGCGGATTCTTCGTAATCGGTTTCTTCACCGTGGGTCTCTTGGGAATGGCCCTGGCCAGGTTCTCTGCGGACGGAGGCGAGAATCGAGAAATGCCCCGGCAGTGGCTCTGGCCCATCGTGGCCTGTGTGGCGGGCGTTCTGCTGCTGGGTCTGCTGATCAGTGGCCTGGGCCTGGGCGGGCTTGACGACGTCAGCAGGGCGGTTACAGGCCTGATCGGCGCGGTCGGCCTGAGGATCCTGGAGCCAGTGCTGATGCTGGTGGGGTTTATCGCCGGGGGGCTGGTCAGCGTGGGAAACTGGTTCTCCCAGCTCATGGGCGGCGGCGATTTCGATGGACTCCTGGAGGCGCAACGACGGATCAACGAGTTCCACGAAAGCCTGAGGGAGGCCGAGGCCGATACTGAAGGGAACCTGTTGCTTACTGTTCTGCAGTGGATCGCTGTCGCCTTCGGTTCCCTGGCCGCGGTGGGTATCGTTTATTGGCTCTTTCGGAGCCGCCGTCGGCAGGGTGGAGGCGGCCAGGTTGTCGAGGTCCGGGAGTCGCTGTTCAGCCTGAGCCGTGCCGGAGATGACGTTAACGAGGCGTTGGGTGGCATCTTTGCTGGCAGGTGGGGAGGGTCGCGGAGACGGAATCGCATATTTGCCACACCGCGCGACTACTACCACGCCCTGCTGGAGATGGCGAGACGCGTCGGCCGTCCCAAGGACTCGTCGGCGACACCGAGGGAGCACCAGCGCGACCTTTCAGGGATACTGCCCGCCGACCCCGTCTCCCGGATCGTCGATGAGTTCCAGGACGCTCACTACGGCGCCACCCTCACCGATGCTGAACGTATGGCCAGGCTGGAGGAAGATCGCCTGGCATTGGAGGAGTTCCTGGACCAGCGCAAAAAGGACCGCTGAAATGCCAGTCGCCGGCCAGGTTGCCCAGTTCTTGGAATCTATCTCAAATCGAGTGTTTGTTTTCCCTGAACCTTTCTTTTTACAGCCATTTCACCCCTCACCCTCAAGGGAGTGGGGACTTTTGAGATAGCTGCTTAGGTGTACCCGCTCTGAGGGCATCCGGAGGATATCCGTTCAAGACGCCGTTTGTCTGGCGGCCTCACCGGGAGCCACTGGAAAAGTGGCTCCGGAATCGTCCTAACAGAAAACGCACCGCCAGCTAGCGAAAGGTCGGGAGCACCTCATCGGCGATGAGCGCCATGAGCCGGCGGAGCGCGGGGACGTCCCCCGAATTCAGGGCCAGCACCATGTGCTCCACGCCCGCCTCCCGGTAGGCCTCGATGCCTGCCCTCATGGCTCCGGGATCATCGCCGGGTAGCCGCGAGCGCGACGAGGCGCGCTGGCTCGATGGGCCCCCGTGCACTTCGACCTCGACTCGCGTCGACATGGTGATGTCGGACACATCCCGGCCTGCCGCTTGCGCCAGGGAGGCCAACTCAGCCTTGCCGATGGCGAAGTCCTCGGGTGACAGGCCTGTCGGGTGCCAACCGTCGCCCACCCGGGCAGTCCGGCGCATCGCTCCGGGAGATGAGCCGCCAATCCAGAGCGGAATCGAAGGCTGCACCGGCTTGGGGGAAAAGTACAGGTCTTCAAAATCCCAGCGGCGGCTGTGGTATTCCGGCCTGTTGTTGGTCCACAACTCCTTCATTATGGCGATGGACTCATTTGTCAACGATCCGCGCTCACGCATCGGGATGCCGAGGGCCTCGAATTCCTCGGTCATTGCGCCGGCGCCCACCCCCAACGTGACCCGGCCCCCGGACATCTGGTCCAGCGTGGCGGCATACTTGGCCAGTTCCACCGGGTTGTGGTAGGGGAGCACCAGCACCGACGTACCCAGGGCAACCCTGCTGGTGGTCGCAGACATGTACGACAGCATGGCCATTGGGTGATAGTAAGGACGGTCCTCAAGCCTCTCCCGGATGTAGCCGGTGTTGAACAGGTGGTCCATCACCCAGATGGAGTCATACCCCTGCTGTTCCGCCTCCGGGCCCAGGTTGAGGACTTCATTTGGGTCCGAAACTCCCCAGTTATTGGGGATGGTAACTCCGAATTGCGTCATAACTCGTCCGATGAAAATTCACGCTTGACTTGACCGGCAGCCCTCATTTGACCGCCTCTGGTAGACCTCTGCCGCCGGGACGTTGCATTGAGAGATGCCGCTCCCACAGCACCGGGTACGCGCTCGGAGGCAGTTACGCCGTATTGATGGCGGTGAGCACCGATGCCGTTTCCACCGCGGCGAGGGCTGCGTTGGTCCCGATGTTGCCGGACTTGCCGCCGGCGCGGTTCAGGGCCTGCTCCATGTTTTCGGTGGTCAGCACGCCGAAGATCGTGGGCACACCGGTGTCCATGCTGACGGACCCCGCGCCGCCCTGTGCCTGACCGGCCACCATGTCGTAATGCGTGGTCTCACCCCGGATTACGGCGCCGAGACATATCACTGCGTCAAAGCGGCCGCTTTTGGCAAAGGCTCGGGCCACCACGGGCAACTCGAAGGATCCCGGGACCCAGGCCACAGTGATGTCCGAGTCGCGCACGCCGCAGCGGCCAAGGGTCTCCAGCGCCCCGTCGAGCAGTTGCTTGGTAATTATCTCGTTGAAACGGGCGACCGCGACTCCGACTCGCAGGCCCTGCCCGTTCATGTCGCCCCTGAGTTCGTTGGGCACGGTAAGTTCTCCTAGTCTTGGTATGAATTGAATTCGGCCATTTCAGCCGCTGAAAACGTCAACACTGCGTGAGGTACTATCGCTCCGGCGGCTCCATCAGGAGTCGCCCGGAGTTTCCAGTCCCACCAGGAGCACCTTGTCCAGCAACTCGGCCTCTGAGACCATTCCGGCCACGGTGCTGAATTCGTTGATTACAGTGAGCGGCACTTGGCGTACCCCGTATCGACGGGCGAGGTCGGGAAACTCCTCCGCCTCTATCACGTCGGTATGGATGTTGGCGCTTTCCACGGCCATTGATTGCGCCAGAAGCGCCATCCCCGCCGAGGTCTCGCTCCCCGGCGTGACGAATACCTGGAGATGTACCGGCTTCTCCACCCGTCGCAGCTGCTTCCGGGAATTGACGGAAAGGCGAGTGCTGCCCCGGGAAAGCGCCTTGGTAATTTCAACCAGCACCGGTAGCTGGTAGCCAAGGGGCAGGCCGTAGTATCTGACCCACTTCCCGGAGCCTGCTCCCATCACCACCGCTGGAATGCGGGTGATGCTGTCCTCCTGCGCTTTTTCCCTCTCGAGGTGAAACTCCACGGTTTCCAGGGTCAGCTTCGGCGAAAGGGACACCAGTTCCTCCATCAGTTGCAACGTCTGTGGGCAGTAGCGGCATTCGCGACCCGGAATCGCGATGGGCGACGGGCGTTGCGTGTACATCCGCAGAAGCACATCAGCCTTGAGGTGCTTGCGGAATTCCCGCTTCAGACGTGGCTTTTCCTGTGGCGGAATCAGGTCCTGTTGCGCGGTAGCCATGGGTTCTGGTCCCCTGCGGCAGTGGATGGGGCCAGTTTACACGGCCCGCAAAGGCTTAGCCACCCCGCTGGCAGTCCTGTTTCGGCACCGGGTGTGCCAAGATTGGACCGAAGGCTAGCCTTCCTTGTCCAGCATGTCCCGGATGGTGAACATGCGCTGGAAGAGGGTGAAACAGGACACGGCGGCAATGGCGACCAGGACGCCCATCAGCAGCCACGGTATCCAGGACAGCAACAGGGCGGCGCCAAGCAGGATCACTCGCTCCGTGCGTGTCATCACACCGGCCCGGGTGAATACCCCGAGACCCTCGCCACGGGCCCGGAGATAGCTGACGCCTTGCGAAAACACAAGGGCCAGCAGCAAGGCGATGAGGAAAAATGCCCGGTAGTCCTCAGCCACGTCGGCCCTGAGGACGTAGACTCCCAGGCCCACGAAGAGCGCTGCCTCTCCCAGCCGGTCAAACACCGAGTCCAGGAGCGCGCCGAAGGGCGTTGCCTTACCGGTCAGACGGGCAAGGGCCCCGTCGAACAGATCGAGGATTCCGCCGGCCAGGAACACCGCCCCGCCCCAGACCAGCCAGCCGTAAGCCACCAGGCAGGCGGAGACGACGCAGACCGCGAAGCCCAGCAGGGTGATTCCGTTGGGGGAAAAGCCGACGGCCCTGAACGCGCGCGCGCCGGGTTCTTCGAGGTAGCTGCGCAGTGCGCCCCTAAGCTGTTCTCTACCCAGCCGCTGCATTAGGCGGCATTGAACCCGGAAGCGCCATGCACTTCCTGCAGACAGGCCTCGTAGTACTGTTCAACGCGTCCGGCTACCACCTGCCACCGGTGCTTCTCGGCCGTGGCCCGGCCCCGCTGTCCCATGAGCGCCCGCCGTTGGGGATCGCGTATAAGATCCTCCAGCGCTGTGGCCAGGGATCCCACGTCCTTGTTCCTGAAGAGCAGGCCCTCCTCCCCGTCGGTAAGCACGCCACGGTAACCTTCGATGTCGGAGGCCACCACGGGCTTGCCCGCCGCCATTGCTTCCAGCAGGACAATGCCGAAGCTCTCGGCGCCCGTCGCCGGGGAACAGAAAATGTCGGCGGAGGCATAGTAGCGGGGCAGGTCGTCGTAGGGAACCCGACCCACAAACTCCACCTCAGGCAGGTTCCGGGAGCTGAGGACCTGGTAAGAGTCCTTGTCCGGGTTCCCGGGCCCCACCACGATGAGGCGCAGGTTGGGAGTGTCCCACCGGAGCTGCCCGTAGGCCTCCAACAGGTAACGCAAACCCTTTCGTTTTTCCAGCCGGCCCACAAAGATGATGTTCGTCTTGCCGTCCTGGTACTGCGGCCAGGGTTCGGCCTTCTGGGAGAAATGGTCCACGTCAATACCGTTGGGAATGATCTCGTAGTTGCCGGGGAAGGTGGATTGAACATAATGCCGAGCTGCCGGTGAGACGGCGATGTTGCCATGGAGGCGCTGGTGCCATCTCTTGATGAACGGCTGGCTCATCCGGTAGAGGTGGTGCCGGTTATGGCAGGCGTGGAATGTGCCCACGTTCACCGTGTTCGAATACTCGAGAACGGTGAGAGGAAGGATGGGCGCCATGGGCTCGTGGAGGTGGATGATGTCGTACTGCTCCCTCTCCAGGAGAGCCCTGACCTTCCGCGCCAGCCACCAGGAAAGGGAGACGCGGGCGATGGAGCCCCCACTGGGCAGGGGAACGGAGCGGCCCAATGGCACCAACAGGTCGCTGTCCTGGCATTCACGGGAGGGTGAATGGGGCGCCAGCACCTGCACTTCATGACCCAACTTGCCCAATTCCCTGGCCAGCTGGGACACATGGATGGTTACGCCACCGGGCCAGGTGAAGTCGTAAGGCGACACCAGGGCAATCTTCAATGGCATACCTCCCGGCCCGGCTTTGAATCGGGAGTCCGAGGCATGACTTTTCAGCTCTAGCCGGACGGCTCCTCCACCGTTTGAGGAGTTCTCGGACGGTTCCCGTCTCCGGCGATGAACGAATCCGTGAGATCCCGGGCCGCGTCATCCGTGTACTGGATGGGTGGAGACTTCATGAAATAGGAGCTGGGTCCCACGACGGCACCGCCCTCACCCCGGTCCATGGCCAGCTTGGCGCATCGAATGGCGTCGACCACCACGCCGGCGGAGTTGGGGCTGTCCCAGACCTCCAGCTTGGCCTCCAGACTGATGGGGGCTCCGCCGAAGATCCGCCCTTCCATGCGGATGTAGCACCACTTCCGGTCCTTGAGCCAGGGAACATGGTCGCTGGGTCCGACGTGGATGTTGTCGGGATCGATTTCCTCGTCCAGCTGGGAGGTGACCGCCGAGGTCTTGGAGATCTTCTTGGATGTGAGACGCTCACGCTCCAGCATATTTAGGAAGTCTGTGTTGCCGCCGAAATTCAGCTGGTATGTGTTGTCGAGAGTGACTCCGCGATCCTCGAACAGGCGGGTGAGCACGCGGTGGGTGATGGTGGCTCCCAGCTGCGACTTGATGTCGTCTCCGATGATAGGAACGCCTCGCTCCTCGAACCGGTTGCGCCAGTATTCCTCGCGGGCCAGGAAAACCGGGATGCAGTTGACCATGGCGCAGCGGGCGTTGAGGATGTGCTCCACGTACCACTTGGTGGCCTGCTCGCTGCCGACGGGCAGGTAGTTGATCACCACGTCCACCTCGCGGTCGCGGAGAATACCGGTAATGTCGGACGTGGAGTGAGGTGACTTCCTGACCAGGTGAGAGACGTACCGGCCGATACCGTCGTGGGTCATTCCCCGGTCCACCTTGACGCCGGTCGCAGGCACCTCGGCGAACTTCAGGGTATTGTTCGGCTCGGTGAAAATGGCCTCGGATAGGTCCTTGCCGACCTTGTTCTCGTCGATGTCGAAGGCCGCAACTACTTCTATGTCCTCGATGCGATAGCCGCCGATGGTATTGTGCATCACGCCGGAAACCGCGTCATCGGGCGGAATCTCCACGTACCTGTGAAGGCCCTGTACCAGGGATGAGGCGCAGTTCCCCACGCCAATGATGGCTACGTTGATTTTGCCCACTTAGTGGCTCCTTTGCGACGGCTATTGTGTCTGTCCGGACGATCGTACTTCTGCATCCGGGCCTGCCCGTCCTCCGCGCGCACCGCAACGAATTGGGCTCAGGACGCCCGATGGCGTGAGTCTACAGCGCTCGATTTTATCAATCAGCGGCCCTTGCTAACAAGTTGTAGTCCAAATCCCTACTCTCAGTTTGCACAGGTCCGGCCGATAGGAGCCGTCCTCGCACGCCTGTTGAAGGGCAATTATTCGAAAAACCGAATGATGGCAGTTCGGTCGTCGCGGCGGAACCTGACGCCCAGTTTTTCCGGAACGCGGCCCTCGACCAGGCGCCCCGCGATGATTTCCTCGATGCGCTCGGCGGCCTCATCTGGCGTGGATGATGTCCTGACTATGTCCGCCAACTCGTCGACGTCCATGTTGTCGGTAACTCCATCGGTAGCGAGGACGAGTTTGACCCCGGGCTCGATGGTAACGTCTTTCTGTACCATCTGACCCAATTCAGCGGCAGCGCCGACGGCACGAGCCACTCCAACGTGCAGGAACCCTCCCAGGCGCCCACAGAGTCTTTCATGGGAGTCAGGGGTGACGAGGAAGATGGGGCTGTCCCCGGCGGCAGCAACGTACAGACGCCCGCCCCGGTACAGGGCGACAGAAACCGTGGTCAACAGGAAGCGCCCGGCTCCGACGTCAAAAAAATCCCGGTTGACGTCCGTAATGGTAGTGGAGACCTCATCGATATTGCCTGTAGGACTCTGCTCCAGTGCTTCCCTTAGTTCACGGCTGGCTTCGGCGCCGCCGTGGCCGGTGACCCCGTCCATGACCACGTCCAGAAATTCCCCGTTACCAAGGTCGCGAGTCAGCAGACTGTCCTCGCCGTGAGCTGAATTGTCCTGCAGCGTCGAAATAGTGCTGGCAACCATGGCGGCATCCTCTGTTTGTCTCCCGTAGGATTTTCCCTCTAGATGGGGAATAATTTGGCTACTATTTTAACTGATGCCGGACGATTATCGGGAGTATGCGGCCAACTCGGTCTCGGCATCGAATATGAATCGGGTCCAGTAATTGCCTCGTAACCAGTCCAGTGACTCCCACCAGGCTGCCAGGGTCCCATCCCAGTCGGCAACGCCTCTGTTCCTGTCTTGCAGGGCAGTCAGGTAGGCAGTCAGGTCTGTGCGGAACTGTTCGAAATCCGTATAAGACCGCGCCTCGATCTTTTCCAGTATCGAATTCGCTGCGGTTGCCACCTCATCGCTGACGCCCAGCAGACCCCTGCGTACTTCGTTCAACTCCTGCTGTACGTTGACCACAGGCCTTACGCCGTGGGCATCTCGGTACCCGGAAGCGTCGAGGGGCGGCTCATTGGGTGTGGTGTAGAACTTGAGTAGCTCGAGGCAGGCATCATTCACGTCCAGTGGGGGCCGTCCCCTGGGAGCCGGGTCGTCTATCCCGGCGAGGGCGCCGGTGTCGATGACCTGCACATCACCTGTCCCTGGGCGAAAGAAGACGTTCTGTGGTCTGAGGTCCATCACTATGAAACCGGCACCGAGGTAATGCTGCTCCAGGTCAATGAGCTGGTTATGCACCGGAAAAGGGCGATTGCCGGTTGCGTGTACCAGGGGGTAGACGGCGAAGAGATTCTGGCCCGCTCCGATGGGGACGCCGGTAATTCGGGACATCATATCGCCGAGGAGGGGTATCCCGGGAGCCCTTCCCTGGACGAAAACCATGTATGGCTCCGAAAGGTCATCTCCGAAGATTTCATCGTGGATGGCAGAATCGGTATAACCCAGGATCGGCGCCAAGAGTCCACCAGCGTCGCCAGCGACGTCGTAAGCCATCAGGAGGCGCTCCGTGCGGGCCTCTATGGCACCGTGTTGCTTCCTGCTGACGGCCTGGGGTACGGGACGCTTCAAAGCCACTTCCGCGCCCGTCTCGCGGTCGATGGCGGCCCGGACATCATAGTCCGCGCCCGACCCGAGGCGGCCAGTTATCTCATAGCGCTGAAGGTCTACCTTTTCCACCAAAAGCGGCCTCCCGACCGCGTGATGCCATCTGAATGCCAGTTCCTCGAGGCGAACCGGCGATTGAACAGGTTACGAAATACGGTACAAACCGAGCAAGATGTTACGACGCTGCCTGGACATTTGCAACCTGAACCGAATGCCAGCCCGGGCCATGTGGAGCCGACTTCAATTCCGGCTTCAACGCAGTGGAGCCCGGTATCCCAGGGTCAGCCATTCATCCATGGGCCACTCCAGCTCCGGAATGAAACCCAAGGCCAGCAGTGCGTCCTCCACCTCGGGCCTCTGGGTGGCCAGCAGGCCTGAGGCGACGAGCATGGCGCCGGGTTTCAGCGCTTTTAGCAGGAAAGGAGACCGGTCGGCCACGCCGCGTGCGGAGATGTTGGCCACCGCCAGGTCGATGGTGCCATCGGCAGCGGCGGGGTGGGGTACGGAACCCTTGGCCAGGGTTACCTGGTCCTGAAGTCGCAGCCGCCTGAAATTCCGGCGGGCGGCGGTGACGGCCTGCCCGTCGATATCCAGCGCAACCACTGAACCGGCGGACAGCTTCAGGGCGGTGATGGTAAGAATCCCGGAGCCGGTCCCCAGATCGAGAATGCGCATGTCCTGCTCCACCAGTTCCTCCAGCGCTTCCATGCAGGTGAAGGTGGTGGGATGGTATCCGGTGCCGAAGGCGATGCCGGGGTCGAGTTCTATTATGACCCTGTTCTGGGCCTCACCGGGATCCAGGTCGACCCACGACGGCTTGATGATCAGCCGCTCTCCGACTGGGAGTGCCGCGTAGTGCTGCTTCCAGCTGTTCTGCCAGTCCTCGTCGTCGTCCAGGTCCCGGGTTACAAGCTCTCCGAGTTCTCCAACTGAACTGATGAGACGGATTCCGACGTCGATGCGCGCAATTCGTTCCCTGGATGCCGACTCCAGATAAGTCCGCAACAGCACTCGTCCGGCGCCCTGGGGCTCGGTGCTGAGGCCCTTTCCATAACGACCGAAAAGATAAGAGACAGGCTCGACATATTCGTGGGGGACTGAGATGCTGAGTTCTTGCCAGGGCATTGGGTCTCCAAGGCAGAATGCCGGTGATAATAGTGGCTTTAGGTTGCGAGACGCGTCGGTGCGTTCAGTATGCGCACGGAAGTCCGGCGCCTAGCGTGGCTAGAAGGCGTCCTTGATTCGATCAAACAGGCCTTTTTCATCGCCGTCCGCGTCATCCTCAGGTTTCTGCTCCGATTCCTGCTTGACGTTCGTGGAGTCTTTAGTGGCATTCTTGCCGGCGCGGGTCGACTTCTTTCTGCGCTGGCTCTTTGGCTTTCCCCTTCCCCCACCATTGAGAGAGAGAGCCAGTTCTTCCATCAGCTCTCTCTGGTGGCCGGAGAGCGATGTGGGGATACGCACGTCGGCGTACACCCGCATGTCGCCGCGACGGTTGGAGTGAAGGTGAGGAACACCCCGGTTTCGGATGCGGAACTCGGTTCCTGGCTGGGTGCCTTGCGGCAATTTCAGCTCCTCTTCGAATCCATCCACCGTGGGTATGAGCTTGTCGGCCCCCAGAGCTGCCTCCGCGATATTCAAAGGAAGGGTGTAAACGATGTCGGTACCGTCCCGCTGGAACATATTGTGTTCCTGCACGTTTACGCCGACATACAGGTTGCCGGAACCCCCTCCGTCGCTTCCGACATCGCCCTCGCCATTGATTCGAACCTGCATGCCGTGATCGATGCCCCCGGGGATCTTGACCTCGATCTTGCGTTTCCGGCGCTCCCGCCCCGCCCCGCGGCAGACGCTGCATGGGGTGCTGATGATGCTTCCGCGTCCCCGGCAAGCGTGGCAGGGTGCAACCTGAGTGAACTGTCCGAACACGCTGCGCTGAGAGCGACGCACCTGGCCGCTGCCGCGGCAGTCAGCGCAAGTGTCCACCGAGGTACCCGGTTCGTTGCACGCTCCGGAACAGTGGTGACACATTTCCAGTCGGTTGATCTCGATTTCTCGGCTTGCCCCGAAAATGGATTCCTCGAAGCTCAACATGACCTGTTGCTGCAGGTCCCCGCCGCGCCGTGGCTGCCGAGCCGCGCGAGTGGAGGCTCCACCAAAGAATGAATCGAATATGTCGCCGAACCCGCCAAAACCCTCAAAGCCGTCGAACGGACTGCCCGCGCCTTGTGCGCCGCCGTTCACTCCGGCTTTGCCAAAGCGGTCGTATTGGCCGCGTTTCTTTGAATCCGAAAGGACCTGGTATGCCTCGTTGATCTCCTTGAATTTTTCCTCTGCGTCAGGGTTCTTGTTTCTGTCCGGGTGGTACTCCATGGCCTTCCTTCGGAAGGCCCGGCGTACTTCTTCCTCACTGGCGTTGCGGGAAACGCCCAGCAACGCATAGTAGTCCTGGTCAGCCATTATCAATCACTCAGTAACATTGGGCAGTATAGTTGAGCGACCGTGAGACACAGTCCTGACCATTGTAATTGAGCATGCGCTAGCGCTCAATAGCGACGGATTATTGATAAGTGAGAGACGGTTTTCGTAACGCATGCGGGGTGCCCATTCTTGACACTTTGAAGGCCGCTGGTTACGATGCACAATAGGAGCAAAGTCCAATGACCGAAAAAGGTATTGCTCTATTTTGGGCGTAACAGGCGGAAAGGGAAGGTGGTATGACTACCGTTATCATCGCTGTTCTCGCCGTCCTTGCGGCCCTAGGGTTAGGGATAGCAACTTGGCTGGTGTTCCGGCAGAGAGTACAGGCGTCGCGGCTGGCGACAGCCAACGAGACTGCTGGGGACCTTACCGCTCAGGCCAAAGAGGAAAGCAGGACCATTCTACTGCGGACCCAGGAAGAGACCCTGAAACTCCGGAACGAGGCCGAAGCGGAAATCAAGGAGCAACGCCGGGAGCTCACCCGCCTGGAAGACAGGCATGTGCAGCGGGAAGAGCAACTGGAACGCAAGATCGAGGCGCAGGACAAGCGGCAGGTTGAACTTGCCGACAGGGAATCTCAAATCGAGGAGTCTCGGAAAGAAGTAGAGGAACTCAGAGCGGAGCAGACGAAGGCCCTGGAAAGGATTGCCAACCTCACCGTTGAGGAGGCCCGTGAAGCCATCGTAAGGCGCGGCGAGGATGACGCCAAGCACGATCTGATGCGCCGCTACTACGATCTGGAGCGGGACTACAAGGACAGAGCCGACGAAAACGCCCGCAAAATCATTGCTGTCGCCATCAACAGGCTCGCCTCGGACGTCGTGTCCGAAAGCACAACTTCTGTGGTATCCCTGCCTAACGATGAGATGAAGGGACGTCTCATCGGCCGCGAAGGACGCAATATCAGGACCCTGGAATCGCTGACTGGAGTTGACGTAATCATCGACGACACTCCGGAGGCGGTTACCGTGTCGTGCTTTGACCCGGTGCGCCGGGAAGTGGCACGCCTGGCCCTGGAGAAACTGGTCTCCGACGGGCGCATCCAGCCTGCCCGTATCGAGGACATGGTGAACCGGGCCCAACACGAGATTGATCAAACGATAATGAAGGCTGGAGAGGAGGCCACCTTCGAAGTCGGAGTCAGTGGACTCGACCGTGAATTGGTGCGGCTGCTGGGACAGTTGAAGTATCGTTACAGCTACGGCGAAAACGTGCTGCAGCACTCGGTGGAAGTGGGTCTCCTGGCTGGCATGCTGGCTGCGGAGTCAGGGGCCAACGTGCAGGTTGCCAAGGTCGGCGGCCTGCTGCACGATATCGGCAAGGCCCTCACCCACGAGGTATCCGGTCCCCACGCGGAGATCGGCGCCGAAATCGCCAAGAGGCACGGCATAAACCACAGTTCTTACCGGGGTATACTTGAGCACCACTGGGATGAGCATGAGACCGTGGAGTCGTTTCTCGTTGCCGCAGCCGACGCCATCAGCGCAGCCCGGCCCGGGGCCCGAAAGGAGTCGCTGGAACAATACGTCAAGCGCCTCCGGGACCTTGAGGACGTGGCAGCCGGATTCGACGGTGTTGAACGCACCTTCGCCATCCAGGCGGGCCGGGAAGTGCGGGTTATGGTCAAGCCGGAGGACATGGACGACGTGAAGGCCGCATCACTGGCTCGGGACATTGCCCGTAAAGTGGAGGAAGACCTGGTCTTCCCAGGCCAGATCAAGGTTACTGTAATACGGGAAACCCGCAGCGTTGAATTTGCCCGCTAGGAGCTTGGGCTGAAGCACTATTGCAAGAAGCGGGAAGAAGATTTACTCAGGACCAGCCTGCCGCTCCGCCCGGCAGGAGCTCGGTCAACCAGGAAGCACGAAAGGACTCAGGAGCGGGATCTGCCCGGCTGCTGAGTCCTTTTTCCGCGCTGATGATACCGGATCAACCTTGAAGAGGGAACGCACCCATTGCGAATTTTGATGATTGGCGACGTGATCGGGAAGCCGGGCCGGGAAGCCGTGAACCGGATTCTTCCCGCCCTGCGCACCGAAAAGAACATTGACCTGGTTATTGCCAACGGCGAAAACGCGGCCGGTGGCTTCGGCCTGACCATGGATACCGCCTCGGAACTGCTCGATTCAGGTGTGGATGTCCTCACGTCAGGGAATCACATTTGGGACAAGAAGGAATTCATTCCCTACCTGGATGACGTGGCGGGAGAGGGTCTTCCGGTCGTTCGCCCCGCTAATTATCCCAGCGCTCCCGGCGTGGGTGTCATTGAGCGGAAGGGAGTCGCCGTGGTCAACCTGATGGGGCGAGTGTTCATGACACAGCTGGACTGCCCCTTCCGCACCGCCGACCGGCTGTTGGAGGAGTTGCAGGAGGAGCACGATACCCCCATGATCGTCGTCGATTTTCACGCCGAGGCGACGTCTGAGAAGCAGGCCATGGGCTGGTACCTGGACGGTCGGGTAAGCGGCGTTTTTGGCACCCACACCCACGTGGGCACCATTGATGCCCGCATTCTGCCGGAGGGTACCGCCTACTTGACGGATGTCGGCATGACCGGTCCGGTCGACTCGGTGATCGGCAGCGACACCCGGGCGGTGCTGGACCGCTTCCTCACCTCCATGCCCCAGAGGCTGGAGGTTGCCAAGGGCCCCTGCACCATGAACTCGGTGCTGGTGGAAGTTGACGAACAGACCGGGCGCTCCATTCATCTGGAGCGCGTCGACAGGATGATCGCCTGATATGAGCGCAGAAGTAGACCTGCACCTTCATACCCTGGCTTCCGATGGCAGACTGACCCCCACCCAGCTGGTGCAATTGGCGGCGGGCCAGGGTCTGAAAACGATCTCAATTTCCGACCACGACACCACGGACGGTCTCGCGGAGGCATTTGAAGCGGCCAAGAAGTTCCCGGGTTTGCGGATTATACCGGGGATTGAGTTGAGCGCTGACGTGCCGGGGGATGAGGTCCACGTGCTGGGGTACTTTATAAATCCCGCCGACGATGAACTTCAGTCGGAGTTGACCAGGTTCCGCGAGGGCCGTGTTGGCCGGGCGAAGGCCATGGTGGAGAAACTGGGGGAACTGGGAATCCGGGTGGAGTGGGAGCGCGTACAACATTTTGCGGGAGACGGCGCCGTGGGCCGCCCACATATCGCCCTGGCATTGGTGGAGGCCGGCTATTGCAAGGAACCGAAGGACGCCTTCCCTGAATACCTGGGCCGCAACGGCCTGGCCTATGTGGAACGGGTCAAACTGACGCCAGCCGAGGCCGTCGGCATGATCCGGCGCGCCGGCGGGGGGTCGCCGTGTTGGCTCATCCGGCCTACATGAACGACATGGAGGCGGGCATCGCCAACTTGGCCGGGATCGGGCTTGCGGGCATGGAGGTACACTACGCCAAGTATCGTGATGACACCATTCGGCAACTGGCGCGCCTCGCCCGGGAATACGATCTCATCCCCTGCGGAGGCAGTGACTACCACGGGCTGGGTAACGCGGACGAATGCCTTCCGGGCGAAAACGGCCCGCCGTTGGAATCGGTCGACAGACTTGAGGCTGCTGCGCTGGCTGCCTGAGACAGCCACACTCTATAGCTTCGCACTTCGCGCGACGTTCAGGAATTTAAACACGAGTAGCCGATGGAAATTGTCGCCCTGTATGTAGCTGCCTATCTGCTGGGTGCCATCCCCACGGCCTATCTCCTGGGTAAACTGGCAAAGGGAATCGACATTCGCCAGTATGGGAGCGGGAACGTCGGGGGCGGAAACGTCATCCAGCACGTTGGCAGGAAATGGTTTGTTCCCCAGATGGTTTCCGACTGCCTGGTAAAGGGAGCAGGCACCATCTGGTTCTCGGTTTATGTGGCGGGTATCGACTGGAACTCGCCCTGGGTGATAGGGCCCCCACTGCTGGTACTCGCCGGAAACAATTGGTCTCCCTTCCTCAAGCTGCAGGGAGGCAGGGGCCTTGGAGTTGCTGCCGGTGCGCTGCTGGCGTTCTCTCCCGTGATCCTGGGAATAGCATTGTTGACCTATTTCGGGGGATATCTCCTGAGCAAAGAGGCGGGAGTCTGGGCACTGATCACGCTGATTTCCCTTCCCGTTCTGGCGCTGGTGATTCCTGCAGAGTTCAAAATGGCAGATGGCGGGACAATGGCGTGGTTCTGTTTGGGTGTGCTGGCGCTGGTGGTACTGAAGCGTCTGTCCTCAAACTGGGGGCCCCTTCCCGGCAACCTGCCGCGGGGAAAGGTATTTTTCAATCGCCTGTTCCGGGACAGAGACGTGGACGACCGTAACAAGTGGGTTGAACGAATTCCCGAAGGGACCAACTGAGCATTCGCCAACAGGAGCAGATTATGGCCACGGAACCGCGAAGTGCGGGCCAGGAGGCCAACGCCAGTTACTGTAACTGGCACCCCGACACCGAGACACGGCTGTTCTGCAGCCAATGCGGCAAGAGCATCTGCACTCTGTGCATGGTGCAGGTGCCGGTCGGCATTCGTTGCCGTGAATGTGGTCGCCTTGAGCGTTTGCCCACCTACGATGTCCAGCCAACGTTCCTGTTGAGGGCAGTAGGGGTGGCAGTCGTTGTCGCTCTGGTGGGTGGGCTGCTGTGGATGTTTCTGAATTCGCAGTTTGGTGGAGTGCCCCTGGTGTCCTCGATTTTCGGCCTGGCGGTTGCCTATGCCATTGGCGAACTGATCAGCAGGGCGGTAAATAGAAAGCGAGGCGTGACCCTTGCCTGGATCGCTGGCAGCGCGATGGTGGTTGCTTACCTGATTTCCGGGGGATTCCTTTATCTCCTCAGTGGCAGCTTCATCACCGTGATATTCAGCCTGCTTTTCCTCGCCATCGCCGTCTACACGGCATCTTCGCGGCTTCGCTGAATCGGGGTCTATTACGGCCCCAGCCGTTGTGCCGCCAGCCTTATCGGCTGTCGTCCGAAAGGTTGTCGATTTCCAGTTCTTCTCTGAACTCCTGGAGCACCTTGCCGATAACCGACGGTTCAAATCCTCGCCGGGCAAGAAAAGCGCCGACTCTGCGGTCGAATGCAATGCGACCGGCGCCAGATTGTCTGGACGCGTAGCGATGGGCCGCTCGCCGGGCCGCGTCTGAGGAGTCGTAACCCTCAAGGGCGTCGTCAATGAATTCGTCGGCAACGCCTTTACTTTTGAGCTCCCTGGCGATCATTCCCCGGCTCCGCGGCTTGTGGCGTTCCCGGCTCTGGCGCCACTGGTTGGCATAGTCAGCATCGTTCAGCAGTCCCTCGCTCAGCAGGCGCTTTACGGCTTCATCAACGGCATTCTTCCCGAAGCGCCGCCCCAGCCGCTCTTGAATCTCCGATACCGTTCGGGGCCGCAGAGCCAGCAGCCGCAAAGCCGTGCCGCGAGCACGGTTTGCCTCCGTTTTTGACGAGGGGGCGGCTTGGATTGAGGATTTTGCATGCTCCAGCGACGGTACGGCCTGGAAAGAGGGTTTGTTGAGGTCGATTGGTGCTTCACGGCTCAATGATCATTTCCTCACAGCGAAAAATGAAAGGGCTGCCGTTTCCATCGGCAGCCCTTTTGTCATGCTAGTCGCCGGAGGTGGGTTCGGAGCCGTTGAGGGAGGGAGCTCCGCCAGCCTCGAGGATGTTGTCTTCCTCAGGCACGGGAGCGCTGATATCGCTGCCCGCCCTGATGCGGTTTTCCACAGAGGCCGCGATTTCAGGATGCTGCTCCAGGAACTCCTTGGAATTTTCCCGACCCTGTCCCAAGCGGGTTTCACCGTAGGAGTAAAAGGCGCCGGACTTCTTGACGATGCCCTTGGCGGTGCCGATTTCCAGCAGGTCTCCCATCTTGCTTATTCCCTGGTTAAACATGATGTCGAATTCTGCGACCCGGAAGGGAGCGGCGACCTTGTTCTTGACCACACGGGCCCGCACCCGGTTGCCGATTATCTCCGAGCCCTGCTTGATGGACTCGATACGGCGCAGGTCGATGCGGACCGAGCTGTAGAACTTCAGGGCGCGGCCACCCGGTGTGACCTCCGGGCTGCCGTAGGTTACGCCCACTTTTTCACGGAGCTGGTTGATGAACACAACGGCGGTCTTGGACTTGTGGATGGTGCCGGTCAGCTTTCGCAGGGCTTGAGACATCAGCCTGGCCTGCAGGCCGACGTGGGTGTCGCCCATGTCGCCCTCGATTTCCGCTTGCGGCACCAGGGCCGCGACGCTGTCGACGACTATGGCATCAATGGCGCCGCTGCGTACCAGCTGCTCGGTAATATCCAGGGCCTGCTCGGCGCTGTCGGGCTGGGCTATGAGCAGCTCATTGAGGTCCAGACCGCAGCTGGCCGCGTAGGTCGGGTCGAGGGCGTGCTCCACGTCGATGTAGGCGGCTACCCCGCCCGCCTTCTGAGTCTCGGACATCAGGTGAATTGCCAGGGTGGACTTGCCGGCCGATTCGGCACCGAAGACTTCGGTGACCCGTCCCCGGGGTATTCCTCCGGTACCCAGGGCGATGTCCACCGCCAGGGAGCCCGTGGAGATGGACTCGGTGGTGAGCGAGTTGCTCAGTTCGCCCAGGCGCATGACCGCGCCCCTGCCGTGGTCCTTCTCGATGCTGCTGAGGGCAATTTCCAGCGCAGCTTTCTTGTCGCTTGTCACCTTGTCAGTGGTCATCTTGTCCTTTTTCATCACCCGGCACGTGCCTCCCTTTGGATTAGGGCAAGACTAACATTTGTTCTAATATTTTCACAACAGGTAAGTGTCATCAATTTTAAACTTCGGTTAGAGGGGCTGGAGAGCCCCAAAGCCGAGCTTGTTGGAGGTGGGGATTCCGGGAGGTTGGAGCGAGAGATCGGGCCAACTGGCCCGGTGCTAGAACTCTCAAGTGCCGCCCTTGAACCCGATGGTTACAGTGCCGTTTTCAACGATCACCGGAGTCACCCGCTCACCGTTGGTGAGACCGAGCAATTCGGGTATCCTGTCCTCCTGCTTGGACAGATCCACGTCTTCGTAGGCCACCTTGCGCTTGCGGTAGTCCATTTTGGCCGCCGCCGAAAAGGCGCAATCGGGATGGGTGTAGAGGATTACCTGGCTGTCTTGCGTCACGTCGCACCCCTGTGTACATGTTTGTCATGGAAGGGCTTTATTTCTGCCCATTTTCGGGAATTGTACGCGGCCACGGACTATTGTTCAACGAAGGGATATTCTTAGCCTGCTTCCGTAATCGGACCGCAATCGCGGATTGCGCGTTCGGATGTTATGCTAGGAGGGCCTCGAAAGCTACTATAGTTCCCCGCAAGGCTCCGTTTTCAATGCAGTCATCCAATGATCGTCCGGCTATCGACACCGTCTCCACCCTGCTTGACACGTTCTCGGTAGGTGTTGGCCGCATCACTCCCGGACCCCGGGGCTC
Organism: Dehalococcoidia bacterium; assembly: GCA_963664175.2. Lineage (GTDB taxonomy): Bacteria > Chloroflexota > Dehalococcoidia > Lucifugimonadales > UBA3495 > VXOI01. Next base: position 55,096 of record CAXXOI010000041.1, read on the forward strand.
GCGTCTTAGCGGCGAGCCCCGACTGCTGTTGGAAACGGCCGTGGATTCCCTCACCAGTGATGAAATTGACGGCTACGAGCTGGTGTACGGAAATGCCTGCTACGCCCTGGGGCGGCACGAGAATGCCTCCGAGGTTTACCGGAAGCTGCTGGTCAGGGAACCCGCCAACGTCGACGCCCGCTTCAACTTGGGATTGGCGTACCTGCGGCTGAGGCAGCCTGAAGATGCGGTGCGGGAATTCACGGAGGCACTGGTCCGCTCTCCCCAACTCGCCGAGGCCTACTACCAGAGAGGCAACGCGCACGATGACCTGGGAGAGGTAGAGCGTTCGCTGTCGGACTATCAACGCGCCATTGATCTGTCCCCCGGATACGTACAACCAATGTATAACAGGGGCATTGTGCTGGCCAGCGCCGGACGGCACCAGGAGGCGGTGGCCCAGTTTGACCGGGTGATCGAGGTTCGCCCGGACATCGGCAACGCCCACCTGAACCGGGGCGCGTCGCTGGACGAACTTGGCCTGCACGCAGAGGCCATTGACAGCTACGCCAGTGCTGCCGAGTTGAATCCCGAGGACCCTCGTGCCCTCTTCAACCGCGCCCGCACCTGCTATTACCTGGGACGGTTGCAGGATGCCCTGGACGATTATACGCAGGTGCTGCGGCTTGACCCGGAAGATGCCGAGGCATACAACAATCGCGGCCTGGCCTATGACGCGCTGGGAGACTACGAGTCTGCAGTGGCCGACTACGAGAAGGCGCTGACGGTGCGCCCCGATTTCGCCGAGGCCCACAGCAACCGGGGGGCCGTGCTTGAGGCCCAGGGAGATGTAGAGGAGGCACTGGAAGCCTATCACCAGGCCCTGGCCGCCAATCCCAACCTCGCCTCCGCTCACTACAACGCGGCGCGAGTGTATGCGCAACTTGACGATCTGGAGTCATGCCTGGGACACATGGACAGCCTGCTGGCATTGTCTCCCGAGATGGCCGAGGATGCCGCGCAGGACGAGCACCTGCGCTGGGCGCTTCGCATGCGGGAAATGCGGGACACTCGGGGGACCGGAGAGGGCACGACCAGCACTGGTTAGCTGCCACTCGCTGGAGATAGCCTACGGCAATTCCGGCTCGGTCTCCAGTTCGTCGATAATGTCAGCATCGTCGGAGGAACTGATACGGCGGCGGACGATCAGGCTCCGAAGCAGGACTAGCACCGCCAGGATGGTGAGCCCCGTAACCAGTTCCACGTCCACACTGTAGGCGATGCTAAGGCCCAGCATCAACAGGAACCCGGTGCAGATGCCCCAAGAGGACCGCAGGTAGTGGTTTCGCAGCAGCAGTACCGTGGCCACTCCCACAACCGCAGCCAGCAGGGTCAGTTCGGGAACCAGCGCGAAACTGACGCCTATCAACGGAGTCATGGCGTCTCCGCCCCTGAATGAGGAGAAAACCGATGCCCAGTGGCCCACGATGGCTGCCGAAGCGGCCACCAGGGTAAACGGTGCCTCGACGCCCAGGCCCCAGGCGACAATCACCGCAAGGGAGCCCTTGCCGACATCTCCAATGAACACCACCAGAGCGCTGCGCCGCCCGACATTCCAGAAAACATTGGCCGTGCCAGCGAGAGTGCTCCCAGTGCTGAAAATGTCCACGCCCTTGATGTAACGGCTTACCCACTGGGCGAATGGAATGGCTCCGAGCAGATATCCGATAATTCCTGATGCGACCAGAAGGGTTATCTCCATCGGGCCGTCCATCTATCCTCATCCGCTACGAAAGTGAGTGGCTGTTTCTATCGGCGGGCCGTTGCGGGCCTGCTCCTCAATTACAAATATAACAGCAGGCACCTCGGCATGGTAGGGTGCTCAATCCAGCGATCAACGGGTTTGCGCCGGACACCAGCTTTCCATTGAGGGAAGGACAGGATGCAGTGGCCGCGCTGTCCGCTATACTCTGGTGGGCGGCCAGGTTAGCTAGGCTTGGCGCCTTACATACCGGCGGGACAGGCCGGAACCGGTGAGGATTGGAAAAATGACCTCAGCTCAGATGACCGGCCCTCTGGCCGGAATGGTTGTACTGGATCTCACACAGATACTGGCCGGGCCAATGTGCACCATGGTCCTGGGGGACATGGGCGCCGATGTGATCAAGATAGAGAAGCCCAACGGAGGCGATGACAACCGGCGCATGGGTCCCCCGTTCATCAAGGACTGGTCCGCCGGCTTCCTGGCGGTTAATCGAAACAAGCGCAGCCTGGTGCTGGACCTTCGCAGCGAGCAAGGACGCGAGGTCTTTCGCCGACTGGTCAAGGGCGCCGATGTGGTGGTGGAGAATTTTCGCCCGGGCGTGATGGAACGCATGGGCCTGGACTATCCCGCGCTGCGCGAGATCAAGCCCAGCCTGGTCTACTGCACCATTTCCGGGTTTGGCAGCACGGGTCCCGCCCGCAACCGCGGCGGGTTCGACCTCGTGGCCCAGGGCGTCAGCGGACTGATGAGCATCACCGGCCATCCCGATTCTCCTCCGGCCAAGGTCGGAGTACCCATTACCGACCTCACCGCCGGCCTGTTCGGGGCCAACGGCGTGATGGCTGCTTACGTGCATGCCCTCAAGACCGGCGAAGGGCAGATGGTGGACACCTCACTTATGGAGGCCGGGGTGGCCTACACCGTCTGGGAGTCTTCGGTGTACTTCGCTGAGGGCGAAATCCCCGGGCCGCTCGGCTCCGCCCACCGTGTGTCGGCGCCTTACCAGGCCCTGCGGACGAAGAACGGCTACCTGAACCTCGGAGCTGCCACGCAGCCGACCTGGGAGCAGCTATGCCGGGCCATCCAGTGCGAGGACCTAATGGACGATGACCGGTTCCGGAATCCGTGGGATCGCAAGGCACGGGAAGAGGATTTTGCGGCCCTGCTGGAAGAGACCTTTTCGACACAGGACACCGAGCACTGGCTGGAGCTGCTGGACGCCGCTGGGGTGGTTGCCGGGCCGATTTACAACATGGAGCAGGTCTACCAAGACCCGCAGGTACTGGCGCGGGAGATGCTGGTGGATACGGACGACCCAGAGCTGGGCACCTTACATAATATTGGCGTGCCTGTGAAGCTCTCGGCCACGCCGGGCAGGATTCGCAGACGGGCCCCGGCCCTGGGCGAACACTCCGGCGAGGTACTGCGGGAACGCGGTTTCACCCAGGATGAGGTGGACGACATGCTGGCCCAGGGAGTGATCCTGGGCAGCCAGGGCAGCGGCAGCAGGAGGTAGTGGCCCCGCCGTCCGGCTACTCCTCGCCGAAGTAGCGCCGCCGCTCGGCTTCACCCAGCGCGCCGCCGGGTCCGCTGAGGAACGTGTCCGGGTTCCGGGTGCGGTCGTCGCGCCAGCTGCGGAAAGCGCGGGCGCGCACTGCGTCGGCCTCCGGTCCCGTATCCATCAGCAGCTGGGATTGCCAGTTCTCCATGGAGTGGATGACGTTGAAATATTCGTTCCGCGCCTCCGCGTATGCACGCCCCGCTGCGTCCCAGTCGTCATCCGCCACCAGCAGCTCTACCAGGACGCGGGCGTCGCGCAGTGCCATGGACAGTCCCTGGCCCCAGGTGGGATCGGTGTTGGCCGCGGCGTCTCCGACCAGCGCCACGCCGTTGCGATACGCCGACTCGGTCCAGGTGGTGCGGCCCTCGAAGGTGGCCAGCGGCCCGGCAGGGACGGCGTCTGCGTAGACCTCAGCAGGCACGCCGGAGGCAATGCACTCTCCCAGCACCACCGGCACGTCGTCGGGTCCGCTGTAACGTGGGGCGCTTCCCTCGGCGTAGCAGAGATAAACGCGCGCCCGTCCGTTCCCCTGCGGAAAGTTCAGGATGAAGTGGCCCGTTTCGGTGTCCAGCCACGCGTGGGTGGCGTCGTGAGTCAGGGCAACGTTGTCCAGGAGGAGTCCGGCGACCAGGTTGCGCTCGGCGTCGCGAGTCACCGGGAACCCGGCCCAACTGCGAGTCGGGGAGCCCCGGCCATCGGCGCCCACTACCAGCCTGCACCTGAGTTGAGTTGGTGACCCGTTTCTTTCGACCGACACCGATGGCGGCTCGCCATTTTGGGCGGCGGACACGCCGGTAACCCGCGACGACCGCCAGACGTCAGCTCCCTCGCTCTCGGCGTGTTCCAGTAACGCAGACTGCAGCGCCGGATGGTAGCAGGCCATCACTGGCTCGCCGACGCGTGTGGTCCTGGTAAGGTCCCTGTGGCCGGAGCGGTCTGGGCCAACATAGGAGTCCCAGTGCGTCAGGGGATTGGCGCCGGCTTGTTCCAGGACACCCTCGAGGCCGAGCAGTTTTGCCTCAGCAACGCCCCAGGGCATGATTGCTTCCCCACGCACGCGGTCGCGGAATGAACCCTCCGCTTCGATCACGAGAGTGCGGGCCCCGGCAGCGGCCATGCCAGCCGCAAGAGCCGAGCCAGCCACGCCACCGCCAACGACGATGAGGTCGTAATCCTGGTTCAATGCAACTCCGAGAATCCGGACGTGTCGATGGCCCGCGTCCCGTCAGGTGGCGGTGCGCCAAGGCAGGCCATCGGTGGCCGCGAGAAATCCATCGATCAACACGGGGCTGGAGCAGATCACGCTGGGGGTGAACAGGGTGGCGTCATTGCCCTGCCGGTCGACGACCCTGCCTCCCGCCTCCTGGGCGATGATCAGCCCGGCGGCAATGTCCCAGGGCGACAGAGAGTGGTGAAAGAACAGGTCAACACGCCCCGAGGCGGCGTAGGCAACGCCCAGGCCGGCGGAACCCATGAGCCGCACGCTGTACATGCCGGGCCAGAGGGAGCGCAGCAGGTCGATGGCCAGCCCTGCCTTTTCGTCCACGTAGCCCAGGTCGAAACTGAGCAGGGACCGGGACAACTCGGTGGTCTCAGAAACCGAAATGGCGGCGCCGTTGAGGAAGGCTCCCTGCCCCTTTGCGGCGGTGAAAGTTTCCTCTCGCACCGGATCGTAGACAACCCCGGCGATGATTTCGTCGTCATGAGCCAGGGCAACGATGGTGCAAAAGTGGGGGATGCTCTGGGCGTAATTGCGGGTGCCGTCCAGCGGGTCAACGACCCAGCGGTAGGGAGAGGAACCGGCCACCGGCGTTGATTCCTCTGCCAATATGCTGAAGTCCGGAAATGCTCCGGTGAGGATGTCCAGCATGGCCCGCTCGGCCTTTACGTCGATGTCCGTAACGATGTCGGCCCGGCCCTTGAACGTGATCTGACGGTCAGAGTTCCAGCCGCCTCGAATAATTTCGCCTGCGGCCCGGGTGGCCGCTAGGGCTACGTCCATGGCGCTTCGCCCGTCGGCGGTTGTAGGGAGGGCGCCTGTCGAATTTTCAGTCATGTTATGAGGGAACTTCCTTGTCCAAAACTTCCGTAAGTGCGAGGGCAACATAGGCACATTTGCAGACCCGCGACACACGTGCCTGATTTTCACCTTAATCGTCTACTTCCAGACCACAAAGTCACCGCCTGCGATGATGGTGTATGAGTTTCCGTTCAGTTCAACAGTCTGGTTCTCTTTCACCACGAACGCGTAGACCTCTCTTGGCGTGAGTTCGGTAAGAGCCTTGATGTCCGAGGCATCGGGAATCTCCATATTGGGAGGAAGAGTGATGTCTTCGGGCTTGAAGTTGCCTGAGGGGTCGTAGACCTGCCACGTCTGAGTCGCCCTGTCCAGGTAGGCGACGAACCGAAGGTTGTCGCCCAGGGGCGCGAGGATCGTCGCGATGGTCGGCTGCGGCTCCGCAGTCGGCTCTGGTGTTGGCTCAGGCGTATTCGTTGGCGCAGCGGTCGGCTCCGGCTCGGGGGTATTCGTCGGTGCTGCCGTGGGCTCGGGCGTCTCGGTCGGCTCCGATGCCTGGGTAGGCTCGGCGGTGGGTGGCGCCGGCGGCTCCGTCGGCTCAGGGGCTGCCGTGGGTTCGGGTGTATCGGTGGGCACCGCCGTCGGCTCGGGAGCATCGGTCGGAGCGGGGGCCTGTGTTGGCTCAGCAGGTGCCTGGGTTGGGGCAACAGTGGGCGCGGCGGGAATGTCTGTGGATTCGGCTGTCTCGCCACCGCAGGCGAGAATACCAACTGCTATCAGGCCAATGAATAACAGGAGCGCAAGTGACTTCATGATTCCTCAGTAAGGTGGTCGGAATTCCGGGCCCTGCTAACGGTTAGCCAGTCCCATCTTTTCATATACTTCCTCGATAGTACGAATGGCGATAGCCCGGGCCTTCTTGCCACCATCTTCGAGGATCTCGCGGACGTAGCCCGGCCGAGACTCGTACTCCCGGCGGCGCTCCCGCATGGGCTCCAGGAACTCGTTGATGCTGCCGGCGAGTTGGCGCTTGCAGTCGACGCAGCCGCGGGCCGCCGTGGTGCATTCGCTGTATACGGTGCTCACATCCGACGCAGCACTGAACATCTGGTGCATGGAGTAGACGTTGCAGACCTCCGGACGCCCGGGGATGTTTCGCGTGGTGCGCTGGGGGTCGGTGAAGGCCGTCATCACCCGCTTGGTCGTGTCCTCGGTACTGGCTGCCAGATCCAGGTGGTTGTCCAGAGTCTTCGACATCTTGGCCTGCCCGTCCAAACCAACCAGCAGGGGCGCCTCAGTGAGCTTGACCTGCGGTTCCGGGAAGGTGTCGCCGAAGGTGTTGTTGAACCGGCGGGCTATCTCCCGCGACAGCTCGATGTGCGGAATCTGGTCCTGTCCGACTGGAACGGTATCCGCCTTGTACAGAATGATGTCGGCCGTCTGGAGCACCGGGTATCCGACGAGACCGTAGTTGACGGTCTCCTCGGTTTCGTCCATCTGCCGAACCTTCTCCTTGAAGGTGGGTACGCGCATGAGCCAGCCGAGGGGGGTGACCATGCTCAGCAGCGTGTGGAGCGTCATGACCTCCGGTACGTGGGACTGGACGAACACGATGCTCCGCTCCGGATCGATTCCGGCGGCCAGCCAGTCCAGGATCATATCCTCGATGTTGGATTGAATGGCATCCGTGTCAGCCCGTGATTCCACCGTCGTGAGGGCGTGGATGTCCACGGCACAGTAGATGCAGTCGTATTCGTCCTGGAGGGCGACCCAGTTCTGGAGTGCTCCGATGTAGTTGCCGAGGTGCAGCAGGCCGGTGGGTCGCATCCCGGAAAAGATGACGCCTCGCCTACTGCCGTTGCTGTCTGAGGCCATAAGTCCAGTCCAAAATCAGAATTGGAAAACACAGGAAGCCGCATTCAATCTTACACCACGCCAGATAGGGTGCAAGTACACCCTTCCGAAGGGGCCAGGGCCAGTCTCTCTTGCTGAAACTATGGAGACTGAACGTCAGTCCACTTGAAGTGCTTGGAAATGAGCCGATAAAAGCCCCAGCCGAAATTGCGGGCGTGCACGGCCCCGTAGGCCTGCCATCGGTCCAGCTCAGCCTGCGCCTCCGGGTGAATCCGGTCGCCGGGGACCAGCGTGGGCAGAATCTCCTCGCTGTCGCACTCGTAGATGGCCAGGTAGCGGGGGCCGGTGTTGAAGCTGGCAAGGGCCGGGTGATCCAGGCTGCGGAATCGGGCCCCATGGGCATAGCCGGGCACGTTCAACACACCGGGCAGGTGGGAATCGGTGTACCAGCGGTCCCACTCGACCTCGTGAGCAGGATCAACGTCGGCGCTCACGATGCTGAGCGGAAGGTCGGACAGCAACAGCGTGTCTCGCAGTGGCGCGCCGCTGACCTGCTCGTAGACGTTGGCCACGTGGTCGCTCATGCCCTCCAACGTGCTGAATGCCGAAAACTCGGACGATGCGATTGGGTGCAGGTCCGGCCCGCCGAACTGGAGCATCGAGGGCAGGTCGTCGGCGCTTCGGATACCGTACAGCGCGGTGAACCGTCTGCTTCCATCGAGATTCACATATCTCTGGGCCCACAGGTATCCCGGGATACGCAGCAGATTAGGCAGGTGGCTGTTGTACCAGGTAGTGAACGGATCGAGATGTTCCTTTGCGCAGGTCATCTGGACCATTAGCAGGAGTTGGCCGTTAGCCATTGGCTGCCTCTCGGGCCGCCAGTCTCTCCAGCATTCCCCCGCTGTATCCTGGTTCCTCCAGGCCTCGCTGCATGCCCCGCAGATAGGCGATTTGCCCGCCGTGCTGATTGAACTCCCACAGGAGCTGCTGGCACATGTTGGCGAGGGTCATCGTGCCCCCTCGCGGATTTTGGACTTCCATTCCGTCGAACGCCGCCTCTCCAATGGAGTCCAGGTACCCGTTGGCCGCCTCCAAGGTTGCGGAGGCATAACCCAGCAGGTCGGTTGCGTGGGGAGCTCTGAAGGAGGCCAGCTGTTCCGGGCCGTACCCGTAGCCCGTGTCGTCGGCGCCGATGTCCTGCTGCCCCAGGCGCTCGGCCCATCCCTGTTCCCACAGCTGCGGCACGTTTCGGAGTCGCGAGTGGACCCAGCGGTCCAAAGTCCTGCCGTAATGCCATACCAGGAAACCCATGGATGAGCATTCGGGGGTGGGCATCCAGGCCAGTTCCTCCTCGGACAAGCCGCTGACAGAGCGGACCATGGCATTGTAGTGCTGCTCCAGGCATCCCTTTACGAATTCACTCAGTTGCATTCTATTTCTCACTGTGGCCGCTATTTGAACCGTTTGCATGCCGGTTGTGTTGGGGCGCAAAAGCAACGGCCACGCTGGTCAAGGCGCGGCCGCTATTCATGGGAAAACATGTGCGTATGGAGGATTGGACGGACTACTCGTCCTGCTCCGGATCGCCGTCCAGTCGGTCGCCGAGTTCACTGAGAAAGGCTTCGATCTCCGGGGACAATGCCGGCGCCGGGCTGCCGCTTTCCTCCGAGGCTGCCTGTGCCTCGGCGGTAAGCTGGGAGTCGTAATACTGTTCCATCTGCTGGATGAGGGTCTTGAGTTCTGAGTTCCGGTCGACGGAGGCGTTCAACTCCCGGTATTGACGCTGGCCACGGCGCACCGGAGCCAGATCGGCGGGTATGTTGTCGTAAACCGACGAAAGAACCTCGATCATTCGCGATGTTCCAGCATAGTCCTCTTCCAGCTGGACATACTGGGGAAGGTGGACCATGAAGTTGATGGTCTCGATGCTTTCCTTCTCTATTCCCTCGGAGAGAAGGTTCATTATGGTGGTCGGACCCTGGTATGTGCTCTGCGACAGCTTGAAATTGGGTACCGTCCGTTTCTGCTCCACCTCGCCCAACGAACCGGTGACCAACAGCGGACGGGTGTGGGGCACGGCGTCGTACATCGCCCCGACACGGCAGTAACGCTTGACGCCGAAATATTTCACCACCTCCAGGATGGAGTCGGTGTAGTCCTCCCCGTTGGAGTGAGGCTCCAGCAGGTGGAAGAAAAGATAGTCTGGGCCGTTTTCCGTGGTGGCATACCGGATGGTGCTGTTGGGGATCTTGACCTGCCGTGCTCCGTCTACCAGGCGCATATTGGGCCGGTAGCGGGTGAAGTCGAAATAAGTCCCGGGCCGGTGCAGCCGGCCAAGCTCCTTCGACCCCATGAATCGTTCCAGACGATTGAGGGTCAGGGTGCCCACGCTGCCCACGTCCACCCACGGACGGATCATGGCGAACACGTGCGGGTCCTTCAGTTCAGGAACCGGATCTGTTAATTCAAATGCCCCTACTCGCATAGCCTCATATTGCCAGAATGACTCTTGCTTTTCAAGTCTGGACTGTCAGACTTTGCGTCGGGAAAGGCCCTATTGCTGGCGCAAAAGCGAGTCCGCGGACCCCAGTCCCTCAAGAGCCAGGCCATACCCCAGGAGGTCCTGCATCAGCCGCTTGATGTACTGCGTGGTGGCGACCCTGGTGTAACGCAGTACCAGGTCGGACGTTTCGGCGAGTTGCTCCGCCAACTCCCAGGCCCTGGCTATTAGGACATCCTGCGCCATCACCTCGCCAACGAGGCCTAGGTTGAGCGCTTCCTGGGCTCCTATGGACTGCCCCGTAAGCAGGAAATAGCGGCCCCGGTTGGCCCCCAGCAACATGGGATAGACGATGTGAACACCGTCGCCGGGTACCAGGTTGCTCATGAAATGCCCCGAGTCCTGGAAGGCGGCCGTATCGGCTGCCAGCACGATGTCGCACAGCAGGGGGATTTCGGAGTGGCGCAGTGCGGGGCCGTTGACTGCCGCGATCATCGGAACTTCGATGTCCAGCAGGTTGCCGAGGAGTTTCTTGCCCTCCCAGTAGGTGCTGTCCCATTGCTCGGGAGTGCGCTTGGGGGCGCCCGCTGCGGTTCCCTGGGGGCCTGAGAATGCGTCCCCTGTTCCGGTCATGATGATCACCCGGTTCTCCCTGTCGCTGCCGACATCGGCGAAAGCGCGGGGGAATTCCTCGTGAGGCCCGCCGCCCCACTGCAGCGGCCCGCCGTTGGTGTGGAACGTCATCTGCAGAATTCCATTGCGGCGTTCGAACCGGATATTCTGGTAGTTGTTCGCGTACTGGTCCAGCGTGGCCACGATTACCTCCCAAGGGTGGGGTTGGCGAGAGTCTATATCGGGGAAACGGGGTGGTCAACGATTGTTACAGCAGTCAAGGGCTACCATCTGACCGGTTTGCTTGTTTTCATTTGCGGATTGAATTGGCCGGATATGCACGAATAAGTAAAGGGCGCCCTGGATGGGCGCCCCTAAAGCTTTCCTGCAGGATGGACGGCGACTACTCGCTGGTGGCCATCTCCACTTCCATGTCCTGTTCCCTTTGGACCACCGTGGTCTTGAGGAAGGTGGCCGGCTTGATCCCGGGCTTTTCCTTGGCGTTGACGTGTTCCAGCACGAAGTCGGAAACGTCGCGATGCAGGGCGTCGTGCATGTTGCAGTTCTTGAGCAGGTCGAAGCCGGGGTCCATTTCCTCCAGCATGTGCTGGACCCTGGACTCGCCGTGGCGGGCTGCCAGAGCGTATGCCAGGCCCCGCGGGTCGCGGTCGTACTGGCGCTGCTCCTCGCCAACCTCCTCCAGCTCAATGTCATAATCGACGCGGTCGACTACGGCCAGTGCCTCGGCGGCGCGGCGGCGTCGGCTCTTGACGTCTTTCATGGCAGCGAACAGGGCGGCGACGGCCTGGGACGCGCTATTCAGCAGTTCCGGGATTTCCTCCTGCCTGGTGCTGGCCGAGGCCACCATTTGCTCGGCCTCTTCAAGGCACTGATCCCGGCGGTGGAGGCTGTCCTCGAACTTCATGGCCCGCTCCTGTCTGGTCCGCAGCTCGGGAGCCTCTTCGGCGAGGGGCTGCAGGCGCGCCAACTCCCGCTCCGCCATCTCGGCCTGCTTGAGCCGCTGTTGCATGGATTCGTCGAACTCTATGGGCATGGCAATCTCTCCTCAGACTAAGATGTTCTATGGAAGGCGCACGTTACAGTCCAATGGCAAAATAAAGTGAAAAATGAGCCAATGGCCTGCCTGGTTCTGCTCCCGGGCTCGATGCAACGGGCTGATTGGCTGAGGTCCCCGGTCTGAGGCAGCCTGGAATCGCGAGCCCCCGGGCTGAAACGGCGTTTGGCCGTTTTATACGCTTACCCCCATGTCTTCTATTGAGGCCCCGGCTGTTTTGGCTGTCGGGGCAAGTTGGGCCGAAACCTGGCGATCCGGCGCGTTGTCCGCCCAGAGGGCGGTAAATAGTGCGTAACGGTCATCCCGTTGCGGTATCTAATATAACCCCACCCACCTTGCCATTACATTCATCTGAGATGCAATTTTCACCCAATTTTTAGAAAAAGAAAAAATCGGTACCGTTGCATCACTGTGGCAGATGCAGTTTACCGCTGCACGTGCTCCCATGGGTATGCCGGCGGGTGTATTCTGGACAACGGAATCTGAATCGCCCCAGCCAGGCGGTCAATTGTCCCGAATCGGCCTGCCCGAGGCACTGTAAGCCAAACCGAAAGGCAGGCTATCGAGGTTACGAGACCGGCAGAAACCTACGGTTTCAGGAGGGAGGCCATGCCCCGAGCAGCTTTTGTGTACGATGATCTGATGTCGCGCCACGAATTGAGGGGCGACCACCCCATGCGCCCCGTCAGGTTGCGCTACACCTATGAACTGCTGCGTGGCTATGACGCTTTCGAACACGAAGACGCTGTTCTGGTCAGCCCCCGGGCCGCGGCCGAGGATGAGCTCGGCTGGTTGCATACACCGCAGTACATTGAGGCCGTTAAGCGCCTGAGCCAGGGAGAGGGGACCCAGGAGGCGCACAGGTTCAACTTCAGCCTCCAGGGAGACAACCCGTATTACACGGGAATGTACGAGGCCGCGACGCTGAGTTCGGGCGCCACTCTCTTGGCCGCGGAAATGATCGCCAACAGGTCGGTCGACGTCGCCTTCAACATCTCCGGAGGGCTGCACCACGCCGCGGCGGGCCATGCCTCCGGGTTCTGCGTGTTCAACGACCCGGCGCTGGCGGTCCATTACTTTCTCCGCCGGGGCATGCGGGTGGTGTACATAGATGTCGACGCTCACCACGGCGATGGAGTGCAGGATGCCTTCTTCGACGATGACCGGGTGCTGACCATTTCGGTGCATGAGTCGGGCAGATACCTGTTCCCCGGTACCGGATTCGTCGGCGAACAGGGACAGGGGCGAGGCAAGGGGTATTCGGTGAACCTGCCGCTGTTTCCATACACAGGCGACGATGTGTACCTGGACGCCTTCAAGCAGATCGTTCCTCCACTGGTTCGGGCCTTCGCTCCGGACGTGCTGGTCACGCAGCTGGGGATCGACAGCTATCATTCGGATCCACTTACGCACCTGCAATTGACCACGATGGGATTCGTGGAGGTGATACGTGAGTTCGCGGGCCTCGGGCTGCCCTGGCTGGCCACGGGAGGGGGCGGCTACGACCTGATGGCGGTCGCAAGGGCCTGGACGCTGGCATACGGCGTAATGCTTGGAGAGGAGTGGCCCGACACGCTACCCAGGAATTTTTCCCTGGAACACGGGATCGGGCATCTCAGGGACAGCGGATCACCGGAGGTTCCTGCGAACCTGCGGCTCGACATCCGGCGCCATGCCGGAGAGACGGTGGCCGCCCTTAGGGAACAGGTGTTTCCTGTTCACGGCGCGATGGCCTGACGAGATTTCAGGTGGCCAATGCTGCTGGCGGTTCCCGGCAGTCCCGAGGCGTTGAACGGCAGCATATTGCGCCATCCCATAACAGCACTGGCCAGGCAAAGCAATAGCCCTCCTAACTTAGGAGGGCTATCCTCAGAACTAGGTAATTAAACGGGAAGTCTCGGCAGAATTAGCAAGTTCTGCTACACGCGCTGCTGGGGATGAATCAGGTCCTTGGCCTCGTCACCCACGCTGGCCTCGATACAGTCGCGCAGAGTAGAGAATATCGACTTGTTGATGGCTGACATCAACCATTCCTCGTGGTCAGCATCAACCTGGTAACGGTCCTTCAGACTAATCAAACGCTGCATCAGGCTCAGGTAGTGGTACTGCAGGGGAGTCAGATCTCGGTGCACTCCATCCACCCGCCACTCACTGATGTCCGGCGTTCCTATAACCGGGGTAAATTCGCCTTCGGAACCCAGTACTTCTTGGTCTGCATGTTCTGGTTGCGCGTTCATGATGAACTCCGTCCGCTCTCAACCAAAGGGTTACCCAGATGATTGCGTGCGTTTGATTTATTCGCCCTACGGGTCGACTAAAGCCCAATTATATCAGAGCGTGAAAATTGACGTAATCGTTTGAGAGACTGCCTGGCGTTCGGTTTTGAAAGATCATCGCTGTTCCGGAATGGGTGAGGGACGTTTTGGGAGGCCCCTCACCCCGGTGTTGAGTTCTCAGGCAATGGAATGGCGCTGGCCCTAAACCTCCCGGAACTCGCCCTCCACGGTCCCGGCGTCGTCGGACGGGCCGTCCGTTGGGCCCTCGGGTCCGCCGGGGCCCGGCGCCGCAGCCTGGCTGTACACCACCTCGCCCAGCCTTTGAAGGACCTCATTCAGCTCGTTGATAGCCGTCTGCATCTCGGCGACGCTCCCGGAGGCCGACGCGGCGCGAAGGGCATCGATCTTGGTCTGGACCTCGGCGCGCAGCTCCTGCGGCACCTTGTCGGCATTGTCGTTCAGCAGTTTTTCGGCCTGGTAGACCATGGAGTCGGCCTGGTTGCGGGTGTCGACCTCCTGGCGGCGCTGTTGGTCCTCTGCCTCATACTGCCGGGCCTCGTCCACCATCCGGTCAATGTCGGACTTGTCCATGCCCGACCCGGACTGGATAACGATGCTCTGTGCCTTCCCGGTGCCCTTGTCCTGGGCCGACACGCTCAGAATGCCGTTGGCGTCGATGTCGAAAGTGACCTCGATCTGGGGAATCCCCCGGGGCGCCGGGACGATGCCATCCAGCTTGAACATGCCGATGGACTTGTTGTCGCCGGCCATACTACGTTCGCCCTGCAGCACATGGATGTCCACGGCCGGCTGGCTATCGGCGGCGGTGGTGAACATCTCGTTCTTCTTCGTCGGGATCGTCGTGTTTCTTGGGATCAGGGTGGTCATCACGCCACCAAGTGTCTCCAGCCCTAGCGTCAGGGGAGTCACGTCCAGGAGGACAATGTCGCCAACCTCACCCGCCAGTACGCCGGCCTGGATCGCGGCGCCCAGGGCCACCGCCTCGTCCGGGTTGACGTTGCGGTTGGGCTCCTTGCCGAATATCTCCTTGACCTTCTCCTGCACTGCCGGCATGCGTGACATGCCGCCTACCATAATGACCTCGTCAATCTGGCTGGTAGAAACGCCGGAATCGGCGATGGCCCGCTGGCACGGACCCGCCGTGCGGTCGATGAGGCCCCGGACCAGCTGCTCGAATCGCCCGCGGGTGAGCGACTTGACCAGGTGCTGCGGCCCGCTGGCGTCGGCGGTGATGAAGGGGAGGTTGATCTCCGTCTCGACCACGCTGGACAGCTCCACCTTGGCCCGCTCAGCGGCGTCCCGCAGCCTCTGCAGGGCCATGCGGTCGTTGGCCAGGTCAATGCCGGTTTCCCGGCGGAACTCCGCGATCAGCCACTCAAGGATGGCCTGGTCGAAGTCGTCGCCGCCAAGGAACGTATCGCCATTGGTGGACTTGACCTCGAACACTCCGTCTCCCATCTGGAGGATTGTGATATCGAACGTTCCGCCGCCTAGGTCAAACACGGCAACGTTGGCATCCATTCGGGTCTTGTCGAGCCCGTAGGCCAGGGATGAGGCTGTCGGCTCGTTGATGATGCGCAGCACGTCCAGCCCGGCTATGGTGCCGGCGTCCTTGGTTGCCTGACGCTGAGAATCGTTAAAGTAGGCCGGTACGGTGATCACCGCCTGGGTGATTCGCTCTCCCAGCTTGGACTCCGCGTCCTGCTTGATCTTCGCCAGCACGAAGGACGAGATCTGCGGCGGCGCGTAGGTCTGGTCGCCCATCTTGACGTGGGCGTCGCCGTTGTCCCCCCTGACGACCTCGTAGGGCAGCTTGGTGGCGGCGTTTTGTACCTCGGAGTCGTCAAACCTGCGTCCCATCAGCCGTTTAACGGAAAACAGGGTATTTTCTGGATTGGTGACCGCCTGACGCTTCGCCACCTGTCCCACGTACCGTTCGCCGGTGCGGGTGTTCAGCGCCACCACCGACGGGGTCAGGCGTGCGCCCTCGGCGTTCTCAACTACTCCCGGTTCGCCCGCCTCGATTACGGCTGCTACCGAGTTGGTAGTTCCCAGGTCTATGCCCAAGACTTTAGGCATGGTTGCTCTCCTTCGATCAAAACAGATTTATTTGCTTGATTTATTCGCTATGGATAGTGCCGATTGTCGTGTATGTTGGTTTGCTGCGTCCGAGCGGGCCGGCTATGCCGCAGGTTCCCGCGCCACGATCACCTGGGCAGCTCGCAACAGGCGATCATGGAGCCGGTAACCGGGGCGGACCATCTGGACCACGTGGTCCGGCTGGTGATCCGTTGACTCCTGGTAAGCCAGTGCCTCGTGTTCGTTGGGGTCGAAAAGTTGTCCTACTGCCCCGTCTATAAGGGAGACGCCACGCATTTCCAGTCGACGCTTCACTTCCCGTACCGCCAGCTTAACGCCGTCGCCCCACTGTGGGCTCACCTCTGCGTTCAGTGCCAGCTCCAGCCCCTCGATCACCGGGAGCAGATCCTGGAGCAGGTCCTCGTCCCGGTATTTGGCCAGGGTTGCGCGCTGTTCGGCGAACCGCCTTCTTTCGGTTTGAAGCTCCGCCTCCCTGTACTGCACCTCGTTCCGGAATTTCTCGGCTTCGGCCTCTGCGGCTTCCAGCCGCTCGGTCAGTGCCGCGATCTTCAACTCCGGCGGCAACTGGGAGAAATCCATCGCATCCTGGGGAGCCTCCCCGTCTGCGGGTGCCGCGTTCTGGTCGTTGCGCCCTGGCTCGTTCGTTGGTTCCCTGTCGTGTTCTGTAGACATCAACCGATCCCTGTGTAAGTTTGCTCTGGTTCCTTTCCCTCGTCCGTGGTCCACACGTTCAGTTAGTGGTCAACGGGCAGGTTGAGGCTGTGAAAGAGTAACTCAAGCTCTTCGGCCACCGCCTCTCCTGCCTCCGGTCCCAGCCTCGCGGTCAGCCTCTGCTGCATGGTGATAAGGTTCTGAACCGCCGTCAGGACGAATTCCACGCCAGCGAGATTCAGGCCCATTTCATCCGACAGATGGCGAATGAGTCGCAGCTTGCGAATGTCTTCGGTGGAGTACAGTCGCAGCATGCCCAGGGTTCTTCCGGGCCGGATCAGCCCCAGCCGCTCGTACTTGCGCAGGGTCTGGGGGTGCATATCCAGGATACGGGCCGCCACGCTGATGATGTAGACCCCCTCCATCTGCAGTGCGGCCTCGCTTTCCACGGTCTGGTCCATCTCCTGACCGACTGCAGAGTTGTTCTGGGCCTGCGCTTGAGACGGGTCAGCGTCGCCAGACGCAACTTCCGGAACAGGAGGGACGCTCCTGTCCTGGATGCGTTGTGTTTGGACTCGACGCTGCTGGGTCATGGTTTTCTCCCGCTGGTCTGTTGACCTGTGCTGATACGTATGATACGGTTTGATACGTGGTGTGTCAATAGTAGTGTATCGAGAGGGATAAAGAATCCGAAAGAAAGATGCTGGCGTACTAAAGGAAACTACGCCAGCCGGATGAGCCAGCCTGGTGGAGTATCTCAGGGTTCACCTGCCGTCTTAATGGCCGGCAGAGGGCCGAAAAATGAGAGGAGGTGTTCCATGGTGTACTTGAAGTCCTGCCCCAAGTGCCTCGGAGACCTGACCGTAGCCCAAGATGGGTACGGCACCTTCATCAGCTGCCTGCAGTGCGGATTCATGAAAGACCTGGAGGTCAAGGGCGCCTCGCGGACGGCGACCTCGCCAGCAGCCGCGGCTGCCGCGTGGCAAAGAGAGCAGGAAGCGCTGCCAAGGGCTGCTTGACTGCGCCTACAGTCGAATTCCAATGTCCAGACCAAGGGGCGGCCGATCGGCCGCCCCTTTTGCTTGCGTGGTGTCTACCTGCGTGGTGTCTAATTGATCCCGCCAAAAAGAGAGCAATCACTCTTAAGTCGTTGCCGAATACAATTGTCTGAATCAGGATTCACAGGCCTCCGGGTGCCATCCGGCAGCCGGGTTGCGACCCGGAGGGATTGGCAGGATTGAGGTCGCATCAGTGAAATCCTGAAATCACACGAATCACAGTTCAGACGACGATTTTGAGAGCGTCCTGTTCCCAGAGAAAGAGGGAATTGATCCCTCACCCCCTAACGCATCAACTCGGGCCAGAAGCGCTCTTCCTTCCATGGATCGCCGTTGTTGTGGTAGCCGCGCTGCTCCCAGAATCCTGGGGCGTCCTCGGCCATCAGCTCGATGCCGTTGACCCACTTGGCGCTCTTCCACCCGTAGAGGCTGGGCACGATCAGGCGCAGGGGCCAGCCGTGGCTCTTGCCGATTGGCTCCCCGCCCTGCTTGTGGGCCAGGAATCCTTCGTCCAGGGCAATCTCCAGCGGCAGGTTCGTGGAATAGCCGCCGAAGCAGTGGGCCATCAGGTACTTGCTTTCCGGCGAGATCCCCGAGAGTTCCAGCAGGTCCGATACCGCCACACCCTCCCAGGTCTGGTCCAGGGCGCTCCACTGGGTTACACAGTGGAAGTCGGCCTCGAGGACCTGCCAGGGCAGTTCGGTGAACGCCTTCCAGTCCAGGGTGATTTCTTTCTCGACCATGCCGAACACTCGGAACTGCCAAGTGTCGATGTTGATCTTGGGCTCGGGGCCATAGGTGAGCACCGGGAACTTGGTGGTAACGAACTGGCCCGGCGGCACGCGTTCGCCGTAGCCCTGGTCGGGAGCTTTCTTTACTCGGTCGGGTCGCTTCAAGCCCCACCTCACATTGGGGAATAGTTTGGACAGCATTTTACCGCCCCATGCTCACTGAATCACGTGGGCGATGCCTGCCGGGCCATCGTTAATGTGGCCCACGATTGCCCGGGTCTCAACGCCCCTGGTTTCCAGCGCGCTCAGAAGCTGCGACAGCCGCTCCTCCGGTACGGAGATCAGCAGCCCTCCCGAGGTCTGGGCGTCGCACAGGATCAGGCGCTGGTCGGAGCTCACCGCGTCGTCCCACTCGACATAATCCGCAACACCCGCCTCGTTGCGGTGTGTGCCTCCGGGAGCGACGCCCTGGGCCAGCAGCTCGTCCACGCCGGGCAGCACCGGAGCGGACGAGGCCCGGATCTCGGCGCCCACTCCGCTGGCTCGCAGCATGCCTGTCAGGTGCCCCATCAGACCGAAGCCAGTGACGTCGGTGCAGGCGTTGACGCCCACCTCCATCATGGCCTCCGAGGCGGCGCGGTTCAGGGTGGCCATGGTCTCGACGGCAACCTCCACCGAGCCGGGCGGCGCCACGCCCGCCTTGCAGCCGGTGGTCACGATTCCCGTGCCCAGCGGCTTGGTGAGCACCAGGACGTCTCCTGGCCGGGCGCCGGCGTTGGTCACATGGCGACCGGGTTCGACCAGCCCCACGACAGACAGGCCGTACTTGGGCTCATTGTCGTCGACGGTGTGGCCGCCGACGATGAGGCAGTTGGCCTCGGCGGCCTTGTCGTAGCCGCCGCGCAGCACGTCGCCCAGCATCTCGCCGGCCAGGGCGGCGGGGAAGCCGACCACGTTGAGTGCCACCAGCGGACGCCCGCCCATGGCGTAGACGTCGCTGAGGGAGTTGGCTGCGGCCACCGAGCCGAACTCGTATGGGTCGTCGGTGATGGGCGTGAAGAAGTCCACCGTCAGCACCAGCCCGAGCCTGTCATCGAGGCGGTACACGGCGGCGTCGTCGCCCGTCGAGGACCCGACCAGCAGGTCGGGGTGCTCCACCTGGGGAAGCTTGCTAAGGACCTGCACGAGGTCCTGCTGGCTGAGCTTAGCGGCTCAACCGGCGCAGTGGGAGAGTTCGGTCAGCCGGACCGGTGCATTGACCATTGCCGCGCTCCTGTACCCCGCATCAGTGCTCGGGGATGTTGCAGCCATTATAGCGCAGGGGGCGGGGTGAGGGTGGGATTGCATGAATTACAGACTCCCTGTGGTGTGATGGATGCCCTGTAGGGTAGTTTTTATGACGCCCAGAAAGACGAGGGCTTAGGCCACCCCGCGACTAGACGGCATCGAGGTCAGTGTCACCTTCGCAGAGTGGGACAGGAAAGCAAGGAGATGGTTGTTCTACTACTATTTTAAATTTGATTGGGCTTATGTTACTCATGTACTTTCCTGCCCTGCGCTTACGGTCTGGAACGTGAAAAGCGGTAGTTGCGTAATCGTGCATATTTTCTGATAATGATTAATGTGAGCGAGATAGAAACAATTGGCCAACGCATTAAGCGGGAACGGCTAAACCGGTCCTTGACGCAGCGGGACCTCGCTAAGTTAGTGGGCGTCGGGGCTCCGCATATTTCCAAAATAGAGGCAGGGCGTGAGAGCCCTAGCGACGAACTTCTGTATCAAATTGCAGAAACCTTTAATTGCGACCTCGATGAATTGCTTTTGTCGGCAAGACGTCTGCCACCGGATTTGCTGGAGACGCTCGCTTTAGATCCTCAGCGATCACTGCAATTCTTGAGGGAACTGAAGGCCCGAGAGTCCTAATGCCCCGTCCCGTGTTTCCCCGACATAATCGACTTCACGCTTCAATGGCGATCAAGGTCCTTGCGCGGCACGAATCAGCCAGCGGTGCGCACGTGACTTTGCCGATACCGATAGAAATGATAGTTGAACAGACCTACGACCTAGAAATACTTTGGGATGATATCAAGGAATCCCCTGGGTTTATCATACTAGGAGCTCTATCTCCACGCGAACGGCGAGTTGTCCTAAATTCTAGGCACCAAGAGATGCTTGAGAAATACATCGGACCGGAGCGGTTCACCTTAGCCCACGAATTAGCGCACTGGATTTACGACGCAGATAGCCCAGAACAACTGGCATTCGACTTAGGAGACCAAATCGAAAATACCTTCTGCTATCACCGCGAATCTCTGGGGTTGTCAGACATTCTTAGGATTAGGGAAATTAACGCCAACAAACTGGCGGCACACTTGCTGCTACCCGAGCACCTACTGCAATTGGAGGACATCGAATGGGCCCTCGAAGACCTGCCAGGGGCCGCTGCTCGATGGCAGGTTTCTCGGACAATGCTAAAGATTCGGCTCCAGGAAATGGGCCTACTCCGAAACTAAAAGATCGTAGGGGCGAGCGTTTTATTGGGGTCTTGCGCAACCACACAACAATGTGATAGAGTGTATGTGCGCAATAGCGCAATTCATCTATTATATCTGGAGGTCGAAATGGCAGACCGTCGTGTGGTTGGTTCTGGGAAAGATAGAGCCGGGGACATTACGGCACTTTGCGGCTCGTGGGGATACGCAACGAAACCGGTGGCGATCGCAGAAATTGAGAATCGGTGGCACCGCTACTTTGTGCAGGACGCGTATGGCCGCCAGGCTGATGTGCGTGTCGTCAACGGACCAACTGGCAAGTACCTTCGAACCGATCCCAATTCTAATTGCTCGGACAATCTGGATAACTTGCCGAGCTGTTAGTAAAGCTGGAACGCTGAAGGGCACCGTTTGGAAGGCGGTGCCCTTTTTGTTGTAGCGAGACGAGGCGGTTTGGGGGCATTCGCGACCTCCACGTATGACAGCGGGGCCTCCGAAAAGGTTTCGATAGCTCCGGATCAAAGGCAGGCCGTTTCTTACTGGGGCTAACTAGACGGGGTCGAGAGTATAAAGCGCGGATTACATAGATATGAAGTGTGTTGCCGATCGGGTGTCATGAACAAGTTTACTTTATTGGCACGCCATCAGCCCTCGTGATAGAGTAAGCGGGCTGGTATTGACTGGTGCAGGGGTAGTGCATGCCCGGATTTATTTCCAACTACAGGGAAGTCGTGAACTCGGTGGAGCGCCGACAGGTGTTGATCGCCATGACTGGAGGGCAGCTGCTGGTGCAGCTATCGAGCCTGCCGGTGACCTTGGCGCTGCCGAGCATCGCTCGCGACTTCGGGTACAGCGTCGATGAGGCAGCCTGGATCGTCATCGCCAACCTGCTGGTGTTGGGCAGCACCGTGTTCCTCGGCGCGAGGCTGGGCGACCGGTTCGGCCATCCACGGGTGTTCTTCATCGGCACGATTATCATCACCGTGGGCGCGGTGGGGATCGTGGCGGCCCAGGACCTGACCCAGGTCACGGTCCTGAGAGGCTTGCAGGGGTTCGGGGCCGGACTGATACACGGCAACGGGAACGCGATGCTGGCTTTCGCCTTCCCGCCCAGCGAGCGTGGCCGGGCCTACGCCTTCCCCATCACCGGGTCGCGCGTCGGGACCTTTATCGGCGTGGCCTTCTTCGGGGTCCTGCTGCAGTGGGCCAACTGGGAAAACTTCGCCGGCTGGCGGCTGGTGTTCCTGACCATGCTGCCCATCGGCCTGATTG
Source organism: Dehalococcoidia bacterium (assembly GCA_963664175.2). Taxonomy (GTDB): domain Bacteria; phylum Chloroflexota; class Dehalococcoidia; order Lucifugimonadales; family UBA3495; genus VXOI01. Next base: position 77,063 of record CAXXOI010000041.1, read on the forward strand.
TCATCAAGACGTGCATGCCAGTGGTGCGGCGGAACAACGAGTCCATCGTCGACAAGGAGAACCCCATCGACTACCTGGGGGCGATCCTGCTGGTGGCCGTGTCGGCGGTGTTCATACTGTCGGGCAGCCACATCCACGGCGGCGAGGAGTCGTACACGTCGCCGGACGCGCTCACGTACCACCTGCCGATGCACGGGCTGACCATCGCGCTGCTGGTTGTGTTCATCTTCGTGGAGCGGCGGGTGTCGCACCCCTTCGTCGAGTTCCAGCACTTCAAGGAGAAATACTTCACGCTGGCGATAATATCCAACGTGATGTTCCACCTCTCAATGATGGCCACCATGATCCTGGTGCCTATCATGATCGAAGAGGGACTGGGCATGTCGCCGATCTTCGTTACCTACGTGCTGCTGCCGCACCAGTCCTTCGGCATCTGGCTGCCGGCCATCGCCGGGTTCATCCACGACAAGTTCAACCCGCGGCTGCTGCGGACGGCGTGCATGCTGTCCATCGCGTCGGGGTTCGTGCTGCTGGCGCTGTTCGCAGGGACGGTCTCCATCTGGTTCCTGCCGCTCCTGCTGTTCCCGATCTCGGTGGGCACCAACATCTTCAACACGGTGAACAACGCCACGGTGATGAGCACGCTGCCGACGGAGAACCGGGGCTTCGCCTCCGGGATGCTGGAGACGACGCGGGACATGGGGCACGCGACGGGCGCGACGATTTCGTCCTTCATCGTGGCCATGATCGTGCCGGCGACCATCGGGCTGATGCTGCCGGCGGAGTCGCAGCGGCTGCACCTTGAGGGGTTCCAGGTCTCGGCGCTGGCGGTGGTCGGAATCATGACCATCGGCGCCATCATCGCGGCGTTCCACCGGCCGTACAGGCCGCCGGCCGCACCACCGTCGGATGGCGGCGGGCAGCAGGCGCGGGCAGGCGCTGCGGCGGACTGAGTAGAATCGGTGGGAATGACAACGAAAGGGGGCGCACAATCGTGCGCCCCACTCTTTTTCTCCTGGGAATCACCCTCACCCTGGCCTTCTCATGGGAGAGGATTGGACACCTGGGCGGCTAGATGTTCAGCATGATGAAGCGGCCCGTCTCGGCCTGGTAATAGTAGGTCTTGCCGTCTGCAATCTTGACGCCGATCAGGGAGTAGGTGACGTGGGATTCCGCGTAGTGATCGAGGATGCGAACGTTGCGCCACTCGTCATCGCCCATGGTTGCCATGACCGTCTCGAGGTCCAGTTCCGTTTGGCTTTTTTCCGCTGCCATAGCCATCTCCGTTCGGTTGGATACACCCTCCGAACTTCGACAGACTCAAACCCTTTAGGTTGCTCAGGACGGGCTGATGACGAACGGATGGCGCGCGAGAGTTCACTGGCCGCTCCCGGATTCCACATGGACGGCCAGTGCGCCTATGAGTGTTACTACCCCTCGCGGACGTACTTGTCGATGGCGTCGGGAACGCCGGCGAGGTAGATGTCGCCGCGGGAGTCGATCCAGCTGCCATGGCCCGAGCCGCGGCAGTCGAAGCGGGCGAGGACGCTGCCCTGGGGGTCGAGGATGCTGATTCGCGCGGAGCTGTCGCCGACCGTGCCCTCGCTTACCAGGAAATTGCCCTCGGGGTCTCGTGAAATGTCCATGGGACGCTGAATGTCGTTCCAGAACGTGATGAACTCGCCGTTGAGGGTGAAGAGCTGAATGCGGTGGTTCTCGCGGTCGCACACTATGATGCGGTCGCCGTCGATGATCAAGCTGTGGGGCAGGTGGAAGTGGTTGGCCTCGGACTTGCCGGGCTCACCCCAGGACTGGATCAGCTCGCCCTCGGCGGTGAAGCGGTGGACGCGGGAGTTGCGGTAGCCATCGGCAACATACAGCTCGCCGGAGGGCGAGGGGATCAGCTCGGCAGGGTAGTTGAACGGCCCGGCGGCGCGGGGCACGAGGTCGCCGGCGACCTCGCAGCCGGTGTCGGAGTGTCGGCCGTGCCGCCCTAGCATCTGAACGGGCTTGCCGTCGAGGGTGTAGACGAGGCAGGTGGAGGCGTCGCGGTCGGTGACGTAGACGACGTCGTCCTCAATATAGAAGCCATGGGCGAAGAGGAAGGAGCCGTTGCCCCACGAGTCCTGCAAGTTGCCGTCACGGTCGAAGATGAGGATGGGCGGATCCTTGCGCTGAAAGGCGTAGACGAGGTCCTGGGAGTCGGTGGCGATGGCCGAGACCATGGCGAAGGTCTCGCCCTCGGGCAGCTTGGCCCAGTTTTCCTGGAGGGAGTAGGTGTAGTGGCCGGAGCCAAGAGTGGTCATGGGTGGCCTCCTGTCGGGGGTTGAAGTAGTGGGGCTATTGTACACGGATGGTGTGAGCGACGATTAGCCTTGGGAGAGGCGTTGGCGGTAGGCCTCGGCGATGGCTCCTGCGGACTCGTCAAGGCTTGGGAATAGGGTTTCGCGAGTGATGTTGAGGAGGCGCAGTTCACGTAGAATGTTCTCTTTGCTGGAGGCCTGGATTACTGGAGTGTAATGAGCATAAATTGAAAACCGACTTGTGAATCGGGCAATTTCATCTCTTTCGAATCTATGGTGAAAGGCTGAAGCCAAAAATGCTCCAGACTGAGCCCTAATGCGTTCAGATGATTGTTGAGGCTCGATCACGAAGACTCTGAATAGGTTTGCCAAGACAGTGGGTTCCTCTATATAAGGCTTTTCCTCACGGACAAGTTGAAACAAGCGGCTCATCGCATCAGAGTATTCATGCGGTAATTGACTACTGGTTTGTGTCAGAAGCATTTCCTGATCGGATTGTACTAGTTTGGAGAAATTAGCGACTACACTAACGCCGTCGCTGTTGAAGGGTTGAATCATATTCCCGGGCACGGCAAAAATGTGTAGTCTTCCATTCTCGTTAGGATCGTGTTCGCAGGCGTGGAACAGAGATACCAATGGGTTTCTCGTTATGTCCAAGAATCTGGTCTTTAGACCGTGGTGTTGAGCGAGGACCCATTGTGAGATTGCGTTGTGAGCACCAGTAAACTGGTCGGGTTGACGGATCATTAGGTCGGTCAACATATCTCTTTCGAATTGAATAAGCCCGTCCCGCATGACGGATGGTCGCAAGTCCCAGATGTTCCGAGATTCGCCGCGAAAATAAAACCTCTCTTCGACGTGCAGAGTCTGATAACTGTATACGATCCTCAGGAGGTCTGTAATCGATTCTATTTTCATCTATTTGAATGAGTGTTGCTTAGGAGACAATCCTTCCGGGAACAGGATCGCCTTCCAAATCTCGGTTCCGGCCAAGCTTGCGCCTCTTAAGTTAGCATTAATGAAATTTGCGTTGACTACGGTTGCACCATCTAAATTGGCATTTGAGAGGTTGGCCCTTTGCAGATTTGCGTCCGTTAGTTTTGCCCCAATGAGTATCGCTCTATCAAGATCGGACAAAAGAAAGTTTGTGCCGTTCAAGTTGGCTCCCGTCAGGTTTGCGTTGACGAGGCGAGCATTTACCAGGGTTGCGCGTTCCAGATTGGCCGTGAATAGATTCGCTTGGAAGAGATTGGCTCCGCTTAAATTGGCCTCTGTAAAATTGACTCCAAGCAAGGGGATCTTTCCTAGATCGTCAAGCTGACCAGAAATATTGTGTAGCTGGTAAAGGTCGATGTTGTGGAAATCCGGCGTGAAATTATCGATTTCTCGCCTCCCGTTCCAAGCCTCGACGCCTTCGAGCAGCCACTCGATGTGTTTCGGATTAGCCATGCGCCTCCTCCTTGCTAATCACTATTTTACCCGCTTGGTGGCTGCTCGGTCTCGCTGGGTCTGTCATCAATTCTCTTGTGCCGAAACTTCCATCAGTACCGCACGGTGTCCCAGGACTGCGGAAACATGCACAGCAGCGGCGAGACCGTGCCTATGATGTCGCGGTCGATGTCGGCTATGGTGGGGCGGCCGCACATGCCCATGGTGGCGTCCATCTCGTCGCGGAGCATCTCGAGGACGGAGGTCAGTCCCTCCTCGCCGTTGACCGCCAGGCCCCAGAACAGCGGGCGTCCGATGAGCACGGCGCGGGCGCCGAGGGCGAGGGCCTTGACGATGTCGGTGCCGCGGCGGATGCCCCCGTCCATGTAGACCTCGATGTCGCCATTGGCGGCCTCGACGACCTCGGGCAGGACCTCGATGGTCGTAAATGTGGTGTCGAGGTAGCGGGTGCCGTGGTTGGAGACAATGACCGCCTTGGCACCGCTGTCGGCGGCGTGGCGTCCGTCCTCGCCGACCATGACGCCCTTGATGACAACAGGCAGGCTCTGGGCCCCGGCCAGCCAGTCGACGTCGTCCCAGGTGGCGCCGGGGTCGCGGATGTCCATCACGCCGGCAGGCGCGTCGGCGGCGAATCGCCAGGAATGCTCGGACAGCTCGATCTGGTCGTAGTTGGGCGAGGAGGCGCCAACGTAGTCATTGCGGATGTTGCGTTCGCGCTTGGGCTTGATCTTGGCGTCGACGGTGATGCAGAGGGCGGAGTAGCCGGCCTCGGCGGCGCGGGCGGCCATTTCGAGCGTGAGGCCGCGTTCCTTGAAGAAGTACTGCTGGAACCACAGCGGCCCGGAGGCGGCTCCGGCTACATCCTCCATGGTGCGGGCGGCGTGGGAGCTGACAACCATGACGGTACCGGCCTTGCCGGCGGCGCGGGCGGTGGCCAGCTCGGCGTCGGGGTGGGCCGCCTCGTGGTTGCCCGCCGGGTCCAGCATTACCGGGAAGCTAATGCGCTGGCCCAGAACGGTGGTGCTCAGGTCGCGCTGGCTGATGTCGGTCAGCATCTTCGGGCGGAGCTGAATGCTGTCGAGGACGGCGCGTGTGCGCCGCAGGGTGATCTCGTCGGTGGCCGCGCCGGCGATGAAGTCGTAGTGTCCCTTCTCCAGTTTCTCGCGGGCGATGGCTTCGTATTCGAATATGTTGACGGGCTCGTTGGCCATTACGCTACCTCCTGACCGCCGTTGGTGGCGGCGATGGCAGTCTACGGCGGCGCGGGCGGGAGCGTCAAATCATCGGGTTAGATGTCTGGACGTAACAGCACGAATACCGGAGATGTCAGGAATGCCAATCACCAACAAGATCACGCCGTTTCTTTGGTTCGACGGACAAGCCGAGGCTGCGGCGCGGCATTACGTGTCGCTGTTTCCCAACTCGAGGCTGCTGGGCGTGAATCCCCTGCCGTCGGGCCCTGGCGAGGGCGCCGCGCTGGTGGAGTTCGAGCTTGAGGGGCTCAAGTTCACGGCCCTGGACGGCGGTCCGATGTACCAGCAGACACCGGCGGTGTCGTTCGTGGTGTCCTGCGAGTCGCAGCAGGAGATCGACCACTACTGGGACGGCCTGCTGGAGGGCGGCGGAACGGAGCAGCAGTGTGGCTGGCTGGTGGACCGCTTCGGGCTGTCGTGGCAGATCGTCCCGGCAGAACTGCCGGAGCTGATGGCGCGAGCGCCGGAGGCTGTAATGGAGGCGCTTCTGCCGATGGTCAAGATCGACCTGGAGCGCCTGCGGGTAGCGGCGGGGTGAGCGGGCGAGGTCTGAGGCGGCCTTCTTGTGTTGAAGTGCTACAGCCCGCAACCGCGAGGTTTAGGGCGTCTCTGGTTAGGATGAGGTAGTCCAATTGACCTGCTAGGTCACAGCTATTTGCAAGCGGACGGGTCCTAACCGTCAGACGGTGAAGGCCGCTATAACGATGGCAGCTACTACAACTCCTGCTATGAGGAGCGTCCTCATTATCTTCCCGAATCGCCGGCCCCCGATGGCGTCGCGCCTGTTGTTGATAGCTAGCCGATAATTGGGGTCGATGGAAATCGCCTGATCGAAGTCTCGAGTGGCCTCATTCCATTTTTTGAGTCTCCGATAGGCCACCCCCCGATTGTTCCATGTTCCTGGAAGACTCGGGTCGATTTCGATGGCGCGGTTGCAGTCTGCAATGCACTGGGAGTAGTGGCCTATGTTGAGATAGAGCCATCCCCTGCTGTGCCATATGGTGTGATTCATAGGGTCAATTGTGAGAGCATTGTTGAGGTCAGATATAGCCCGATTGTTGAGTCTGGCTATGCCCTCTGAATCCGGTATGTACACGAACTCGTTCTGACCGGTTGTCTTATACCGCCCTTCCCAATCTTTTGCCGGTGTAGTTGGGGGAGCATACATAGCCCAGTTGTGATAGGCCCACCCACGATTCAGCCAGAAAACAGCCCGGTTGGCATCTATGGCAATTGCTTGGTCGTAATTTTCTATTGCCGTTTTGTATTGTCCCTTGCAGAGATATGCCTCTCCCCGACGGTTGTAGGCATCTGGCGTCCCGCCGCCGTTGTTTATTGAGCTGGTGAAATTCGCAATTGCAAGATCCCAATTTCCATTCTCGAAGTATTCCATTCCCTGCTCGAAAAACTCTTTCGCACTACTGGACGTCATTGGAGGCTCCTCCTCAAAATATAGTGCTCATTTTGTTACCCGAGGATTGCTTTCGGTCAAACTTCCAGGAGAATTGAGACTTATAGATCCGAGCCCAATGGTACTATCCATCAGTAGGTTTGCACCGAGTTGAAGCAGGTCTCACCCTTTCCGATGGATTGAATGCTACTCTAGCACTTGGGTGTATGCTGTCAACACTGGTCCTCTTGATCAACAGCTACTATTTGGTCTAGAGAGTTCCCAAAGATGGAGCGAGCTAAAAATGACCGACTACAACATCTTTGACCTGGGCAACCTGCGGCTGCAGGGCGGGGCTACGCTGCGGGGGGCATGGATCGCGTACAAGACGTATGGGACGCTGAACGCGGCCAAGGACAACGCCATCGTGTTCCCCACGTTCTTCGGGGGGCAGCACTACGCCAACGAGGCGATCATCGGGCCGGGGCATGCACTGGACCCGGACAAGTACTTCATCATCGTGCCCAACATGATGGGCAACGGGCTATCGTCGTCGCCGTCGAACACGCCCATGCCCTACGACCGGGCGCGGTTCCCGTGGGTGTCCCTGTACGACAACGTCAGCAGCCAGCACAGGCTGGTGACCGAGCTGTTCGGCATCGAGCGCATCGCCATGGTCGTCGGCTGGTCCATGGGCGCGCAGCAGACCTACCAGTGGGGCGCGCTGTACCCCGACATGGTGGAGCGCATCGCGCCCATCTGCGGGTCGGCGCGGACATCGAGGCACAACTTCGTGTTCCTCGAGGGCGTCAAGGCGGCGCTGACCGCCGACGACGCCTGGAACAACGGCTGGTACGATTCCCCGCCGTACAAGGGACTGCGGGCCATGGGCCGGGTCTATGCCGGCTGGGCGGTGTCGCAGGCCTTCTACCGGGAGGAGGTTTACCTGGACATCGGGTACACTTCGCTGGAGGACTACTTGATCTCATTCTGGGAGGGAAGGAGGCTGTTCGCCGATGCCAACAACTTCCTGGCCATGATCCGGACTTGGCAGAACGGGGACATCAGCCTGAACGACAAGTACAACGGCGACTTTGCCAAGGCATTGGGTGCCATCACAGCCCGGGCCATCGTGATGCCGGGCCGCACCGACCTGTACTTCCCGCCTGAGGACAACGAGATCGAGGTATCGATGATGCCCAACGCCGAGTTCCGGCCTATCGAATCCATCTGGGGGCACCTGGCCGGCAGCCCGGGCCTCAACCCGACGGACGCGGCCTTCATCGACGCAGCGCTGCGCGAATTGCTGGCGAGCTGAGGGGGAGAGGGATGGCGGACCTGCGATACGAACGATTCCCCGAGGGCCACTACGCTATTTTCACCATGGACCGACCGGACCGGCTGAACGCGCAGGGGGCGCAGATGCGGGCGGAACTGCGGGAGGCCCTGGCCGAATTCTCCCACGATGATGTGATGCGAGTCGGCATCGTGACCGGAGCTGGCCGGGCGTTCTCGGCCGGGGCCGATCTGCGGGAGATGGCCGAAGGCGGCGGCAGCACCCGGGCCAGCCAGACCGAGGAGGAACGCATCGAGGCCTACCGGGGCAACCAGCCCTTCGGCCGCAACCCCAAGCCATTCATCGCGGCGGTCAACGGGCTGGCCATTGGCGCCGGGATGGAGCGCGCCGTCGACTGCGACATCCGCATCGCGTCGACGGAGGCGTACTTCGGGCTGTTCGAGGTAAAGCGCGGCATCTTGGCCAACTACGCCATCAACCACCTGGCGAGGCTGATGCCCTACGGCGAGGCCGTGTACCTCATGCTGACCGGCGACACGCTGAGCGCAGAGAAGGCCCACAGTATTGGGTTCGTACACGAGGTGCTGGAGCCCGAGTCGCTGATGCCCCGCGCCGTCGAGATAGCGGAGATGATCGGGACCAACGCGCCCTTGGCGGTGCAGGGCACCAAGGCAGTGGCGCAGTTCTGGCGTCGCTATGGCCTGGAGGAGTCGTACCGCCTGAACGCCGCATGGGGCCAGCGGGTCCTGAACTCAGAGGATGCGAGAGAGGGCCCCCGTGCCTTCGCCGAGAAGCGCCCGCCGGAGTGGCAGGGGCGGTAGGTCACCCCTCGCGGGAGTCAGGGAGCAGTTGCGAGTCGAAGGGCAGAATAAGACCCGTTCATGGCGAGCTTGTCGAACCACGAACGGGTTTGCGATTAGCCGGTGAAAGTGTGGCAGCCGCCAATGGGCGTGGCTCACTTGTTGTGATATTGAGCCATGTGGAGCAGTACCCCTGAGGGGTCCCAGACGAAAGTAACCAGCGCGCCGTAAGACTGCTCCTGTGGTTCGCGGACCCGAGCGTTCTGATAGCCTCCGCTTTCTATGACCCCGGACGCATGTTCCCACCAGGCGCGAGCGTCGTCCACCGTGATGTGCATCATGAAGTTGTCCGCCCAGTCCTTGTTGTAGTAGTTCTGGAGATAGAAACGGCTACCGGCCAGCTCCATCTCGGCGAGGCTGTCGTCGTCGGCCCGCCAGTTGATGCTCCAGCCCATCGCCGCGTAGAAGTCAAGAGACTGACTGAAATTCATGGCGGGTACGAATACTTTTACATCGGTCGCATTTGGAGCGGTCATCGGAATCTTCCTTTGCCGAAAACGGGTTACAGCAAAGAGCGGGAGTCGGACGTTGAAGACTCGGCGCGGGCGGCCGCTGCAGAGAAATGCGCGGAATGCGGACGCCATTGTGGGCAAAAGCTAGTCGTCTGCGGGTGCGCCGGCTGGCTCGCGGGGCGGTGCCTCGACCAGCTCGTAGAGGGTGCTGCGGGCGCGAATCTGCTCGTCCCAGCCTCGCACGCGCAGGTCGATCATGAGGCCATCGGGGCCCTTGTACTTGCGGTTGGCGCGGCTGCTGCCCGGGCACTCTGTGGCGCCGTGGTCCTCAACCGTGGAGACGGCGTCTTCCATATCGTCGACGTAGAAGCCGATGTGGTGCACGCCCTTGACGGTGGACGGACCCTCGCCTAGGTTGGGGGCGTCTTCGGTACCCATTTTCAGGATGGCGAAGTAGATGTAGCCGTCGGTGAGCCACACGCCCTCGGCGCCGCCGTCGGGGGAGCGACGCAGTTCGTCGAGGCCGAAGCAGGTCTTGTACCACTCGGCAGTGGCCACGGGGTCCTCGGTGTGCAGCGCGATGTGCTTGATTCGCGGGGCCATGGTCTCCTCCTCCGGATAGATGTTAGTAGCGAGGATTTCTCCCCCACCCTAGCCCTCCCCCGCTGGGGGAGGGACCAGGCTTTGAGGGCCGGGCGGGCACAAGGCCCGCCCCTACAGAAATGTCTTTACCGTTCAGACCCCTCCGAGAAGGGCAACGCTCTAGACCTTGCCCACCAGGGACTTGAGGGCCTCGTAGGCGCGTTGGCCTGATTCGGGTTCGCCTGGGACGTCGAAGATGTTTCCGACGAAGTCGGTGGCGCCGCCCTCGGCGAAGGCCTCAAGCTGGCGCTGGATCGACGACTCGTTGCCGATGACCGCCACCTCCGCTGGGCTTTCCACGCCCTCGATGTCGAGGACACGGCGGTAGTTGACCAGCTCGCCGTAGCGGGCGTAGGACTCGGCGGCGGTCCGGCGTCCCGAGTTCTCATCGTCGGTGGCCGCCGTGGGAAGCCCCACGGTCACTCTCGGTGTCGCGCGGCCGCTGTTCTCGGCGGATCGGTTGATGCGCGGGGTGATGTGCGACTCAATGGTGCGAGGACCTGCCATCCAGGTGACGGTGCCGTCCGCGAGTTGTCCGGCGAGGTTCAGCATCTGGGGCGCCAGCGCCGAGACCAGGATGGGGCAGGTCGGTCTCTCCAGGGACGCCAGTTCCAGGTTGCAGTTGAAGAACTCGCCGTTGAACCGGACTGAGCCCTCCTCCAGTAGCGGACGCATCACCGATAGATACTCGCGGGTGTGCAGGGCAGGACGGTCGTAGGGAATGCCAAAACCCTCCTCCATGCCGGGCCGGTGGGACGGGCCGATGCCCAAGAGGAATCGCCCATTGGTGGCAGTGGCGGTGGTCAGGGCCTGCTGGGCCAGTGCCGCCGGGTGCCGCGGGTAGGTGGGCACAACGCCCACGCCCAACTCGATGCGGCTGGTCTGCATTCCGGCCATGGCCAGCACGGTCAGCGCATCGTAGCCCCGAGCGGAGATGTGGGGGATCCAGAAGCTGTCGAACCCGTCATCTTCGGCCTGCTTGATGCGGGCCAGCAGTCCCTCAAGGGTCATCATGTCGGCAACGGATGCACCGACGAAAACACCGATTCGCATTAGCGTACTCCAATTGGATGATACGTCTGTTGAAAGGGGATCCGCGCTGTCTACTTGAAGGCCACACAGGCCTCGGTGACCACCCTTAGGGTTGAGTTCTGGCTGAATCGCTGCTTGTATGCAGCTGAGATCTCGTTCATCCGGTCCAGCGCATCGCCGCCTTGTGGCGCCAGTACCAGCAGCATCTTGGTGCGTTCCTGCTCGATGCTCCCGTCATCCGTCCGCCCCTGCCCGGCGACGTCCATGACCGACAGGCCATCTGGGAATCGGGGCGTGATGATGTCAGCCAGAAAGGCCTCCCAGTCTGCATCGCTGACCATTTCCATATCCCCGTCGCCGCGCCCCATGAAGAGCCGGTACTCGTTCCAGAGCTCGCCGCCATCCTCGCATTCCGACGTCGAGACCTCCACGTCGGCACATGCAGCAAGGGCCAGAATGACGACCCCCAAGGCTATAAGAAAGCTTAAACGAATGGGAAATGCTTGTCTAAACGTCTCAGCCATTTTGCTCCGCCTGCTCCTCTCGCTGGGGAGGAGGTCAGAGACCCGGGATTGTTTGTCTTGATGGTGTTCTTTACCACCTGCTTATCACCCTCACCCAAACCCACTCCCTCGAAGTGGAGGGAAGTTTGGGTGGGTATCCTCCCTCACCCCGGCCCTCCCCAATGCAGGGGAGGGCTTGCGTTGTATCGAATACCTGTACAGGACCCCTGGAACTGTGGGGCTAGAGGCCCATCGCGTTCAGGCCGATGCGGGACAGGTCCTCGTCCGACTGGCCGCTGGGATAGCCGCCGACGCCGATGCCGCCGAGAATGACGCCGTCCTTCATGATGACAACTCCGCCTGTGCCGTAGGTCATCATGGGGTCGCCCTGGTCGGCGATGTTGCGTCCCTGGCCGTGTAGGCGGCTGGCATTCTCGCCGGAGTCCAGGCCCATCAGGGCCGAAGTATGCGCCTTGCGGAGGGCGTGGCGGCGGCTGAAGATGCGCAGGTTGTCCATGGTCAGGTAGGCCAGCAGGTTGCCGGCGCTGTCGACTATGGCCATCGCCACGGGCTCGTTGGGTGTCTCCATCGCCTTGTCGGTCATCGCTTTCATGGCTGCCGTGACCTGTGCCATTGTTGGTTCGGCCATGTTGCCTCCTCTGTGTTTTTTCTTCCGATTTTCGTTGCCGTTCGACACGGCAGGGGAATTATACAAGCAATGCCGCCGGGGCGTTTGAGCATGTTCTGGTTTCGTAGTAGCCTAGCGTCGTCCGGAGAATGATGCTCGGGACTTCACCACCACCCTAACCCTCCATCGTCAAAGGGGAGGGAACTGCAAGCAGGGCATCTCATTTGGACAACCCAGTGACATTTTCGTCTTGCCAAGCCCCACGACGCATCTCTACGCTGGCATGAGACTGATTCGCTGGATCCGAATTGGGGCATCGGCCATCTGCCTTAGTCCGGTTGGCTCCCCGGAACGAAAGGAAATGCGAGAAAATGAGAGGGAAAACAGAAGTACTTGCCCTCCCACCCTGTGAAAGTGGTAACGACGGACGCCGGGATGCTAAATGCGATAGCCCTGAACAGCGGAGTTTGATATGACTACACGGTTGGAATCTTGGCTGGCACTCACTGTAGAGGATCCCATAGAACCAGGCATGCCCATCCTTGACCCGCATCACCATTTCTGGGAGCGTCCCGACAGCACCTACCTTTTGGATAACCTGCTGGATGACGCCAGGTCGGGGCACCGGGTGAACCAGACTGTATTCGTTGAGTGCCACTCGGAGTACCGTACCGACGGACCCGAGGAAATGAGGTCGGTTGGTGAGGTCGAGTTCGTCGAGGGTATAGCCTCGGCGAACGTGGCCGCCGGCAACGAGACAGTCGTGGCCGCCGCCATCGTCGGCAACGCCGACCTGATGCTGGGCGACCGGGTCGAACCGGTGCTGGAAGCGTTGTCTCAAGCCGGAAAGGGCCGCTTCCGCGGGATACGCTGCACTGCTGCCTGGGACGCCAGTCCGGAGATAACGACGGCCCGCGCAAACTCGGCAGGTATGCTGGCCAATACCGAGTTCCGGAAAGGCCTGGCCTGCCTGGAGCGAATGGGCCTGACCTTCGACTGCATTGTCTACCATCCGCAACTGCCCGAGGTGGCTGACATGGCCCGCGCCTTCCCTGACCTGACCATCATCATCAACCACGTGGGACGCCCGTTGGGCATTGGCCCGTACGCCGGGCGTCGCGAGGAGCTGATGCCGGATTGGCGGGCGGGAATTGACGCAGTGGCCGAATGCCCCAATGTGGTGGTCAAGGTGGGCGGCCTGGGCAATCCCATCAGCGGCTTCGACTGGCACCAGCGCCAGTTTCCGCCGGGCTCCGGGGAACTAGCGACGGCGGCGGCGCCGTACTATCTGTACTGCATTGAGAAATTCGGCGCCGACCGGTGCATGTTTGAGAGCAACTTTCCGGTGGACAAGCAGTCTTGCTCCTACGTCGTATGCTGGAATGCGTTCAAGCGCCTGGCCAGCGACTTTTCGCCCACCGAGCAGGCCGACCTGTTCCACAACACGGCGGCGAGGGCCTACGGCCTGCCTGAGGTCTAGAGGGGGTCCGGAGGACCGAGGTAGGAGCAGTCGGGTGCTGGTCGGGCTGCTATGGGAACCCCTTCACTCCCTCGGTGCGGGCGAGTGTTCCTCCTGGGTGCGGACGCCTCTCAGGAACACGGCTATGAATCCCAGCAGAAGCAGGCTGGCGCCTCCTCCGATGGTCACCACCGTCCACGGCACGGCGTTGGTCAGCCATTCGGCGCGACCTAGCACGGTGCCTCCCAGCACCAGCAGTACCGACGCAGCCAGGGCAAAGGACACCACGCCGCCCATCGTGGCGGCCTCGTTGGTGAGGATCGTCTCCCGCTCCGCATCCCCCACCCGCCGCGCCACCAGCAGACGCCCCAGCTTTCGCAGGGCGATGACCCTGTGCAGCACCAGCAGTCCCACCAGGGTCAGGAGAAACAGTAGCCCCGCCATGAACGCGGAATGCCCCATCCCCATCGGCGTGTCCACTCCCATGAACTTTTCCCACACAAGCCTGTTGTGAGACCAGACTGCCGGAATCTGGGGTAGGATAACCAGGAGCGCCAGCAGCCATAGAGCCAGTTCGCTGCGTCGCAGGACCTGGAGCAAGCCGTACACTGCTAAGGAAACCAGCAGGCCCAGGATCAGGTGAGAGGAGCCAATTGACGGAATCTTTCCTGCCACTGTCCCGGAAACCGGCTCACCGGGCTGGCCTGGAGCCGCGATCCACTCCCAGAACTGCCACGCGGCCAGGAGCATCAGGAGCAGCACCAGGGCCGCCTCGGCGGCGGAAATCAGCGCGAACCAGTTCGACCTCATCCAGCCTCCGCCTACCGGTAGACGTTCATGTGCCTGACCAGGGCGGCGATGAAGTCCTCCCGGTCGGGGTTCCAATCGACAACCCCTGCCCCCGATCTGCGCAGGTCTGCCGCCAGGGAACGGCTCTCCCACTGGGCGATGTCCACGTTGCCGAAAGGGGAGTTCGGGTCGGGGTTCGATTCCTTGGGGCTGACGTGGACCACCCTCACCCGGCCGGACCGCCTGGAACGACTGCGAAATGCAGAGAGGCGCCGCACCCCGGAGGTGAATCGGTCCAGCGGTTCCCTTCCCTCGCCGGGCCGGGGGTAATAGACGTCCAGCCTGGTTATGATATATATCTCGGGCTGAAGCCTGAGGATGAAGCCCTTGCACCACTCAATGGCCCGGAGTAGATCGTGCCGGGGCGGCCCCGACCGGAGCCCGGTCAGCATCCTGGTAAGCCGGCGAAACTGCTTCTGCCCTGAGTCAGGTGTCAGCAGTTCGCCGCCTCCCCCGGCGGTGTTGTACGCATAGGCGCCCATTGTTGATCCCCGGGAAAGGTAGAACTGTGCCAGGCTTCCTGCAGCCTCCACAGTGTTCTCCATGGGGTTGTCTAGGGGAGTCCCCACGTCCATGTAGCGGGCCGTGTCCATGAAGATCCAGACGGCCCGTCTACCCTCCGGCTCAAGTTCGTTGACCAGTGGCAGGCCATCGCTGCGGGCGCCCCTGGAGGTGGCCTTCCAGTTGATCAGCTTGATGGGATCACCCGGTGCATAGGGCCGCAGCTCACGGAATTCCGAATTGGACATACCGGTCTGCGCCAGGTCGTCCTGGTACCGGGTCTGGTTCGTTGTGACGCGAATCTCGTTCAGCCGTGTGATGCCGCGGATGCGGGGCACCACGGAAATGTTCAACGGACCCCCGTCCGACTTTGCGGCAACCTTCCGGACACCGAAGGGCGCCTGGGATTCCCACGTCGTCGCTGGCAGGCTGAATTCGCCCCGCTTGGGGAAGCGGACCGTGTAGGAGAGCTCGCAGGTCCTGGGTCCCGCCCACTTCCAGAATATCCCCAGGTTGTTCCCTTCCTCCACTTCCAGTTCGGGAGGCAGGGCGTCGTGAACGAAAACAGGCCCGATTCCCCTGTTTATCGTCAGCGTTCGCTCGATTGTAAGAGCATCACCGGCCCAGCAGATAGCTCGCGAGGTGCGCCGGGCGACCTGAACGTCGGAGGGAGGCTGCAGGGTGGCGATGATCAGCACCGTGAGCAGCAGAAACACCGCGCCCACCAGCATAAGCGAATTCCCGAAGGCCAGTCCGACCGCCAGGAGGAGCAGGGAAAGTCCCGCCCATGTCATCAGGCCATGGGGAAACACTCTACGATCTCCGTGCCACTGAGTCGGAGGGAGGAGGCACCTGCTCAAGTATTTCGTCGACGATTGATTCGGTGCGTACGCCCTCCAGGGTGTCCTCGATGTTCAGAATGATGCGGTGGCTGAGCACCTCCGGCACCACCATCTTTACGTCGTCGGGCACCACAAAGTCGCGGCCGTGAATCAGTGCGATGCTGCGGGAGACGCGGAGCAGCGCCAGAGAACCGCGCGGACTCACGCCCACCGACACCCGTGGATGCTCCCGTGTCAACCTGACCAGTTGGGTGATGTAGTCCACGATAACATCGTCGATGTACACCTCGGTCTCCACTAATCCCTGCAACTCCATGAAGTCATTGACGTCCACCGCCGGCTCCATATCCTCGGTGGGGTCGTCCTTCTGCCACTGGATGCGCCGCAGTAGGATGTTGCTTTCCATTTGCTGACTGGTTGGGTATCCCGTTCCCATTTTGAACAGGAACCGGTCGAGCTGGGCCTCGGGCAATGGATAGGTGCCCTCCTGCTCAATGGGGTTCTGGGTGGCAATTACCAGGAACGGGGCGCTAAGATGCATTGAATTGCCGTCGATGGTGACCTGCCGCTCCTCCATGGCCTCAAGCAAGGCCGCCTGGGTCTTGGGAGGAGCGCGGTTGATCTCGTCCGCCAGGAGCACGTTAGTGAAAACCGGCCCCCTGATCAGCTGAAACTCTCCCTCGTTCTGGCGCCAGACATTCACTCCAAGGATGTCCGAGGGCAGCAGGTCCGGGGTGAACTGCACTCGCTTGGTGTCGCTCCCGATGGCCTTGGAGAAGACCTTTGCCAGGAGAGTCTTGCCCAGGCCCGGATAGTCCTCGAACAGCACGTGCCCGTTGGCAAGAGCCGCGGCCAGCAGCTTGCGCAGCAGCAAGCGGTTACCGACAAACACGTCGGCCACGCAATCGATTATTCGTTCGCAGACATCCCTGACTTCCTCCAGACGGCGCTCATCCATCAGACTGCATTGACCTCATCATCTGGCAATATGGGCAGACGCTGCAAGTTTGATTTTGAAACGTACCCAATCCTGTTGTCGGCGGTACGAACATAGTAGGAGGTGCCGGTTTCCTCCAGAATTTCGAACCCCTGCCCTGCCGCAATCGCGTGGGGCGCCGCTAATCCGGAAACGGGCGGAGGGGGAACGGACACCTCCGTAGCGACCCTTTCCATCCGGAACCGGACCATGCGGTCCGTCGCGGATTCCTCCACCGAATCATTGCCAGTGGAGTCGGAATCCCCGCTGCGGACTGGGTTCTGGGCTACGCCTATGGACGGCAGTCCGGTGGACGAACTGAACCGGGAGGTGCTCAGGTCCGCCAGTGTCATCGGGGTGCGTTGAGTCGCGAGGCCCACTGGCAGGGTGGCGAGGGATCCCTCTCCGGTCAGGTGCGATATTGCACCCTGCGCCAATCGCCTGCGACGCTCCCGGGCGGTGGCTCTGATGCGTCTCCGAGTCCAGGGCATTTCAAACAGCTTTCTCGGTGGTTCGACCACGCTGACAAGAGGAAACCACAAGCTGATTACCCGGTTGTAGTCCGCGCCCCGGCGCCGGTAGGCGGCGATCACGCTGCCGGCCATGGATTCGGGGTCGGCCCCGTTCTCAATGAAGGGAACCGACGCCTCTCTCAGTGTCTCCACATCGATGGTCGGAGGGAGAGTCGAAGGGCCGGTGAGGGCGTGCTCAGCGCTCCGCAGGGATCGCGCCAGACCCGATTCACGCCGGCTGTGGTCATCCTCGCCTTTCCAACGCAGGAAACCACGTCCCACAGAAGACTGCGACGATTCCCTCAATGGCCGGATAACCGACCTCACGGCCTCGGGAGGAGCGTTGCTGCGGCAGAGCAGGCCCATCAGGTAAGTCCAGAGGCTTGTCCAGTCTCCGGATTCCACGTAAGTGCGCTGCCATCTGGACAGCAGGTTGCGACGGGGGTCGGGATGGTCATCGAATTGCTGCTCGTGCCGCTGCCACCGGGGCCAGTTTGAGAGACCCGAATCTTCCGTCTCCACGAAGGCGTGCAGGCTGCCTTGCATCTTGAACATTGCCCACACCGCGATGGCCAACACCACGATCCACTCATAGACGGCGGCGAACCACAGAGTCTCATAGATAAGGGGCCTCATCAGGACAGCATAAAAGGCCAGCGCCGCGCCGATCACGAAGCCGCGCGGCCGGGATATCGTGAGCCATCGCGCCGGAGCCGAGAGCAGGGGCTCACGGGAGTCCACAAGGTATGCCGAGGCCTGCGACAGCGCCAGGGTCAGCAGCCCCAGCCCGACCACCGTGCCCACCAGCGGGAATATATGGCCCAGACCGGAAAGAGGGGCCATGGAGAGCCAAAGCAGACAACCCGCAGCAGTTAATCCTACGGCAACTAGCATCGGGCGGACGCGCAGGCTGGCGGGCGCCCATAGCGGCTCCGGCAAGGCCAGGCACAGCACCAGCACAAAGACGAATGCCGTCATGGTGTGCCTTACCTCATTGAGGCCTGCGAAGTATAACAAGGCCGACTCACCCGCTGGCGCCGTAACGCTCCCGTCGAGCAGCGGCGCGGTTATCAGGGGCGAGGACTGCAGCAGCGCCCAGATGATCAGCGATGCGCTCACGGCGGGCATTGCCGAGCCGACCAGCGGGGGTATGTTGGTCAGCGGAATTGAAAACCTGTCAGCTAGACCGAGCTGGCCAACCCGACTCAGCACGAGAGTCAAATACGATATGACCAGTGCCGCGGTCATGGCAGGCATGAGATTGGGTATGGGGAAGCTGGAAGTAGTAGCCGGCACGCCCTTGTCGGAGAAGGCGATGAGGGCCAACCCGAAGAGAAGGATACGCCCCATGGGGAATCCGAACACCTCCCCTACCGTGGGCCGGAAAGCTGACACCATCCGGATGAGTATGAACGGGACCAGCAAGACGGCGGACCAGAAGGCCAGCGTGTCCAGGATTTCTAGGTACTTGGCGGCCGACTCGAGTGCTCCTCCCTCCTGGAGCGCCGGAATGCCTCGGGCGATATCTGGCAGGGACAGCATAGTCCCCAGCACCAGAACCATCCATCCGATGTCGCATACCAGCAACAGGATTCGTGCCTGGAACAGCACACGGTCCGAAAGGGGCAGGGAGGCCACCTGACGCACCACAGAGGCGATGTAGGGGAGTGCCAGCGCCAGGATGGCGATGGTCAGAATCGATCCCCCGGAAATACCGAAAGCGACCGACAGCACCCCGCCGCCAGACAACAGAACGAAGGCTCCAGCCAGTATCAGGAGTTGGCGCCACGGGAAGAGCAGCATCTCGCCGAAGGTCGGCCAATTGACTCTCAGCACCCGTATAGACGCGTAGAAAACCCCCGCAGCAATGGCCCATCCTGTAAGGGACCCGAAAACCTGCAGATACCTTTCCAATTCCTCGGTGTCGGGCGATTCAGGCCTTACGGCAATGGCGGACGGGATGGAGGCAACCAGGGTCAGCAGGGCGCCAGCCAAAACCGCCCATCCCACACCGTGCAGCACTCCCTGCGCCATGGTTGCGGGCTTCAGCATCGGATTGGGAACGAGTCGAGGTCCCTCCTCATCCTGGCCTGGGTCCTCGTAGCCCTCGCTTTCCAGGTCCGGTTCCTCGCTGTCAGTGTCGTGGACCGAGTATAGTTCTTCGACCTCGTAGGGCACCGGGCGCCCCTCCAGAACGCGACGGGCGAATTCGGCAAAATTGCTCAGGAGGAGCACGGCGCCACCGGCCGCCAGCCACGGGGCGACAGGGTGAAAGTCCAGCGCCAACCTCCGGAACACCAGCCCGTCGGAAGACAGCAGAGGGAAAGCCGCCACTGCGACGGCGGCGAACAGCAGGCCGGAATATACAAGGCCGGCCCTGGATTTCGGCTCACCGGTCAAAGCCGAGCTCCTCTGTGGACATTGATGGCTCCGTAGCTTCCAGCTCCTCTGGTTCAGGTTCCCCGGTCATTGCATACCAGGCCCGGTACATGGCCTCATACTGCCTGCGGCCGATCTCGTGCTCGCTGTAGTCGGCCTCCTCAAACCGCGTGATGATAACGTCCAGAACGCGGAAGTCCAGATCGATTCCGGAAAGAGTCAGGACAGACTCCAGCTCCCTCGGCGTTCGCCCTGCCGAGCCGGGAACCCGGTCCACAGCCCAGGCCACGAAGCTGTTGTAGAGTGCAACGATCTCTTCCCTGAATTCCACGACCCTGAAATCTACCGAGGACGTCGCGGGCAGGTGGAGTTCTGCGCCCGCGAATTCTGCCGTGAACGCAAGATCCCCCACCGTTTCCGCTCGCCAAGAGAAGGATGCACGTCCATCAGCACCTGTCAGCAGCGACACGGTTTCACCATTCGGAAGCCGTAGACCCACAGTGGCTCCGGGGATCGCGATGCCGTCCTCGGCATAAAGTCCAACGTTAACAGTTACCTGCTCGCCCGGCCCCCACACCTCGGGCAGGTCCGGCGCGGGCTTCTCCAACGTCACTTCGAGGAAGGTTGGTTCCGGGTCCGGTAGCGGCACGGGCTCGAATTCCTCTAATCCCGCATCGTCGTCTGGCATCCCATCCGCCACCGCTGTCGCTGCCTCCTGTGGTGGCGTACTTTCTGGGCGGTATCCGCCAGTTCTGGCAAAGAGGTTCGAGGCCCTGGCGATGAATCCCGAGGCCAGTATCGCGACTATTACCGCCGGCAACCCGGCCCAGAGTAGCCAGTTGAAACCGGTCTGTGTCAGCGGTATTACGGTGGAGTAGGTCAGCGGAAGATACAACGCATCGCCTTCGTAGGTGAAAGAGACCGGCACCACCAATGAGCCCTCGTCGTCGGGAACCTCCAGGGGCAGCTGGGCCGTCCCTTCGGCACCCGTCACGATTGGGTCGCCCTCGCTTGTGCGAAGGGTTGCGCCGGGAATTCCCTGCCCTTCGTCATCCAGTAGAGTGGCCTGCAGGATGGCCTCCCGGCCCGGCTGCACATCACCCATGGGCGCGACAAACAGATTCACGGAGGACTTGACGTCCAGGGGCACCATCGTCTGCAGGTTTAGGCTAGCTACGGCCAGCGGTATTTCCAGCCTGCCCAGCGATGTATCCCTGTCGACCGGGTATCTGAGTATGAATGCCCCGGTGGCATTGGTCACAACTTCGAGGTCGTCCCCCGCATTCACCACTGCATCGGCGACAGGACGGCTTCCTATGAACACTGTCCCTCGCACCGTGGCGGTCTCCCCCCGTGCCGCAGGTTCGGTGGGTTCCGCAAATATCCAGGGGAGACCCACGGTGATCGAATGATTCCTGAGGGAGGGAGCCAGGCTGTCCGTCCCTTCGTAACCAAACGAGATGTTTACCATTGATTCAGTCTCGTTCTCCTCCGAATGAAATTCCAGCGGAAATTGTCGTGAGAAAGCGCCATCCGCGTCGGTAATCAGGGGCTGGGAGCCAGGGTCGCCAACCCAGACAGGCGCCCCGGGTACGGGCTGACCATCCACTGTCGTGAGGGCTCCTGCCAACTCCACCGTGCCCTGTGCTGCCGCCACCGACGGACCGCTGACCGTCAGTACAGTGGGTGCGACCACCGAATATGAGAAGCTGGCAGAGCTCGAGGTCAATTCGTCCTGCTCATTGAACCTGGCAGTCAGGACACTTGGTCCCGGCTCGTCTACGCCGGGGGAGCTATACCGGAAAGACCCGTCATCGTCGGTCATTACACTGTCGATACCGACGCCGGCTTCGTCTTCGATAACTATCTGCAGGGATCCGATGTCCGACACGGAGCGGGAGGTGATCCTGCCCCGGAAAAGTGCGGGTTCCCCCTGCGCCACGCTGGAGGGACCGTAAACGGTCATCTCGGTCAGGAACCTGGCCGATACGGTGGTTGAGTGGGCCGAAGGCAGTACAGGATATTCACCCCCGTATTCCGACCTGACGATGGAATGCCCGACGGCGTCGATTGCTCCGATGGTCTGGAACTCGCCATTGGCCCCGGTGGTCGCGGACCACGTCGGACTGTCGCCGACCATGAACGTGATAACCGCTTCGGGAATGGCTCGACCGCGGGCATCCATGAGGAAGCCCTCAATCGGGAAGTCCTCACCGACCCTGGCATCGCCGGGCACGTTTACTGTCAACTCCGTTGGCATCACGGCCTGCACTTCCATCCGGGCAGTGTTGCCCAGCAGGAAGTCCCTGCCTTCCGTTCCCACCTCAACGGTATGGGAGCCGATCTCGGCGAAGGTCTGGGAGAATGCGAATTCTCCGGCTGCGTTGGTTGACTGCGACGGAAGGCTGCGGCCGTCTATTTCTATCTGTACCTCCAGGCCAGGGACGCCACTGCCCGTGTCATCCAACAGCTTCCCATGGAAGAAGGCCTGGGTGTCCACTGAGATCTCGCTCGGACCAGTCAATTGCAGCCCGCTCTCGGAATAAACCGTGAGATCAGGATCGCTCCACGACTCGGTGTACTGCTCGTTGGCCACGGCGTGGGCCAGGATCTGGTACGAGCCTCTTTCCAGCGACGAAGGAACTGTCGCCTCTGCCGTGAAACGGCCGAGCCGGGAGGTGGTCTCTCCGATAAGGATGCCCCCGTGATCCTTGGTCTCGTTGATGAAGATTTCCACGCGCACGTCGGATACCTGCCCTCCCCGGGTCGTACGTACCGTGCCTCCAATTGTGAACGGTATCCTGCGGCGCACCCTTTCCGGCCACAGGGTGATCTCCGTTACCGTTTCCATCGGCTCGATGATTTGTTCTTGCCTGGTTGCCGGTGCCGGCTTTTCAGAGACGGAAGACTGCTGCCCCGCTTCCTCCACAGCATCTTGCTCCTGCGGTGTCTCCGGTTCCTCTCCGGTCTTATCCTCGGTGGCGGGGGGCTGGTCCAGGTTCTGCGACGCATCCTCAGTGGCGGAGGCTGGCTGCTCAGTTTCCTCCTCCATGGCTTGCTCCTGCGTTGTTGCCGGCTCCTGCCCCGGCTCGTCCTCGATGGCTTGCTCCTGCGCTGTCGCCGGCTCCTGCCCCGGCTCGTCCTCGACGGCTTGCTCCTGCCCTGTCGCCGCTTCCTGCCCTTGGTCGTCCTCGATTGCTTGCTCTTGCGCTGATGCCGGTTCCTGCCCCTGCTCGTCCTCGACGGCTTGCTCCTGCGCTGTCGCTGGTTCCTCTGCGGCAGGTTGCTGTTCGCTATCGCCGACTGGTTCCTGGACCTGCTGCGGCTGCTCACGGGCCAGTTCCGTGCGCGATGGGGCGCCGAGAGAAGCAGTGGGCTCGAATTGCACCCAGCCCAAGCCCGCGAATGCGACCTCGGCCCACTGGTGGGCCTGGTCAGTCAGCACCTCCTGTCGTTGGCTTGACGGACTGATTGCCCAGCCCGATGCCACCCTGGCGGGTATTCCTATGGACCTTGCCATCACCACAAAGGCGGTGCTGAATACGCCGCATGTGCCCTCGCGGTGGTCGAACAGGAACCAGTCCACCGGGTCTCTGCCGGGCGGAGGAGCCTCGCTGCCTGAACCGTCGGCGAACCGGTAGGTGTACTGGCTGTTCAGGTACTGCTCAAGGGCCCGGGCCTTCGCGTACGGCGTGCTGTGACCGCTGGTAACGTCCAGCGCGAGGCTGCGTATGCGTTCCGGCAGTCCCTCGGGCAGCTGAGTGTATATGCCGTCAGCGGCCACCTGTGCCTCCTGGAGTTGGGACGATGTGAACTGTGGGATCCTGGAAACCCAGGAAAAACTTTCTGTGGGCTGATCAAGGGAATACGTGCCGCTCACAGGGTGGAATTGGCCGTCCTGGTCAACCTGGTCCAGAAACTGGGATGTAGGCACCACACCGTACGGGAAGTTGCCCAACCCGGGCGACGCCTCAATGACAATGCTATCCGTGTAGGTTATGGGGGGATCAATTTCGAAACCGTTCAGCAGGGCCGGCGTGGTCGGCCCCCCTGCAGTGAATCCGGTCCCATGCCCCGCCAATTCGTTCCTGACCAGATGTGGGATGCTCTGGTTGGCGTCGTAATCGAGTGATACGCGATCCATCTGACTCCATTGTCCGTTCTCGTACAAGTCGCCAACGGCACTCCGCAGGTACGGAGTGTGCCCCGCTCCGGTGACAAAGAACACCGATTTGATGCCTCCATCCCTGGTCCCAGGGTCCGCCACTTGCTGGGTGGTAGTGCCGGTCCCGATGGAAAAGGACTCACCATCCTGGGTTACCACGGCGCCACCGTTTTCCGTCTCGGTGATCTCTGCCCCGGCCTGTTCCAGCTCCTCACGGGCTTGCGTCTGCTCCTCGGGCCTTCCCTCGGAGAGCTGTTCGACAAGCTCCTCGATCTCCTGCCGTTCCTGCTGGGAGTCTCCTCTCGGACCCTGGTTTGCTTGCTCCGTGCGGTCAGGAGCGGCGCCGGATGCGGTGGGTTCGAAGGGCACCCAGCCCATTCCTTCGAAGGCAACCTCTGCGCGTTGGTGCGCCTGGTCGGCATATACCGTCTGTCTGCCTTCCGTGGGGGAAATGGACCACCCCGAGACCACTCGGGCCGGAATGCCCACCGACCTCGCCAGGATCACGAAGGCGCTGCTGAAGTTGCCACAGGTGCCCTCCCTGCTCTCGAACAGGAACCAGTCCACCGGGTCGCGCCCTTGCGGGACTCCGCCATGGGAGGGATCGGCCAGCCGGTAGGTGTAGTTGCTCTTGAGATATTGTTCAATGGCCTTGGCCTTCCGATAGGTGCTGGTCTGCCCGGACGTAATTCTCAGCGCCAGAGCGCGAACCTCCGGAGGGAAATTGGACGGCACCGACGTATGGGCGTAGTGGGGAGAAGGTGCAGCTTGCTGCACCTGTTGTTCAGAGTAAACGGGGATACCGGAGGTCCAGGAGTAAGTGGGCACGCGGTTGCCGCTGGTGAATGTCTCACTGGGAGGGAAGAGGGTTCCCGACAGGGACAGACTGATGGGCTGCGACGCTATTGGTACGCTGCCCTGAGATATCCACTCCTCTCCTGAAGGGGGGTACACCGTGGCCTGGATGTTCAGTGTACTGGCTGCAGGGGCCGTTGCCTGGGCCACTACACCCAGATCGGGTACGGCGGACCCTACCGCATACTGGAACGAAGGCTGTTGGTCCGCAAGCCACTGCCCGGATTCGTACCGGTCGCCGACCGCAATGCGCAGGAAGTTGACGCCAGCGGCCCCCTCAATCTCGAAGACAGGGACGTGCGGAAGTCCGACCGACTGCCCGGTGGTAGTTCCCGGTATGAAGGAGGTGCCCTCGGCGTGCGAAAGCAAGCTGCTGCCGTTTTCCAGTGGCGTCTCGGAGCCCAGTTGGCTCACCGCCTCCTTGGCAGTTTCCCTCACATCCTCGTCGCCATCGTGGAGGGCATTTACCAGGTCGTCGACTGCGGAAGGATCGTTCTGTTCACCCAGGACCTGCGCTGCCGCGGCCCGCACCGAGGGGTCGTCGTCCTCTTTCAATGCCTGGCCCAGTTCCTGCTGGTCGAACTCGTCGAGGGCGTCGTCGCTGGTGCCGCGGACCGTTGGAGACGGATCGTTGGAACGCGCCTCCAGCAACGGAGGAAGCGCACTGGGGGAAGGTAGTTCTCCCAGCGAATCCGCTGCTGCCGCCCTCACGTCCTCATCCTCATCGGAAGCCAACGCCTGTGCCAGGGGCTCAACGGCTTCAGGCTGCTGCAGTTCGCCCAGTGCTGACGCCGCTGCCTCCCTGATGTCCTCATCCTCGTCGGAGGCCAGTGCCTGTGCCAGAGGCTCAACAGCCTCGGGCAGTTGCAGTTGGCCCAGTGCTGACGCCGCCGCCAATCTGACTCCCTCGCTGGCGTCGGGTTCGCCGATCAAAGAGTTGCTCAATGCGGAGAGAGCCTCGGGATCGCCCTTGCTTCCGAGGGCCAGCGCTGCCGCCGTTCTGAGCTGCGGATCGGGATTGTGCTGCAGAATGCCCTCCAGCTTCCCGACATCCTGGGTGGCCAAACTGTCAATCGAGACCTCCCGGACGTTTCCATCGGTGTCATTGAACATTGCATTGACGAGGGTCTGAATGGCGCGGTCGCTGCCGATTTCGCCCAGTATCTCGGCCGCCTGTTGCCTGATTTCCGGATTCAATGCTGTGGACAGGTTTCGCAGCGCGATTTCCTCTTTCGCGGCGGTCAGATCCTGCCGGGCTTCGGAGGAACCGCCGGGCGCGCCCCCTTCGCCGGCCTGCCCTGCCGGTGTGCCGTTGCCGGAACCCGATGATGAGCCCTGCCCCGCCAGTCCCCCGCCACCGGAGCCGTCGGGTGTGCCCTGCACCGTTGGGGCTCCGGAGTCGGAGCCACCGGGCACGGGCTGTGAGTTCCTGGCGGAGACCCTTTCCGGGGTACCTCCCGGCGTGGGATCGAAGGGTATCCAGCCGAACCGCTCCAGTCCGATTTCCGCCCACTGGTGCGCCTGATCGCTGTGTACTGTCTGCTTTTCGCCGGTGGGGCTTATGACCCATCCCGAAACGACCCGGGTGGGCACTCCGGCGGCACGGGCCAGCACGGTGAAGGCGGTGCTGAAAGATGAGGCCCCTCCCGTTCCCCGCTCGAACAGGAACCAGTCCGCTGGATCGTGACCCTCTGGCGCAGAGGGTGGTTGCTGACCCAAATGGGTCTCAGAGTAGGTGTACTCCGACTCAAGGAACTGCTCGATGGCCCCAGCCTTCCTGTAGGGAGAATCCAGACCCTGAGTAACTTCTCCGGCTAGGTCGCGAACCCTCTGCGGCAGCGTTTCGGGCAATCGGTAGTAGGTGGCGTCGTCAACGGGCCGTGCTGCCGCCAGTTGCTCCTCGGCGTACTCAGGGGCCAGGGCCTGCCATTCGTAGCCGTCCAGGGCTGCATCGCTCCGGAATGTACGGCTGAAGGGATTCCATGAGCCCCCCTCCCCGATCCCCAGCGGAATAGACGAGATGGGGAGCGTCCCCGCCTCAAGCATTTCGAACCCCTCGGTCGGGGAGACGGAAATGTGGTCGACAGTGAATGAATCCGGAACTGCCGAGGGCTGCGCAAGTAGGTCGGGAACCGCACGTTCGAGGACGTCGGCGCGTCCGAGTGCCTCCTCGATCAGGCGCTCATCCAACAGACCCTCGTCGATCATGTCCAGGATCCCTCTGGGCAGGTCGACCCATGGTTCAGACTGGAACGAGGCCGGGTCGAGCTGCACCCATTCGCCATTCTCGTAGACATCGCCCGTAGCGCTGCGTAGTAGGGAAGTATTCTCGGCGCCGGTGACTGTGAAAAGAGGAATTGTGCTGCCGGCGACTCCGGAAACCGACGATGTTCCGGGTTCCAGTAGCAAGGATGATTTGCCAAAATAGACAGCATTGCCATTCGACAGGGACAGCTTTGAATCCCAGTGGACGGTCTCCGGATTCTCGATGGCCTCCTTGGGGCGACGATATTTTTCCACCTCGGCGGCGTAGGCTTCCCGGGCCTCCAGATCCCCTTTCTCCTCGAACAGGTTCAGTCCTGCCAGATTGTCTGAGGCAAAGAAGCCGAAAATCAGGGCAAGAACCAGCCACACTGCGAGATGAGCGAGCAGAAATTTCGGTTTGAGAATCCCGATTACCACGAAAGAGAGGAAGAAGGCGCCGAGCACAGCCAGGCCCTTGGGCTCCACGTAAGGCCGCAGGGCCTGGTGCTGGTCGTAGGCCATGTCCTCGCTGAGGACTCCGGAAAGGGAAAGGTACAAGCCTGCGCCAGCCAAAAGTAGAGCGATCACGGCGCCGACGGCCAGGTATAGTCGGGTGCGGGCGTGGTCTTCCCGGCGGGCCAGCACCACCATTGCGGCGGCGGAAATAGCCGCGAGTATCAGGCCAACGGCGCCAATGGCAAAGGCAAACATGCCAACGCCGCTGGGAAGCCCCACGTATCTCTCCTCCGAGGGAGTCGCAGCCAGCAGATCGTCGGGACCGGTGGACGTTAGGGTACCGAGGAGGTTGATCAGCAGCAGGAATCCCAGCAGGGCTACCGCCAGCATCAGGAGCGGACCTGATCTGTGCCTCAACCTGCTGATCAGTTCAGTCATCTGCAGTTTGCCGATACGTGGTTTTCTTCATACCGTGAGTCGCGGGTCCAAAGCGTGAATGTAGCCGAGAATACCGAACGGTTTGTCGTGTGGTTGCGGATTATATGCCAATCGTCTGCCGACAATGGTGTCCCTGTCGTTGGTGGCCTTGAGCAGTGCCGGTGTCCGGCCTCGTTGCTGCCAGCCAGCGCCTGGGAATACCTCGCGTTTCCCGACTTAAGGCATCTCCAGACCAAATTGCAGCCTGGCAGAAGTCTTGGCCCGATGATCCGTCGACAGGTATGTTTCGCTGATGAATTGGCAGAGGCTCAAGCATTTCGGGGTGGTCAATTGGTCTGAAACTCCTCAAAGCTGGATAGTATGGATTCCCGAATCGGTCCGTAGGTCCTCAGGCTGTCCTCGCAGATGCTCATGGTCACTACAAAGCCCTCCAACTCGGCTGGGAAAAACCTGGTCCGGTAGATATGAGATACCGCGTTCTCCACGCAGCTTGATGGGGTCTCACGGCGACGGAACTCCTGGTGGATATAGTTCGTGGCGCCGCGGAATTCGCCCCGAATGCCAAGGGGCTGGTAGAACTCCCAGCTGGACACCCTTCGCAACACGCCGGCACGGTGGTCCTCGGTGAACTCCGCGAGCGACCAATCCCTAGAAATCGGCTTCGTCAGGATCTCGATAAAGGCGGCTCCGTCTCGCGATCTCAGCACCGCCACACCTCCGGACTCCTGGTCGACCGTCCAGTCGGTGGGGTATTCCAGCGTGTAGCCCGAACGATCGTTGCGATATTCCTGCAGTGCCGGCACTGCCGGTGTGGGGGTGGCAGTGGGCCTGGGAGTCGCCGTAGGCCTGCGAGTCGCCGTAGGTCTGCGAGTTGGCGTAGGTCTGGGTGTGGAGGTGGGTCTCTGCGTTGGCTGCAGCCTGGGCGTTGCCGTGGGCCTCCGAGTTGGTGTCGGTCTGGGAGTTGCTGTGGGTTGGCGTGTTGGCGTCGGCGTGGGTGTTGCAGTGGGCTGGCGTGTTGGCGTCGGAGTTAGGGCAATGGTTGAAGCAGGAACGGCCGTGGGTACGGGTGTGGGAGGAACGGTGGCCAGCGGCGGAGGTGATTGTGTAGCCTGCGGCAAGAGACTCACACCCGAACTGAGTTGCTCGCGTTCCAGTCCCAGGGCGATTTCCTGTTTGACTCCGTTGATCGGAATGGCGAAGTTTGACACCGTACTTGTGGTGTCTCCGGCTACGACTATCCCGATGGAGTTCACCCCCACTACTTGGCCACTGGAATCCAGTACCGGACCGCCCATGTCTCCTGGCTGCAGGGAAGCGTCGATACGGAAGAAGCCACCCCTGGTTGACGTAATCAGTCCTTGGGAGATGGAAAGTGGATTCTCTGTTCCATCTTCCGCAGAGGGGTAACCGACAGCGAAGGCGGCATCCCCGATGCAAAGCTCGTCGGAGTCGCCCATGGGAATGGGAGTGAGGCCCTCGCTGTCATCGACCTTGACGTAGGCTACGCCAAGCCGCTGGTTGATTCCGAACAGCTCGCCGTTGACTCTTTTGTCACCGGCAAAACGAACCCTGAACAGCGAGCTGCTTCCGACCACCTGTGAGTCAGTGACAATAATGCCCTCGTCGTTGGCGACGAAGCCGGAACCTCCACCAGTGTCCGTAAGGATCTGGACCACGCCTGTACGGGCGGATGCCTCGATTTCGGAAGCCGTTTGTTCAGGTTCGCCCTGCGACCCTGACGGCGGACGGTCACACTCGGGCGCTCCCGGAATAGCGGTGACGGCGTATGCAGGCTCCAGAGAGAGCGTTCCTCTATCTGTTACGTCTTGGGGAGAGGTGTTCTCCGCTGTTGCACCCTCTCCGACGGCATCGTCCGCGTTACCCACGATCCCCAAGGTCCAAAGCAGAGTCCCCGCAATGACGACAACCAAGACAGCCGCAGCCGCGGTCAGCAGAATCTTGTGTTCTGCAGCAAACGAAGACAACCGTCGGGTGATTCCCGGAGGGCGATCTTCAAGGCCGCCCTCTCCGGGGGATCTGGAGTCGGACACGGCCCAGGGTGTCACTACCTACCCTCTGATTGATTTTGCGAAGAAGTAGAACCGTCGGAATTACCGCGTTCCATTCCCCTCGCGGAACTCAGAACGCAGTACAGAAATCGCCTGGCATTCAATTGCGTTTCATTCAGTGGACACCAACCCCACACGACGGCTTGGGATGGAATTGTCCGGACCTACTCCTCTGCAGCGCGGAGGGCTTCCGGGTTGAGTCCGTAGTCCTCAGGCTCGCGGCCCTGCATGGCAGCCAGGACCCGTTCCGGGCTGAGGGGCAGCGTGCGGATGCGAACGCCGACGGCGTCATAGATAGCGTTGGCGATGGCGGCGGGAGGGCCGAACCCCGGTGGTTCTGCCACAGCCCGGAGGCCGAAGGGGCCGTCCTCGCTGGGCACTTCCACCAGCACGTTTTCGATCTCGGGCATGTCGATGGCCAGAGGCATCAGGTAGGTGGCCAGCGACGCGTTACGGACCTGCCCGGTGTCGGGATCGATCTGGATCTCCTCGCTTAGAGCGCGGCCGATGCCCTGCACCGCTCCGCCCTCGAGCTGACCCTCGACGCCCATGGGGTTGACGGCTAGGCCGACGTCCTGGGCCTGCACGAAGCGAGTTACCCTGACCTGGCCGGTCTCACGGTCGACCAGCACCTCGGCGCCCTGCGCGTTGAACACCGGGTTGTAGGGCATGCTGGACAGCGACGCAGTGCCAATGACGGGGCCGCCACGAGAGGACAGGCTCATCCGCGCCAGCTGGCCAAGGCCGAATGACTGGGGCGGGTTGTCCATGACGTATACTGCGCCGCCCTCGCACTGCAGGGCGTCGGCTTGCACTCCGAGGCGGTCAGCGGCGAGGGCCATTAGCTTGTCGCGGGCGTCCCCGGCGGCCATCTCCACAGCCTTGCCCTGGCTGTATACGATGCGGCTGCCGCCGCTGGGGCCCGTGAACGGGGCGAGGTCGGTGTCGCGCTTGGCGACGATCACCTGCTCCAGTTCGATGCCCAGCACCTCGGCGGCTATCTGGGCCAGGGACGTGTCGCTGCCCGAGATATCGACGGAGCCGGTCAGCAAGCCGACGGTGCCGTCCTCGTTGACGCTGATGGATGCCGTCGACGGGCCGCTGCCACTGCGCCACTCGCCGACGGCTATGCCAACGCCTCGGGCGATACGCCCGTTGCCGTCGCCGTCGCCGTCGCCGGCGTTGTCGGAGGACTGGGCCATCTTTTCCTGCAGGACGTCCATGACCTCGGTGAGGCCGTGGCGCGGGATTCGAGCGCCGCTGACGCTGACGTCGCCTTCCTTCAGCGCATTCAGGCGACGGAACTCCAGGGGATCGATGCCCAGCCGGTGGGCGATGACGTCCATGTGGGATTCGACGGCGAAGGTCATGTCGGCGACGCCGGAGGCGCGGTAGGAGCCGACGTAGATCTTGTTGGTGTAGACGCCGTAGGAGCGCAGCCGGAAGTTGGGGATGTCGTAGGCTCCGAGGCCGTGGCCGACGCCTGAGTTGGGTCCGGCTCCGAGGTATGCGCCGACGTCAAAGATGCTGCGTCCCTCGCGGGCCACGATCTTCCCCTCGTTGGTGACGCCGGTCTTGAGGTAAATGTTGGTCTCGAGGCGCGGGCCGTTGAGAGTGAAGGTTTCCTCGCGGGTGTTGACCAGCTTGACGGGCCGGTGGGTCTTCATGGAGAGGAGGGCAGGGAAGGCCTCGAGAGCGAGGCGGAGTTTTGCGCCGAACCCGCCGCCCATCTCCATGGCGATGATCTTGATGTTGCCGATGGGCATGTCGAGCACCGAGGCCAGCTGCTGGCGCACTTGATATGGCCCCTGTGTGGAGGCCCAGACTGTGAGGCGGCCGTTGGCCTCAACGTTGGCGACGCAGGCCATGGGCTCGAGGAACCCCTGGTTGATGGGCTGGGTGTGGTAGGTCTCCTCGACGATCACATCCGCCTCTGCGAATGCTGCGTCGACATCGCCCCGGTCGGCGTCGAGCATGGTGCAGTTGTTGCCGCCGAGGGCAAAGCCGTAGCCTTCAAATTGTTCGAGGTCTGGATGAACGGTGGTCGGGCTGCCGGTGAGGGAGGCGACGGGGTCGACTATCGCCTCCAGGTCCTCGTACTCGACCTTGATGAGCGAAAGAGCCTCCACGGCGGTGATCTCATCATCCGCTGCGACGGCTGCGACGGGCTCGCCCACGAAGAATACCTCGTCGCGGACCATTATCCGCCGGTCTCGGAGGGCGCCGGAGCCGAAGAAGACGTCGGGGAAGTCCTTGCCGGTGATGATGCCTCGAACGCCGGGCAGGGCCTCGGCCTCGGAGGTGTCGATGGCGACGATGCGAGCGTGGCTGCGGGTGCTGGTCAGCACCTTGCACATGAGCATTTCGGGCAGGTACACGTCGCCGGCGTAGGTGGCATGGCCGGTGACCTTATCGAACGCATCGACGCGGACGTGATTCTTGCCGAGGACCTTGAACTCAGCCATGTCTGCTACTCCGTCTTCCGGGTCGAATCATGAGTGGAGTCAACGGCGGCCATCACCGCCTCGATAACCTTGGAATAGCCGGTGCACCGGCAGAGGTTGCCGCCGATACCGAACTTGACCTCTTCCTCGGTGGGATCGGGATTGTTGTTAAGGAGGCCGACGGTGGCCATGATCAGGCCAGGGGTGCAGTAGCCGCATTGCAGGCCGCCGTTTTCGGCAAAGCTGCGCTGTACCGGGTGGAGCTCGCCGCCTTCGGCCAGGCCCTCGACGGTGGTGACGCTGGCGTCGTGGGCGCTGTGGGCCAGCACGAGACAGGACGTCACCGGCTGGCCGTTGAGGAGAACGGTGCAGGCGCCGCAGTCTCCCTCGTCGCAACCCTTCTTGGTGCCGGTGAGGTGCAACTCATCGCGGAGGGTGTCGAGGAGCGAGTACCAGGGCTCAACGAGGATGGTGCGCTCCACCCCGTTGACGGTGATATTGAGGACTTTCTTCATTCCATTCACCCGATAGGGGATAAATCAGACGGCCACCTGAATGGCGAGCCGCCGGTGCTCTTCGTACATGGTTGCGTCGCCGGTGGCCTCAGCGGCCGCACGTTCGAGAGTGCGGCGGGTGAGGACGCCGACCATCTGGCGGCGGTACCCGGCGGTTCCCCGCACGTCGTCGATGGGAGTGGCCTGGGCCATGGCCTGATCGGCAGCAGCTTGCAGAAGTTCGACGTCCGGCCTCCTGCCGAGCAGCATGTCTTCAGCAGCCTGTGCCCGAATGGGGGTGGGAGCCACGGCGCCCAGGGCGATCCTTGCGTCGGTGCAGATGCCGGAGCGGTCGACTGTGACCGCCGACGCGACGCCGACGGTGGCGATGTCCATGGCGCCGCGAGGGCTGTGCTTGATGTACAGCGCCCCTGTGTTTGGCGCTGGCGACGGGAGTGTGATCTCGGTCAGCACCTCGTCGTGGGAGAGCACCGTTCGGCCCGGACCGGTGAACAACTGATCGAGCGGCACCTCGCGCTGGCCGTCTGGGCCTGCTATGCGGCAGGTAGCGTCGTAGGTCAGCAGGGCCGGGAGGGTGTCGCCGGAGGGTGAGGCGTTGCAGATGTTGCCGCCGATAGTGGCCAGGTTGCGCACCTGCACGCCCGCGAATGACGCGGCGGCAGCAGCCAGGGCCGGGTAGTGCTGGCGGATGGCCGGGTGCTGCTCCAACGTCTGGATAGTCGTCAGTGCGCCGAGGCGCAGTCCGTTGCGGCGGCTGTAGGCCACGCGGTCCAGCCGAGGGATATGCTGGATATTGACCACGTATTCGGGGTGCCAGGAGCCGGCGCGCCACCTGACGAGGAAATCGGTGCTGCCAGCGACGATTCGGACCTGTGTTCCGTGCCGCTGCAACATCCTGATGGCTTGGCGCAACGTTCGCGCCTCAAGGTACTCAAAACGCCGCATTTCCGCCTCACTCCTTTGTAATCAGGGCGAGTGTAGAGATGGCGAGCAGGCGATGTCAACGCAGTGGGTCGTTGCTCGCTGGATACATCCAGGTTTTCTCCAGCGGGCAACCTTGCAGCCCGCCGCCACCAATTCTGTCTGAATCAGGATTTCCAGGATTAAGAGATTGTCAGGATTGGGGTCCCATCAGCGAAATCCCAAAATCAAGCGAATCACAGTTCAGACAATGACTAAGAGATCGTCCCGAAGTGAGTGGGGGAGAAGGGCTCTGAGAATGCCCAGCTTCGCGGAAACGCAACTCGAAACGAGGCTTGCAAAGAGGGAATTCTTGTCTGGGGGTGGTGGCAACGACTGGGCTCGAACCAGTGACCTAGCGCTTATGAAGCGCCCGCTCTGCCGCTGAGCTACGTTGCCACCGAGGGGCCATCCGGCCAGCCGCCTGGATGCAACCCGATACATCAATGTTATTCGGGGCCTGTCCGTGGTGTCAATTGTCCGCTCCGCTGACTTGGGCATCTTTTACACCCAATGGCCAGGCAGTGTTGAATCGGTTGCGCCAGCCCTTCGGAGATTCGCAAACCAATACGAAGGCGGCACCGATTATCGGAGCGACCGTGCTGTAGGCGATGGCGACGGTGTAGCTCTCCCAGAGGTCGAACACCAGCCCGGCGATCACCGGCCCGACCAGCGCTCCCACCCCGACGCCGGCGTAGAGGACCCCGATGATGCCGCTGACCACACGGGTGCCGAAATAATCGGCCATCACCGATGGAGCGAGAGCGACGGCGCCGCCCCATGACAGTCCCAGCAGTACCGCGAAGGCTCCCAATCCCGCCAGTCCGTCGGACAGGAGCCAGACGAGACTGCTCAATCCAATGCCGCCGAATGACAAGCCCAGCCCCCGCCAGCGGCCGATGCGGTCGGCGGCAGCGCCTATGGCAAAGCGTCCAAAAGCACTGCCCACACCCAGTAGGCTGAGCAGTACGGCAGCGGATTGGGGAGAGACTCCGCGGTCCTCGGCGTAGGGAACGAGGTGAGCGATCGGGGTGTACATTCCCAGGGAGGCCAGGAGAAATCCGGTGAACATTAGGAGGAACGGCCGTGAGCGCACGGCGGCTGTCAGGCTAACACCCTGGGCCTCTGGCTTCGATGCCAGGTCTTGACGGCGACTGGAGCGAGGACTGGTCACCAGCAGGCCCGCCGCTCCGCCACCGATGGCAACCGCCAAGCCGATAACGAGAAAAGCGAGTCGCCAGTCCAGTTCCGCAATCAGCGCGGCGCCAATTGGCGGCACAACGAGGGTGCCAACCCCGATTCCCGCGATGGCGATGCCTGAGGCCAGGCCGCGCCGGCGGTCGAACCATTTCTGGACCGCTCCGGCTGCGGGAACGTAGGCCATCCCCACTCCGATCCCGATGCAGACGGTGAAGGCCGCCTGGACCTGCCACAATGCCTGAGCGAAGCTGGCGATGATCAGGCCGCAACCCACCAGGGCTGTGCCTCCGGCAACCAGGGCCCGTGGCCCCACCCGGTCCGCTAGGGTGCCTGTCAGCGGCCCGATGGCGAAGAGGGTTAGGATTGCGAGGGAGAATGCCGCCGAGACCGAGGCGCGGGAGGCCCCGAAGGCATCCTGAAGGGGAGTGAAAAACGTCCCGAAGGCGTAGAGACTCCCAAACCCGAATGTCAAGATGAGGAACGCCCCAGCGACCACGTTCCATCCCCGGGCGGATTCAATTGTTTGGCTGTCAGTCATCTATTCCAAAATTTTGGGAACCACGCTCGTGATTTGTTTCACTGACGGCTTAGCGTCAGGGCCTCCCGGTTATTCCCTCCCCTCAGGGGGAAGGGATAGGGTGGGGGTGAAATCCCTGCTGGAGGCAATGCCCTCAATTGAGAAATAGCGTCCACTGAAACAAATGAGGCATTCGTTGCCCGATAATCGAAAGGCCTGGCTCCCGTGTCAATTCAGTGGCGCGGGT
Source organism: Dehalococcoidia bacterium (assembly GCA_963664175.2). Lineage (GTDB taxonomy): Bacteria > Chloroflexota > Dehalococcoidia > Lucifugimonadales > UBA3495 > VXOI01. Next base: position 112,500 of record CAXXOI010000041.1, read on the forward strand.
TTCGAGTGTGCCATAAAATTGAGGATATGTCAGAAATGGAACGTACACCGAGGGATCTGCTGGAGCAGACAGCTGTGCACTTGGGAGAGGCTGTTGCAGCGCTGGCACCGTTGCTGCAGCCATTTCCTTCGTTCATGGGAATGTCGACGCTCCAGGCCATTGAGCTCGAGCCGCCGCCGGATTCCAGGAGCGAATGGGGCTGCGTCGTCGTGTTGCCGGACGGCGAGATCTGCGAACTGGAGCTGGAAGTAATCCCGGGTCCCGCCGGGCCCACCGACGTGGACCAGGTGGACAGGTATTCGCCCCTGGAGCTTTCGACTGTGGATTACATCCACTTCGCGGCGAGCGCTCTGCGCCTGATGGGGCTGGAGCTGTCAAGGAGAGGCAGCGGTTGAGCCTTTCAATCAATTGTTGAAATCAAGCGCTGCTCCACGGGGTCTACGGCAAGCAGGGCGGTTTCCTGCGCTACCATCCCAAGGGGTTCGGCTCATTTTCTCTGCCGAAAGTGACGGGCGAAAAAAGGCCTTGCCCTCGAGTCGAATCAGCGCGTCGCATATAACATCATTGATTATGCTCCAATTTCTCAACCTGACTGGTTCGATTCGTTGGGGAGATAAGCCAAGGCTTCTCAAGACGCTTCCGGGGACAGTAGAAAAGATTGAACCGGTGTCTACAATGACCTCAACGGGCTCAAATCGCAGTCTGCTGGGGCTGCCCATATCGATAGTTACGTACGTCGCGGCCATCATCGACTCCTACTCCCCATCACCCAACCCGTTGTCGCCGCTGTAGCCGCCAAGTTTGCTTAACCGAGAGGGAAATCAGACACGCTCGGGGAAACCCTTGCCGAAAGGAAGGAATGGATTCTTGGTAATCGCCGGCTTGGCCTAAGGCAGGGGTCAACGTCCATATCTGACTAAGCGGGTAGGGACAAGGCGGCCCCTTACGGGGTCCACCATCAGGAGGGCTGTTTCGAGAGCTACAACCCCCAGCAGGTTTGGCTCCCCCACCCGTGCGAAAATCACTGCCGTTGTAATTTGCTGACCCTCCAGCCGGATGACCGTTTCGCCCGCGTGGACAGTTTCAAGGCTGCCATCGGCCAACTCGGATTCCAGTGTTCTCAGCACTGGCACTCCCAGTCGGCGCAGCAAATCGGCGGGAATTTGAGAAAACGTGGAACCGGTGTCTACCGTAACCTCTACAGGCTCAAATACGTCGCCTGTAACGTTGCCGACTTCAATTGTCAGTTTTGTTTCTCCCATAACACTTCTTTCGAACTAGTCCTCGTCCTCCAGCAGGATATCGCCACTGCGGCCGCCACGCTTGCTGACCAGGCGCAGGCCCTCGATGCGGATGCCGCGATCGACGGACTTGCACATGTCGTAGAGGGTCAGGGCGGCTACGGAGACGGCGGTCATGGCCTCCATCTCGACGCCGGTACGGGCGGTGGTGCTGGCGGTGGCGGTGATGTTGATCCTGCAGCGCTCCTCGTCGAGTTCAAGATCGACATCCACCTTGTCGATGGGTAGAGGATGACAGAGGGGAATGAGTTCCGAAGTCTTCTTGGAACCCATGATGCCCGCGACCTGCGCGATGGTGAGCACGTCTCCCTTCTTCATCAGGCCCTCGCGTATCATGCGGGCGGTCTCGGGCTGCACGGTAACGTGGCCGCGGGCCACCGCGACGCGGTGAGTGATGTCCTTCTCTCCCACATCGACCATTCGGGCCCGGCCCTGGTCGTCGAGGTGGGTGAGCGACTGCTGGTCCTGCTGATTCGTCATATCAGTCCCTTTGGTGGGTTCTCGAATCCCTCATCGCGAGGCAGGTTATTGCCTTTGGCGGCTGCCACCGCCAGCCGGTCGGCCCGGACATTGCCAGCGTTACCGGCGTGGCCCCGCACCCATTTCAGCTCGACCTCGTGTTTTTCCAGAGCGGAAAGGAGCCGTTCCCACAGGTCAGGGCTGACGGCGCGCTCCCGCTTGTTGCGCATCCAGCCGTTGGCCTGCCACTTTCGCGCCCAGCCCTTCTCAATGGCATCCACAACGTAGCGGGAGTCGCTGTACACCGTAACCGAGCAGCGTTCCGTCAGCGCCTCCAGGCCGGCAATAACCGCCAGGATCTCCATGCGGTTGTTGGTGGTGCGACGAAACCCTCCGGACAGCTCCTTATCCTGCCCCTTGTACTCCAGGATGGCAGCGAACCCGCCGGGCCCGGGGTTGCCGAGACACGACCCGTCGGTGTGGATGGTTACGCGTCGGAGTTCTTGACTGCTTTCCGGCACTGGCACCGCTCCACGTCCGGGTCGTCGACGTCAAAAGTAACGCACATGGGTTTGGTAATTTTGCTGACCGCCAAGATATGGAAGCCCAAAATATTGCCGTTGTCGTCAACTTTGACGTCGGCGCGACCGTCTACAGTATCCACAAACTCGCCGGGCTTGCGCTCCCACATCACTTCAAGAAAATCGCCTTCGGGGTCATACCAGATATTGACTCGTCTAGGCTCCACTACTCACCTCTTCGTGGGATGCGTCTGGCCAAATGGGCGGTGATCACGAACGCGTCGTTACGGGCATATTTCACTACGAGCCTTACGAACTTCTCGACTCTACTAGTTTCCCGGAAGAATCTGAAATACTCAACCACACTGTCGGGATTCGAAACGGAAGGTAGGATGACTTCGGGAGATTCGAGAGTCTGAACTATAGCCTCGTCCATTCCTAACATTTCTGAATGCCGCTGGTGAATGTGGCGTAATTGAGTCCCAGAAAGGCGAACTGGCCTCCCCTGAAAATCTTCAACAGTCAACGCTGCGAGCCAGTTAGGGTTTCTGCACTACCCCCCGATCTGGTACATCTCAACCTTGGCGGGGCGGCGCATGTCGGGGGTTGCGGCGAAGCGCTCCTCGGAGTACCGGTCGGTGCGGCGCGTCCAGATGCGGGCGATGAGGGCGCGCAATTCGTCGTCGCTGGCCCCGTCGCGCATGGGGTCGCGGAGGCTGGTGCCGTGGGTGGCGAACAGGCAGGTGAAAATCTGGCCGTCGGTGGACAGCCGCAGACGCGTGCAGGCGCCGCAGAAGGGCCGTGTCACCGAGGCGATGACTCCGATCTCGCCGCTGCCGTCCCTGTACCGGTAGCGCTCGGCCACCTCGCCGGAGTAGTTGCTGGGCACCGGCTCGAGGGGCATCTCGGAGTCGATTCTGGAGATTATCTCTTCGGCCGATACCACCTCGTCCAGCTTCCAGCCGTTTCGGTTGCCGACATCCATGTACTCAATGTAGCGGACGATGTGGCCGGTCCCCTTGAAGTGCCGGGCCAAATCGACGATTGTGTGATCGTTAACGCCGCGCTGCACCACGGCGTTGATCTTTATTGGAGTGAGCCCAACCTCGGCGGCGCTGTCGATGGCGTGTAACACGCGGCGTGCGCCGAATCCCCGGCCGTTCATCTGCTTGAAGACTTCGTCGTCAATGCTGTCGAGGCTGACCGTTATGCGGTGCAGACCGGCGTCCTTGAGGCCCTGCGCCTGCTGGGCAAGCAGGTACCCGTTGGTGGTCAGGGTAATGTCGGTGATGCCCTCGATGGACGAGACCTGAGAGATCAGTTCAGTCAGGTCAGTGCGCAGCAGAGGCTCGCCGCCGGTGATGCGGGCCTTGGACACGCCGAACTCGGAGAACAGCCGGGTCAGGCGCGTGATCTCCTCGAAGGTGAGGATCTCCTCGCGGGGCAGAAACTCGTAGGCCTCCCCGAATATCTCGGCGGGCATGCAATATGGGCAGCGGAAATTGCAGCGGTCGGTGACCGAGATCCGCAGGTCTCGCATGGACCTGCCCATGGTATCAGCTACGTTTGACGACATAATTGCTAAAGCAACGACTCCGATAGCCGGACGTTTGAGAAGTTCTTGGAGAAAGGGCCAAGGTTATTCAGGTCAACCCGCCGGGTGCCCTGGCCAATGCAGCCACGGCTCGTCCTGCTGAGTTTCCCCGGTGGCTGACGCGGTTCTTTTCGTCCAGCGACAACTGGGCCACGGTCCGCTTGAAAGAGGGCAGGTACACCACCGGATCGTAGCCGAAACCGTCATCGCCGACTGGCTCGTATTGTACCATCCCGGCCACCGACCCGACTGAGGACACCAGCAACTCCGCAGCCGATTCGCCGCCCGTGGTTGGTCGTACGATGTTGATCACGCACCGGAACCGGGCCGTCCGCCTCTCCCACGGCACGCCGTCCAGGTTCCTGAGCAGGAGGTCGATGCGGTCGGTGTCATTGGCGGAGGGGTCGCCGCCGTAGCGGGCGGAGCGCACGCCGGGGTCTCCGCCGAGGGCGTCCACCTCCAGACCCGAGTCGTCGGCCAGGGTGAGCAGGCCGCTCATATGCGCGTAGCCGGAGGCCTTGAGCCACGCGTTTTCGGCGAATGTGTCGCCTGTCTCGTCCACTTCGTCGGTGATTCCGACGTCCCGGAGCGACACCAGTCGGAAAGGGACATCGCCCAGGAGCCCCTGGTACTCACGGAGCTTGCCTGGGTTGCCGGTGGCGACCAGCAGGGTGGGAGCGGTGCTCATATCACCCCGCGCCCCTGCAGGGCCAACAGTGCTGAGTCTTCCAACCCCAGCCAGGCGTCGTACACGTCGGCGTTGTGCTGCCCCACGGTGGGTCCGGCGTGCTCCACCGCGCCGGGAGTCTCGCTGAACTTTGGCACGATACCCAGCATCCTGGTGTGGCCCAGCTCCGGATCGTCGATCTCGATGATGTCCTCGCGGGCCTGGTAATGGGGGTCAGCCACGATGTCGGCGGCGCCATAGACCGGGCCGACCACGCCACCGGCGGGTATCAGCTGGTCGAGGGTGTCCTGAAGCGTGTGTTCTCCGAGCCAGCCGTTGAGTTCGTCGTTCAGTTCCTCGCGGTTCTCGATGCGGGAGGCGTTGTCGGCGAAGGCCTCTCGGTCGATCAGGTCTGGCATTCCCATCGCTTTTGCGAGGCCCTCGAAGGTGCGCTGCGATGTGGCGGAGAGGCCGAGCCATCGATCGTCACCCGTTCGATACAGGCTGCGTGGCGCCGCGTCGGGGAAGTCGTTGCCCACCCGCTCGCGGTTTATTCCCAGAAGGTCGAACATGGTCACGTGAGGAATGCACAGGCGAAACAGCGGCTCGAACAGCGAGACGTCCACGACCTGACCCTTTCCACTGCCGGTTGCGTCCCTGTGGTACAGGGCCATCATGCCCGACATGGCGCCGAACACACCCGCGATCTCATCGGCGAGGGGCACCGGAGGCAGAACGGGCGGAGTGTCCTGGAATCCGGTCATTCCCACGTAGCCGCTCATGCACTCGGCGATGGTGCCGAATCCGGGCCGGTCCTTGTATGGCCCGGTCTGCCCGAAACCTGAATAGCGCAGCATCACCAAACCGGGATTCACTTCCAGAAGCTCGTCAGGTCCGAGGCCCCACCGCTCCATAACCCCCGGCCGGAAGCCCTCTATGAGCACGTCGGCCTTTGCGGCGAGATCCCTAAGAATGTCCTGGCCTTCCGGTTGGCCCAGGTTCAGAGTGACTGATTTCTTGTTGCGGGAATGGACCTTCCACCACAGCGACACCCCGTTTGCGAAGGGGCCCCAGTTGCGTAGGGGATCGCCGCCGCCGGGGCGCTCCACCTTAACGACCTCAGCCCCGAAATCGGCCATAAGGCTGCTGGCGGTTCCGCCTGCCACGATCATCGACAGGTCCAGCACCCGCAGCCCGGTCAGTGGCCCCTTTCCTGATGCCCGGTTTCCCTCGGTGGTCAAAGCCGCCCCTCGCATTTCACAGAGTTGCGGGTATCTTACCATCCCTCTCGCCGGTGGCAGAGGAATCCACCACTGGCAAAAGAGGTTTGGGGACAATACAGTGCGGAATTTCCTCCTGATTTTCCTGCGGTCATTTGGCCACTTTCTGATATAATCGCGACGATGTTTTTGGACGATTACTTCAGGCAGTACGGTCTGATCGCCATATTCTGCGTGGTGGCCGTGGCGGTGCCGGTCAGCATGCTGCTGATGTCATGGGGAGCGTCGAGAATCGGCATTCGTCCCCGCAAACCCAGCGACGTCAAGGCCGAGACCTACGAATGCGGAATGGAGGCCATCGGCGGCCACTGGAGCCTCTTCAATTTCCGCTATTACATGTTCGCGATTCTCTTCGTCATATTCGACGTTGAGGTCATCTTCCTCTACCCCTGGGCTACCAAGTTCCTGCGCCTTGAACTGTTCGCGCTGATCGAGATGGCGGTATTTGTGGGTATCCTCCTTGTCGGCTGGGCCTATGCGTGGCGCAAGCGCGACCTGGAATGGAGCTAGGCGGCAGCTGATGATCCAACCGTGGCAACCGGGAGAGTCTCTCCAGTCGCGCACCTGGGACCTGGACCTCAACGAGGGCCGGACGGTCCAGGATATGAAGGACAATTCTCCGGAGCCATTGGCCGAGCCGCTCATTGAAGTACCCGACGACCTCAAGAGCAACCTGATGGTCACCTCCATTGACGCCCTGGTCAACTGGGGGCGCAAGTCGTCGGCGTGGCCGGTCACCTTCGGCTTGGCCTGCTGTGCCTTCGAGATGATCGCCAGCAGCATGGGCCGGTTCGATATCGCCCGCTTCGGTATGGAAGCGTTCCGCGCTTCGCCGCGGCAGGCCGACCTCCTAATCATTGCGGGTACCGTTACGTGGAAGATGGCCCCGCCCATTCGCCGCATCTACGACCAGATGGCAGAACCCAAATGGGTCATCTCCATGGGCGTCTGCGCCACCAGCGGCGGCCCATACTACGGTTCCTACAGCGTGGTTCCCGGCGTGGACCACATCATCCCGGTGGACGTGTATGTGCCCGGCTGTCCACCCCGGCCCGATGCCCTTCTCTACGGCATCATGGCGCTCCACGAAAAGATCAAGCGCTACCGCAACCTGGCGCCGTCATCCGTGCGCCCGGCCATCGCCGCAGAGTCGGACAGCGTTGCGCCGGAAGACGCAGCTTCGGGGGACCATCCGGAGTCCGGCCCTGAGGACCGGGGGCAGTGATGGCCCTGACCCAACTTGGCGGCCCTGAGCTGGCGCAGAGAGTGGATGAGGCGGTCCCGGGTGCCGTGGCAGAATGGACGAATGATGTCCTCTGGGTCAATTCGGACGCCATCTCCGGAGTGGCCGGGTTCCTCAAGATGGACGACGACTTGGACATGGAGTACCTGAACTCGATTTCGGCCATCGATTACATCGGCCATTTCGAGCTGGTCTACCACCTGACGTCTTTTCGCAAGGGACACAAGGCAACGGTCAAGTCCCGGTTGTCGGGTCGTGAGGACCTGTCGGCCCCTTCGGTCTACCACCTCTGGCGCGGCGCGGACTTCCAGGAACGTGAAATCTGGGACCTGATGGGCATACGGTTCGATGGACATCCCAACATGAAGCGGATCATGCTTTGGGAAGGATTCCAGGGTCATCCTCTGCGCAAGGACTACCTGGAATGACCATCCGCACCGAGCCCATGACGGTCAATATCGGGCCGCAGCATCCCAGCACCCATGGCGTGTTCCGGCTGCGAGTGACGTTTGATGGCGAGGAGATCCTGCAGGTTGAGCCGATCTTCGGCTACTTGCACCGGGGCACCGAGAAGCTGGCCGAGGAGCGCAACTACACCCAGGTGGTCACCCTGACGGATCGCCTGGACTACGTGTCCTCCATGATCAACAACCAGGCCTACTGCCTGGCGGTGGAGAAGCTGCTGGGCGCCGAGGTGCCGCTGCGGGGCAAGTACCTGCGCACGCTGGCTGCCGAACTGCAACGAATCGCCGCTCACCTGATGGGGATCGGCTTCATCATCCAGGACCTCGGCGCCTTGGGAACGCCGCTGATGTACTGTTTCCGGTCGCGCGAACGCATCCTGGATCTGTTCGAGATGCTGTGCGGGGCCCGCATCACCGTGAGCTACATGCGGCCCGGAGGCGTCTACTTCGACGCGCCGCACGAGTTCTGGCCGGCTCTGGAGCAGTTCCTCAAGGACTTCGATGAGGAATTCGGGGAGTTGGAGCAGCTTCTCCTGGAAAACGAGATCGTCATGGTGCGAACGCGCGGGGTCAGTCCCCTTCCGATGGATGTGGCCATCAACGGCTCAACCAGCGGCCCGGTACTCAGGGCAAGCGGATTGGAGTGGGACTGGCGCAAGGTTGAGCCCTACGATGCCTACGATCTCGTCGAATTCGACGTACCAACTTCGTCGGACGGGGACAACTACGCCCGGTTCTGGGTCCGGGTGCAGGAGATAAGGCAGAGCGTACGCATCATCCGGCAGTGCATCGACCAGATCGAGCCGGGACCGGTGCGTGCCCAAGTCCCCCTGGTGTTGCGTCCGGAGCCGGGCGCCGAGGCATACGGGCGAGTCGAGGCCTCCAAGGGAGAACTGGCCTTTTACCTGATCAGCGACGGAGGGATCAGCCCCTACCGCTGCAAGATACGCTCCCCATCCCTGCTCAACCTCACGGTAACCGAGCACCTGCTGGTAGGCTGGAAGCTGGCGGATATGATCGTTACGCTAGGTAGCGTTGACATAAATATGGGTGAAGTCGACCGGTGAACTGCGTCCTCAGCCCGGACAACATCCTTTATCACACGCCGATGTTCCGCGAGATTTACAATCTCGTGGGATACGTGCTTCCCTGCTGGCTGTCGTATTTCGTGGCTGGGATCGTCATCATCCTCGTGCTCGCCAACGCCATGCTGCTGGGGGCGGCGGCCTTCTCCTGGATGGAGCGGCGGCTGATAGGGAAGTTCCAGAACCGCCTGGGCCCCAATCGCTGGGGTCCCTTCGGGCTGTTCCAGCCAATTGCAGACCTGGTCAAGCTGCTGTTCAAGGAAGACCTGACCCCCGGAACCGCCGACCGGCTGGTGTTCTTGGCGGTGCCGATAATGATGGTGGCCCCGGTGATGCTCACGTTGGCGGTGGTGCCGTTCGCCAAGAACACCGCGCTGGCCAACCTGAACGTCGGAGTCCTGTACATACTGGCGGTTACATCGATAACGTCCATCGCCATATTCATGGCCGGCTGGTCCTCCAACAATCGCTTCGCCCTATTCGGCGCCGCCCGCGGGGTCGCGGTGCTCATCAGCTACGAGGTGCCCGTGGTGGTGTCGCTGCTGGGCGTGGTGATGGTCGCGGGATCCATGTCGCTGGCCGATGTGGTGTCCGCGCAGGCGCTGCCCTTCATACTGGTGCAGCCGCTGGCCTTCATCGTGTTCGTCGCCGGGACAACCGCCGAGCTGAACCGGACGCCCTTCGACTTGGCCGAGGCCGAATCGGAGTTGATAGCCGGGTTTCACACGGAGTACAGCGGCATCAAGTTCGCCATGATCCAGGCCGCCGAGTTCGGCGGCGTAATGGTCGCCTCTGCGGTCATTACGACGCTGTTCCTCAGCGGCTGGGAGGGCCCGGTGGCCCACTGGCTGGGCTGGCTCTGGTTCCTGATCAAGGCGTTCGCCGTGGCCACGATTTTCATCTGGGTAAGGGCGACATTCCCGCGACTCCGGATTGACCAGTTGTTGGCCTTCGCCTGGAAGTTCCTGCTGCCCGCCAGCCTGATCAACCTGTTCGCCACTGCCCTCGAGGTCTACTTCCTGCGCGACGCCGAGGGTGTCTTGACGCGTGGAGACCTGGGAATCATGACCGGCATCAACCTGGCGATTACGGTGGTCTGCATCATCCTGTTCGGCAATCTGGTCAGGGAAAAGGTACGTCCGGTGGTGACAAATCGTGCGCCAGCGCTGCCCCGGGGCGTAACCATCGTGGAGGGGGATTAGCGATGTACGGACTGGCCCTGGCTAAGGGACTGCTGGTAACCCTCAAAAACCTGACCAAGAAGCCGTTCACCGTCCAGTATCCAGAGGAACGGCTGCCGCAGCACCCGCGTTTCCGTGGAGAGGAATTCGTCTGGTACGAGGAACGTTGCACCGGCTGCGCTTCCTGCGCCAAGTACTGCCCGCTGGGCATCATCAAGATTGTCACCAGCCCCAGCGAGACAGCGGTTCCTCAAGGCGACAAGTACCGCCTGGAGGTGTTCGACATCTCCATCAACCGCTGTATGTTCTGCGGCCTGTGCGTTGAGGCCTGCCCCTACGATGCCCTGTTCATGGGCAGTGGATTCGAGCAGGGGAAGTACTCCCGGAAGGACATGGTCATCACCATCGACGAACTGAGACAGGCCGACAAGCACCCGAGCACCTTCTTCCGGCCTCAACTGGAGGCGCAGGACTACGATCCCCGCGCCGGAACGCCGCTGGACTGGCAGCAGGTGGGCCGCGAGGGCTGGCAGTGGCACCAGCGGGAGAAGGCGGGTATGCGCATAAGCACAACGCCCACATCCGATGCACTTGCGGCAGACGCGCCCGAGCCAGCGCCTGACGCGACGGGCGAGAACGCCGGGGACGCCGCCTGAGATGTTGTTCCAGGACGTTGTATTCTGGCTGCTTTCCGTGGTGGCCGTGGGATGTGCGCTGGGCGTGGTTCTGATCCGCGACCTGTTCCGGGCCGCCCTGTTGCTGGTGGCCGTGTTCATCGCAGTGGGCGGATTCTTTGTCCTGCTGAACGCCGAATTCCTCGCGGTTGTGCAGGTGCTGATTTATGCGGGGGCCATCGCGGTGCTGATCATTTTTGCCGTGATGCTCACGCGCGATGTGCAGCAGGGCAACCCGCCCAATCGATTGCAGATACCGGCGGGCGTGCTCTCCGCGTTGCTGCTGGCGGCCCTGATCGTCGTCGCCATCGACACGCAGTGGAATTTCCTGCCCGAGCAAGACCGCCAGAGCGTCGAGCTGGTGCAGACGGGCGCTGTATCCACGATCTCGCCCGAATCGCTGGAGAGAGCGGGCGTCAGTGACGCCGCGTCGCAGCAGGCGGTTGAGGAGGGAGGTCTGGCCGACCTGCTCATCGGCAAGTACGTGCTACCGTTCGAGGCCGTTTCGGTGCTGCTGCTGGCGGCCCTGATAGGTGCCCTGGCCTTGGTGCGTCCCCAGGGAGGCTCAGGTGTATCCCGGCCCGGCGTATCCGGTTCGGACGCGGACTAGCGGTAGATGTCCTTCGAAGCATTCATGATAGTTTCGGCGGTGCTGTTCTGCATCGGCCTGTATGGATCGCTGGCGCGACGCAACGTGCTGGCGGTGCTGATGTCCATCGAGCTGATGTTCAACGCAGTGAACGTCACGCTGGTGGCGATGGCCAAGTACCTGGCCCCGGCCGGATTGCAGGAGAGCTTATCAACCGCCCTGACCGGGCAGGTTTTCGCGGTGTTCATCATCACGGTGGCCGCTGCAGAGATTGCCCTGGGTCTGGGTATAGTATTCGCGATGTACCGGACCAACGAGTCGGTCGACCTCACTGAGGCGTCGCAACTGAGGAACTAGGAAACGGATTTTGGAGCAAGAAGACGGCCCTGGATTCCCGCGTCCTGGGATAAGAGGAGGAGGGCGGGAATGACGAGAGAAGTTGGGGCCGAGCGATCAGATAGCTGATATGTGGGTAGAGTTCAGAAAAGCGTCCAACCTGATGTTGGCGGAGATGTGGAAGGAGGTCCTCGAGGGCGAGGGCCTGCCCGCCCGCATCCTGCCGGAGGGTGACGTGCTGGACTGGAGCGAGCGGGTACCCTTCAAGGTCTATGTCCCCAAGGGCAGGGAGCACGTGGCCGAGGAGATACTGAGGAAACTGTAGATGGTCAACGAAGCCTTAGTCTGGGCCATTTTCCTCCTTCCCCTGGGCTCCTTTGTACTTATAGCCCTGGTCATCCGGCCTTTCCTCAATCGCTGGCCGCTGCTGGCTGCCCTCAGCACCATCGCCGCGCTGACTGCCTCCACTGTCCTGGCCGTCGTTACCCTGCGCAGCGTCATCGTGCATCACGGTGCAGTGTTCCAGGGCTGGGACTGGCTCTCGTATGGTGGCGCGACGATACAGATGGGACTGCTGGTCGATCCGCTGACGGCGGTGATGCTGGTGGTGGTGACCTCCATCAGTCTGTTGATCCAGATTTACTCCGTCGGGTACATGGACCGCGATCCCGGATTCGCCCGTTATTTCGCCTACATGTCCCTGTTTACCGCCTCTATGCTGGGGCTGGTGCTTTCCAGCAACATCGTGCAGCTGTACGCCTTCTGGGAGCTGGTCGGCGTGTCGTCGTATCTGCTGATCGGGTTCTGGCACGACCGGCCATCAGCCGCCGCTGCGGCCAAGAAGGCCTTTATCATCACCCGCATCGGCGATGTCGGTTTCCTGATCGCCATCCTGTACCTGTTCTTCAAGGCCGACGACTTCGCCGCCGTCGGACTCAACGCCTTTCACATCCCCGACATCTGGCAGGCGGCCCAACCGGTGGCGGCGGGTGCCGCAGTGCTGGGAGGCGCTGCGCTCACCTGGATGGCGCTGGGGATATTCGCCGGAGCCGTGGGCAAGTCGGGGCAGTTCCCGCTGCACGCCTGGCTGCCCGATGCCATGGAAGGCCCGACGCCCGTTAGCGCGCTGATTCACGCCGCGACCATGGTTGCTGCCGGGGTGTTCCTCGTGGCCCGGTTCTACCCGGTGTTCCAGCAGTCGGATGCCGCCATGGCCGTGGTGGTGCTGATTGGAGCGTTCACCGCGCTGATGGCCGCAACGCTGGGCCTGGTGATGAACGACATAAAGCGGGTGATGGCCTACTCCACCGTCAGCCAACTGGGCTACATGATGGCCGCGCTGGGGTTGGGGGCCTACCACGCCGCCATCTTCCACCTGGTGACTCACGCGGTTTTCAAGGCGCTGCTGTTCCTCGGCGCGGGCAGCGTGAACCACGCCAGCGGCACCTTTGATATGACCTACATGGGCGGGCTGCGAAGGTACATGCCCGCGACCTTCATCCTGGTACTGGTTGCGTCGCTGAGCCTGATTGGCATCATTCCCCTGGCCGGGTTCTGGAGCAAGGACGAAATACTGCTCGCCGCCTTCGATGGCAATGGCAACCTTGCCGATTGGATCAACATTGTCGCCTTTGTCAGTCTCATCGTGGGGGTGGTGTTCACTGCCTTCTACACCGTACGCATGGTGATGCTGACCTTCTATGGAGAGTTCAAGGGCGGCGTTGACCAGGAGAATGCCGACCTCCACCCTCAGCTTGCTGCCGATGCCCATCAGGCGGACGACGCCCACGAGGATGAGGGCGGACACCACGGCGGCGTGCACCTGGCCGAGTCGCCGCTGGTGATGGTGGCGCCCATGGCCGTGCTGGGACTGGGCGCGGTGGTTATCGGGTATATCATCAATCCGCAGTGGATCAGCTTCCTCGGTGTGCCGGTCCACTGGGTCACGGGATTCGTGGCGGACGGCCTGCACGTGGCCACGGGAGGCGAGGGCCACGCCAAGCTGCCGGACTTCAGCTGGCCCATGGCGGGCATCTCCACAGGCGCTGCAGTGGGCGGAGCGCTGGCGGGGCTGGCAGTTTACGGACTGCGGCGCGACCATTCACGAGAGCCTCTGCGCATTCTCGGGCCGCTGTATGTCCTGATTTCCCAGAAGTACTATGTTGACGCGCTTTACGAGAACCTGGTGGTGCGGCGCAGCTTTTACCGCGTCTTCGCCGCCTTTGCCAACTGGCTGGACCGCCGCCTGGTTGACGGAATCGTCGACTTCGTAGGCTGGTTTTTCCGGAACATCGGGTCTGCGTTTGCCCGGCTGCAGACCGGGCAGGTCCAGGCCTACGGGACGGCCATTGCGCTGGGCTCCCTGCTGATCATTCTCGGATTCCTGCTGGCATCCTGACGTGGACCTGAGTAACTGATTTCAATGTCACCTGAGTTCAACGGACTGCTGACCGCGACCGTTTTCCTCCCCGCTGCCGGGGGGGTGCTGCTGTTGCTGTTGCGCGGCAACAGGGTCATACGCGGCGCGGCGGTGGCCATCGCCGTTGCCGACCTCGTGCTGGCCCTGCTTGTGTTTGCGCTGTTCCAGCGGGGCGAGGACGCAGCCCGGTTCCAGTTCATCGACAATTTCGCATGGATTCCCGATGTCGGGCTCAAGGCCTCATACCTGTTGGCCGTAGACGGGCTGTCGGCGCCGCTGGTGGCGTTGACCGGGCTGCTGGGACTGTCGGCGGTGCTGGCGTCGTGGCACGTGAACCTGCGGGTCAAGGAGTACTTCTTCTGGCTTCTGTTGTTGCAGTCAGCGGTGATGGGCGTGTTCACCGCGCTGGACCTGCTGCTCTTCTTCCTGTTCTGGGAGCTGGAACTGGTGCCTATGTACATGCTCATCTCCATCTGGGGGACCGGGCGCAAAGAATACTCGGCAATGAAGTTCCTGATTTTCACGATCCTGGGCAGCGCATTCATGCTGGTTGCCATCGTCGCGGTGTTCCTGACTCCCGATGTCGGCACGTTCAACCTGATCGAACTGTCGGCTACGGGAGGCATCCTGGCCTCTGCAGCCACGCTCCTGCCGTTGTCATGGCTGTTCTGGCTGTTTTTCGTGGGATTCGCCGTCAAGCTGCCCACCTGGCCGCTGCACACCTGGCTGCCGGATGCCCACACCGATGCTCCAACCGCCGCCAGCGTGATGCTGGCCGGCGTGCTGCTTAAGATGGGAGGTTACGGGCTGCTCCGAATAAACGTGGGCCTCTTCCCGGAACAATCCTGGCAGTTCGCGTGGGTTCTGGTGATCCTGGGCGTCATAAGCGTGCTCTACGGGGCCGTGGTGACCATTCGGCAGACCGACCTTAAGCGTCTGATCGCGTATTCCAGCGTCAGTCACATGGGGTTGGTGTTGCTGGGCATCGGGTCGGTTGGCGTCGCCGGAGGCACCCTGACCGCCACGGGTCTCAGTGGCGCGGCCATGCAACTGTTCACTCACGGCACGATCACGGGCCTGCTGTTCCTGGCCGTGGGCCTGGTGTACGAAAAGGCCCACACGCGCTACATCCCGGACCTGGGCGGGCTGGCGGGCCGGATGCCCTTAGTTGCCGCCGCCATGCTGATTGCGGGCCTGGCGTCGCTGGGCCTCCCTGGGCTCAGCGGGTTCGTGTCCGAATTGCTGGTCTTCCTCGGTGCCTACCGGGCCTACGACTGGCCGACAGTCCTGGCCGTGCTGGGAATTGTGCTGGCGGCCGGATACATACTATGGATGATGGAGCGCACTTTCTTCGGACCGCAACGCGAGCGCTTTGCAGATATCACCGACGCCTCGCCGGTGGAGGCGGTGCCCCTGGTGCTGATGGTCATCTGCATCATTGGAATTGGCGTATACCCAGCCCTCCTTACTGATATGTTCGATACGGCCCTTGAACCCATGGTACGGGCCATCAACGGCGGCTAGCCTGGAATGAATGCCCACGACGTATATGTGATCTCGCCGTACCTGGCCATGGCCGGGGCGGCGGTGCTCGTAATCATCTTCGACCTGTTGCTGCCACGACGGGCAGGTGGGATGTTGCCCTACCTGGCGTTCCTTCTGCTGGCGGGGCCGTTCGTCCTGACCCTGTACCAGTTTTACGATCTGGGGACCGCTGCAAACCTGGTGCGGGACGGGTCCGTTGGAGAGACAAGCATCCTTCACGGGAGTCTATCCGTCGACCGGTTCGCGCTGTTCTTCAACTTCCTCGTAACCGGAGCAGCGGCACTGGTGGTGCTGGCTTCCACCGAGTACGTCAAGCTGATGCCCCGGTTCCGGGGCGAGTACTTCGGACTGCTGCTGTTCTCGGCCACAGGCATGATGCTTCTCGCCGCGGCTACCGAGCTGATCACCATTTACGTCGCGCTGGAGCTGACCAGCCTACCCATCGCTGCCCTGGCGGCGTTCCTTATGAGCGGACGCTCCAGCGAGGCGGGAATGAAATTCCTGGTCATTGGCGCCATAAGCTCTGCCCTCTTGCTGTATGGAATGGCGTTGGTTTTCGGGTTCAGTGGGAGCACGGAGCTGTCCGAGATCTCCGCCGCCGTGGGACACGCCGGAGGTACCGTCGCGTTCGGCAACTATGCCCTGCTCATAGGACTGGTGCTGCTGGTGGCGGGCTTCGGGTTCAAGATCTCGGCCGCGCCATTCCAGATGTGGGTGCCCGATGTCTACGAGGGCGCGCCCACGCCGGTGGTGGCATTCCTGTCGGTGGCCAGCAAGGCTGCGGGATTCGCGGTGCTGTTCCGGGTGCTGTTCACCGGCTTCTTCGACGTATCGCTAGATTGGGCGGTGCTCATCGCGGCCCTTGCCGCCGCCTCAATGACCATTGGCAACGCCGTGGCCATTGCCCAGAGCAACATTCGACGGCTGTTCGGGTACAGCACCATTGCGCACGCCGGCTACCTGCTGGTTGGAGTGGCCGCCGGGGTCAACTCCGGCGGCAGTCTTCCCGACGTGCCGGTATTTGCTGCCATCGGCCTCGACAGCGTGCTGTTCTACCTTGTGGCCTACACTGCGGCCAACCTGACGGCGTTCTTCGCCATCGCTGCCATCGGCGAAAGGGTGGGCAGCGACCGTATCAGCGACTACGCCGGCCTGTTCAGCCGCTCCCCGGCATTGGCCATCACACTGGCCCTCGCCCTGATTGCCCTCATCGGCGTACCGCCAACCGGGATTTTCATCGCCAAGCTGTATGTCTTCACGGCGGCGGTCGACAGCGGGTTGGCCTGGCTGGCCATCGTCGGCGTGGTGAACAGCGCGGTGTCGGCCTACTACTACATTCGCATCATTCGCACCATGTTCCTGCAGCAGGCGTCGACATCGCCGGGGTCGCCGCCATCCCGGAACCCCGCGCCATGGGCCGCCCTGGCCGTGGCGGCTGCCGTCCTGGTCTTCCTTGGCGTGGCGCCGGGGTTCGTGATGGAAGCGGCCGGCGCCGCCGTCAGTGCGCTTGGGGTGTAGGGCGGTAGAACGCAAGACCGTCTGAGAACCGCAGTAACGGCGTGGTATCATCAGGGCGCCTGTTGAGGCTACAGTTTCCACATCTCGCTGTTGACCTATAGAGTAAACGCCCTGAACTGTTTGCCCGGAGGCATACTTCAATGGAAACCAGCACTTTAGCGGCAGTTCGGGACATCTTCGTTATCGTCGCCTGCGGCGTGCTAGCCGTAGTGGGCCTCACTGTCATCATCCTGGTCGCCAGGCTGTTCAAGCCACTGCAGGAAACGGTTGAAAACGCCGTCATTACTTCGAGAAGCCTTCGAAAGGTGAGTGGTGATATCGCTGCAGTTTCAGAGGAGACTGCTGGAAACGTGGTACAGACCTCCCGCAACGCCGCTACAATCTCAGAGAACTTGAAAGAGAGTGGCGAGGACGTGTCTGAGACCGTTCGAAATGCGCGGGACGCTGCCGTGAACGTGGCAGACGCGGCGGAAAAGATTGGCACGCTCGCCAGCACATTGGGACGAATCACCTCACTCGGGGTGGGTGGTTCGGCATCGGGAGCTGGCTCTCTAGTGCGAATACTAAGGAATGTATTGGGTGGCGGTCGGCGTGGCGATGACACGGGGGCCAAGCAGGGGGCATAGTTTTGATGCCCGCCAAGTAATGCCCCTACAGCACCGCAAAGGAAGCGATGAAAAACGTAGGCATCATCTACAACAACCGCATTCCGGAGGCCCTGGACCTTAGCATGGCCATCCTCCACGAGCTGGATCTGCCGGAGGGCAGCTGGTACTCCCCCGCCGAGAATATGGAGGCCCTGGAACCTCGCGCCGAGAGCACCGACCTGGTGATCACGGTTGGCGGCGATGGGACCATCCTTCGCGCTGTCCGTTTCACGGCGCCGGCGGGAATACCCATCGTGGGCATAAACATGGGCCGGTTGGGTTTCATGACCGAGCTGACCGTGGATGAGGCCCTGCCCAGGTTGCCAAGCTACCTGGACGGCGACCACCGCATTGACGAGCGAAATATGCTGCAGGCCACCGTTACCAGGAGCGGCTCGACCATCCAGCAGGGGCCCTACCACGCTCTCAACGATATTGTCGTGGCCCGGGGGGGTGCCTCCCGCGTTGTATCCATCGCCGGAACCATCGACGGCGCTCAGGTGTCCACTTTCCGGGCCGATGGACTCATCCTGTCCACCGCCACCGGCAGCACGGGATACAACCTGGCCGTCGGAGGCCCTATCCTTGACCCGGAATCCGATGCCCTGGTGCTGAAAACCGTGGCCGCCCACATGGGGCTCACGGCAGCCCTGGTGCTGCGCTCGGCGGCCGAGGTTTCGCTCCAGCTGGAGGGGTACCAGCCTGCTGTGCTCAGTGTGGACGGTTACGAGGACTATGACCTTCAGCCCGGGGACAGCGTCGACCTGGCGCAAAGCCCATACAAGGCCAGTTTCCTGAGGGCGAACCCTCCTTCATACTTCTTCGGCACACTGACCAGGCGCCTCGGATTCAGCATCCGGGGCCAATAGGAGATACCGATTTGTCTGATACCGATACCGATACCGATACCGATACCGATACCGATACCCAGCCAGGCGGCGTCCAGTTCGAAAACACCATAGACAGTACACGACACTTTGACGGGAAAATATTCAGCGTCCGCGTCGACACAGTGGAGTTGCCCAGCGGACGGCGCACCATCCGTGAGGTCGCGGAGCACTCGGACGCCGTTTGCATGATCCCTGTCGATGACGATGGCAATGTTCTGTTGGTACGCCAGTACCGCAAACCCACCGAGTCGTCATTGCTGGAGGCGCCGGCCGGAGGGGTAGAGACCGGTGAGGTCTCCGAGGAGACAGTTCTGCGCGAGCTACAGGAGGAGGTGGGCTACACAGCCTCCAACCTGCGCCACCTCGCCAGCTTCTGGGTGGCTCCCGGCTGGGCAACCGAGCGGATGCACGCCTACCTGGCAACGGGACTCACGCCCTCGAAGCTGGCCGCTGACGACGACGAGAACATCCAGGTTGTGCGAATACCCTTTGATGAGGCGGTTGCGATGATACATACCGGTGAGATCCACGACGGCAAGACAATCGCCTCGCTGCTGCTGGCCCAACCACTGCTTAAATGATACAAAGAACCAATATTAATGATACAAAGAACCAGAAACAAATTTCCCTTTAAAGCGCAAAAATCCCCATTTATTGGGACTTGACAATCCTGCCTTTTTGAGACAACCTAGGTATGTATGGTATTTTCGTATTCCAACATAGGTACAGGATTTGTCGAAGGAGGCAGGAATGGTAGGAGCACAGCACAGCGCCCACGAGTGTGACGACCACGAACATCACGCTGGTGAGCACATTCATAGCGCTCACGAATGCGACGACCACGAGCATCACGGCGATGAGCCCGGCCACGTGCATGATGTCCACGAATGCGACGACCACGAACATCACGCCGGCGAGCACATCCACGACCCCCACGAGTGCGACGGCCACGAGCACCACGCCGAGGAGCACGCTGGCGCTTCCGCATAGGTCAAAGCGTCTTGTCTGGTACCCTTAAACTGGAGACCCGTTAGCGATGACGGGTCTCTTGCTTTTCAATCGACCTGGAGCCAGGCGGTAGCCGGGACCATTGCGGAGTATTTGTCTGAACTGTGATTCATCTGATTCCGGGATTTCTCTGATGGGACCCCAATCCTGATCATCCTTTAATCTTGCGTATCCTGATTCGGACAGAAACACGAGGTAAAGGACTGTGCAGTCGTCATGCGGACGAACCCTTCTGGAGGCACAGTCTGACAGGATTTTGTGGTATAGTATTCGGCGGCTTATCGAGGTAACACTGGAGGAAATAGGTCAACATGCTGGAGCATGATGTCCTGGTAATCGGCGCTGGACTTGCCGGCATGCGTGCGGCTATCGCAGCCCGAGCCAATGGTGCCAACACCGCAATTATCAGCAAGGTCCACCCCGTCCGCAGCCACTCCAACGCAGCACAGGGCGGCATCAACGCGGCCCTGACGGACCGCGGCGACGACTGGGAAGACCACGCTTACGACACGGTCAAGGGGAGCGACTTCCTCGGAGACCAGGATGCCATCGAAGTGATGTGCCAGTCTGCGGGCCGGGCCTTGATCGATATGGAGCACTTCGGCGTCACCTTCAACCGAGACGACGAGGGCTACCTGGGAACTCGCGCCTTCGGCGGACAGCGTCGCGCCCGCACCTTCTTTGTCGGGGATTTCACCGGACAGGCCCTGCTGCACGTCATGTTCGAGCAGCTTATCAAGTCCGGTGTCCGCCGCTACGAGGAATGGTTCGTGACCTCCCTGATCATCGAGGATGGGCAGGTCTGCGGCGTGATGTCCCTGGACATCCGCACCGGACAGGTCTACGCCATACGGGCCAAGACCGTCATATTCGCCACCGGCGGATTGGGACGGATTTTCGAGCCCAGCACCAACGCCCTGATCGTGACCGGCGACGGCATGGCCCTGGCCTACAATGCCGGCGCCGAGCTGATGGACATGGAGATGGTCCAGTACCATCCCACCACCTTGGCCGGCAGCGGCGTGCTCATCTCCGAGGCGGCACGCGGCGAGGGTGCCTACCTGCTGGACAAAGACGGCAACCGTTTCATGCAGAAATACGCGCCCAACATGATGGAGTTGGCCTCTCGCGACGTGGTCTCGCGCTCGGAGCAGACTGAGATCAATGCGGGGAACGGCATCAACGGGTGCGTGCTGCTGGACTGCAGACACCTGGGCGAGGCCCTGATCATGGAAAAGCTCAGCCAGATCCGGGAAATCGGGATCGACTTGGTGGGCGTAGACATGATCAAGGAACCCATCCCTATCCGTCCTGGCATGCACTACATCATGGGCGGCATCAAGACCGACGTGGATGGTCAGACCAATCTGCCCGGCGTTTACGCGGCGGGTGAGTGTGCATGCGTTAGCGTGCACGGCGGCAACAGGCTGGGAGCCAACTCCCTGCTGGACACCATCGTATTCGGCGAGCGGTCCGGCAATCACGCCGCTGCTGCGGCCAGGGACGTGGACTACGTCGAGTTCAATGTGGAGCAGGCCGTCAGGAATGAGGAAAAGAGGCTCCAGGATTTCCTGGACCGTCCCTCCAACGGCGACCGCATTGCCAGCGTACGGCTGGGCATGGGCGAGTCGATGAACCGCAACCTCGCCGTTTATCGCAACCAGGAAGGCATGGAAGAGTCGCTGGGCGACATGGAGCAACTACAGGAGCGCTTCAAGACCGTCCCGGTGGAAAACAAGGGCAAGGTGTTCAACACCGACCTCGTGTTCGGGCTTGAACTGGGGTTCATGCTGGACGTCGCGCCGAGCATAGTGGTCAGCGCTCTCGACCGCAAGGACAGCCGGGGCGCCCAGGCCCGCACGGATTTCCCGGTTCGGGACGACGAGAACTGGATGAAGCACCTGGTGGTGCACAAGGGCGAGACCGGTCCCGAGATCACCTACGCCCCGGTCAGCATCACCAAGTGGCAGCCCGAGGAAAGGAAATACTAGAATTCCCCTCCAGCCTTGAGGCCAAGGAAGCTGGCATCGGACAGGTTGGCAGGCAACTCTGAGTCGAAGGGAAACAGCCAATGAATGTCACCATGAGGGTTCTCCGCCAGGATCCGGAAGCGGATGACAACACACCTTTCTGGCAGGACTTCTCGGTGGAGATCGAGGACAACGCCACCGTTCTGGATGCCCTGATCAAGATCCGCGAGGACCTTGACGGAACCCTGAGCCTGCGATGCTCTTGCCGGAGCTCCATCTGTGGGTCGTGCGCCATGCGCATCAATGGGCACGCCGGTCTGGCCTGCAAGACGCAGGCTGCAATGGCCCTGACAGAGGGCGATGTCATCGAAGTCGAACCGGCGGGCAACATGCCGGTCATCAAGGACCTGGTGGTCAACTTCGACCTGTTCTGGGACAAGATCAACGCTGTGGATCCCTATCTGCAGCCCCAGGGTCCCGAGCCCGAACAGGAGTACGTTGTTTCCAACGAGTCCATGCTCCACCTGTCGAGCGTGACCGCCTGCATCATGTGCGGCGCCTGCGTGTCCGATTGCACGGTAATGGAGGTCGATCCGTCCTTCCTCGGCCCGGCGGCGCTGGCCAAGGCCTATCGCTTCACCGCCGACCCTCGCGACGGAGACGACGAGGGTGTGTCCCGGGACCGCCTGGAGGTGCTGAACGGCCCCTCGGGCATGTGGGACTGCACCCGCTGCCTGGAATGTGTTCAGGCCTGCCCCAAGGGGGTCGCGCCCATGGAACGCATCATGGCCATGCGCGACCAGGCCATCTCCGCCGGGTTCCACAACACCAATGGCGCGCGCCACACGGAGGCGTTCTCAGAGTCCGTGGAGCAGACTGGCACGCTGGACGAACTGAAGCTCGTCCCCAAGTCCCTGGGAATGACCAACATCCAGGGATTGCTGAACTACGCTCCCGTGGCGCTCCAGGCGCTGACCCACGGCAAGATGCCTCCCCTAATGCACAAGAAGATCGACGGCATTGAGAACGTGAAGCGAATTTTCGAGAAGGTTGACGAGACCGAGCGTTAGGCAATGATTCTCGTCAATATGGCATCCCGACCAATCCCTGAGTAGACGGAGACCTGAATTGAGGTACGCTTTCTTTCCCGGGTGTGTGTCCCGGGGCGGTTGTCCCGAGCTTTATCCGGCGGCGGTTCTCATCTGTAAACGCCTGGGCATAGACATCTGGGAAATGCAGGGTGCATCATGCACCGGCGCCGGTGTGCTTCAGGAGAAGAACCAGCTCCTGGGCGATACCCTCAACGCCCGCACCTTCGCCATGGCCGAGTACTGGGACCTGCCCATCATGACCATCTGCAGCACCTGCCAGGGCGTGATGAGCCAGGCCAACTTCCGGCTGAAGGACCCCGAGTACCGCGCCAAGGTCAACAGCTACCTGGCCGAGGAAGGACTGGAGTACAAGGGCAACGCCGACCCTAAGCACCTGCTGTGGATCCTGATCGAGGACTACGGCCTCGACAAGCTGGAGGAGCTGATCACGCGACCCCTGCACGGCGTTCGGCTCGCTCCGTTCTATGGCTGCTACCTGGTGCGTCCGACCGACGCGCTGCAGTTTGCCGATAACCCAGAGCGACAGGACTCGCTTGAGCGTCTGATTGAGATCTTGGGCGCCACCGTGGTGGACTTCTCCGGCAAGACCCGCTGCTGCGGTTTCCCCATCCTGACCATCAACGAGCGGAACTCCCTGGCCATGGTGGGAAAGCACACCAGCGAGGCCAAGGACCTGGGCGCCGACGCGATGATCACCCCCTGCCCGCTGTGCCACCTGAACCTGGACAGCTTCCAGCCAAAGGCGGCAGCCCAGGCTGGCCGTGACATCGGACTGCCCATCCTGCACATGCCTCAGGCCATAGGCCTCGCCATGGGCATCAGCCCGCAGGATCTGGGCCTGCGCCGGCATATCGTGAATACGCGCCCCCTGATTACCCAACTGTCCCACGCCGGTGCCGCCCACTAGGCAGCCCGGCTTCGCATTGTCGGAAGCAAAGACCGGGGCGCCCATTACGGGCGCCCTTATCGTTGTGCTCGGTTCGCACCTGGTTGCGAGCCGTGGGCACGCGCTTTGTTGATTTACACTACCAAGCTACATCCATCCAAGTATGGTATTTCGGAGCATCCAGATGCAACAACAGGACACCATCTCAATACTTCCCGAGGACTGGCAGACCGCTCTTGCCGTCGTAGCCCATCCTGACGATCTCGAGTACGGAGCTGCCAGCGCCATCGCGAAGTGGACAGCACAGGGAAAAGCCATAACCTACCTGATGGTTTCCCGGGGCGAGGCTGGCATGAACGACCGGCATCCCACGGAGGTGGGGCCGCTGAGGTCTCAGGAAGAGATTGACGCCGCCAGTGTGGTGGGCGTGGACACGGTGGAATTCCTGGAGCATCCCGATGGAGTGATCGAATACTCCCTGGCGCTGCGGCGCGACATCAGCCGTGCCATCCGACGCCATCGGCCCGACGTCATCCTCACGCTCAGCCACCACCTGCAGTTCCCCACGGGGCATCTGAACCAGGCCGACCACCGCCACGTGGGAGTTGCCGTTTTCGACGCCGCCCGCGATGCCGCCAACCGGTGGGTCTTTCCGGAGCTGTTGAACCAGGGTATGGAGCCCTGGGATGGCGTGAGGTTCGTGGCGGTCTTCGGACCAGCCAGGCCCACGCACGGCACCGACGTGACGGGCTACTGGGAGCAGGGTCAGGATTCGCTGCGGCAACACAGGGCCTACCTGGAGTACCTAGGGGACGAGGCCACCGCCCGCACCTTCCAGTTCCTCACGGCCCACGCCGTAGAGGCGGGCCAGGCCCTCGGCTGCGAGCACGCTGTCCTGGCCGAGCTGGTGCTGATCAACGAGCCCTTCCAAGACTGATTGCGACGGAACGGACCTCGTTCACAAAGTCACTGGCACAAACAAAGAGGCTGGAGCGATTTCCAGCCTCTTTTCTACTTTGCCTTCGGTTAGCTGTTACCCCCGCAGCGTGGGCACCACTTGGCGGTAGGCCTCTATGGTACGCTCCACATCTTCGTCGGTGTGTACGGCCGACGGGTAGTATTTCTGGCCGCCCTTGAGCACGCCGCGCTCCAGCAGGCCGGCATTCAGGCGGGCCAGTATAGAGCCGTCCGCAGAGAGCAAGTCCCGGTAGTTGTTGACTGGCCGATCGGTGAAGCAGAAATCGAACACCGCGTCTTCGCCGCAACTCTGCACAGAGATGCCGTTCTCGGCGCATAGCTCAGTCATGGCGCTCTTTAGCGCGGCGCCGGCACCGTGGACCCTACTGTATGCGTCCGGGTCGTTGCGCAGCACTTCCAGCGTTGCCAGCCCTGCGGCGCAGGCCACGGGATTGCCGTTGAGCGTTCCAATTTGGCTGACGAATGAGTCGCCATCCACCTCGGCCCGGTCGTAAACCGACATGATGTCGTCGCGTCCCAGAACCGCTGCCAGAGGGTATCCGCCGCCCATTATCTTGCCAACCGAGCAAAGATCGGGAGTAACCCCGTAAAACTCCTGAGCTCCACCGTAGGCCAGGCGGAAGCTGGTCACAACCTCGTCAAAAATCAGGGGGATACTGTATCGACTGGCCAAGTCCCGGAGGCCCTGCAAGAACCCGGGCTGCGGCGACAGGATGCGCTGCATGGGTTCCACGATTATCGCTGCAATTTCGTCGTGGTGGGCCTGGATTATCGTTTCGGTGGTGGCCAGGTCGTTGAACGGCGCGACCAGCATCAGGTCGGCGATGGCCCTGGGGATACCGCCGCTATTGGCCTCGGACATCGGGAACTCCAGCGAAGCGCTGGGAGTCACGCTCATCATGGCGTAGTCACTGCTGCCGTGGTACCCGCCCTCGAACTTGAGCACTTTCTCCTTGCCGGTGAAAGAGCGGGCGATGCGCATGGCCTGGAAGCAAGCGTCGGTGCCGCTGGTGGTGAAGCGAACCTTGTCGGCGCAGGGAACGGCCTCGACCAGTTGCTCCGCCAGCATCACGGCCTTGTCATTGTTGGCGAAGAAGGTGCTGCCCTGCTCCACGGTCTTGATGACCGCCTCCACCACTTGCGGGTGCGCGTGACCCAGCAGCATGGGGCCGCTGCCCATCAGCCAGTCCACGTACTCGTTGCCACTGACGTCCCAGCAGTGGGAGCCTTTGCCCCCGGCTACCAGGAAGTCCTGCTCCGGGTTGATGTGGAGGTTGCCGGTATTGCCGCCGGGCAGGTAACGCCCCGCCTTTTCGAGAAGGCGTTGTTCTTCAGCAGTGCGGTTGGGCATAACGGGCCTCCACTATCTCAATCTTTCAAGACCGTCGACAACGTCGCGACCGGATTCCGACGTTACGGAAATTATACTCCTGACATAATCAAAATCGGCCCGGTTGCCGAAGCAAACTGGGCCGATTTCAGGTGAGTCGAGTATTGGTTTGCTATGAAGCGGGATTGACGGCCCCTACGCGCCCGCGCGGGCCTGGTTCATGACATCCACCAGCTCCTGAACGCTGGCGGCGGAGCTCTGGAGGGCAGTCTGTTCCTCGGGGGTCAGGCGGACTTCCATCACCTGCTCCATGCCGCCGGCTCCCAGCTTGACCGGCACGCCAACGCAAAGGCCGTTGATGCCGTACTCGCCCTGCAGGTAGGCGCAGGCGGGCAGGATCCGCTTCTTGTCCAGCAGCACCGCCTCCACCATCTGCGCGATAGCGGCCGAGGGAGCGTAGTAGGCGCTGCCTTCCTTCAGGAGCTGCACGATCTCGCCGCCGCCCTGCCGGGTTCGGCGCACTAGCTGCTCCACCTTCTCCTCGGCCATCAGCTCACTGATGGGGATGCCGCCAACGGTGGTGAAGCGCACGAGCGGGACCATGTCGTCGCCGTGACCGCCCAACACGTATGCGTGAACGTCTTCCACGGACACATTCAGTTCCTGGGAGATGAAGGTGCGGAAGCGGGCGGTGTCGAGCACTCCCGCCATGCCGAACACGCGCTCCCGGGGGAAACCGCTGGATTCATAGATGTTCTGCACCATGGCGTCCAGGGGGTTGGTGACCGGGATGATGATGCAGTTGGGGGAGTACCTGACCACCTGCTCCGTAACCGATGTCGTGATCCGCATGTTGGTCAGCAGCAGGTCATCGCGGCTCATTCCGGGCCTCCGGGCGATGCCAGCGGTGATCACCACAACGTCGGAATTGGCCGTCTCTTCGTAGCCGTTGCTGCCGGTGATGACGGCGTCGGTCCCGATGACCGGCCCCGACTCCAGCATATCCAGCGACTTGCCCTGAGGCAGGTCTTCCACCACGTCGACCATCACCACGTCGGCGTAGCCCAGTTGGTGTATCCGCTGTGCGGTGGTAGCGCCGACGTTGCCCGCGCCGACTACGGTTACCTTGTTTCGCATTGGCTGGTTATTCCTCCACTTTGTGCCGCCAGTTGATCTGGCAGCCTCTGATTTGAACAATGAGGGGAATCACCAGGATTCCCCTCTGTTTGGCCTTTATCAGGTTGATTTGTTTTCTCGGTCCGTGGACTGGCAGGCGGGCGATATGACGCCCCCGCCCTAACCCTCTCCCGGAGGGAGAGAGGAACATTGCGCTAGATGCCGTCGATGATCGCGTTAAGGGTCGCGCTGGGACGCATGGCCCTTGACGCCATCTCGTCGTTGGGAATGTAATATCCGCCGATGTCTACCGGCTGGCCCTGGCAGTCGATCAACTCCTGCAGAATCTTCTCTTCGTTGGCCTCCATCTCCTGGGCCACCTTGGTGAAGCGGGCCTTGATCTCCGGGTCCTTGTCCTGCTTGGCCAGCTCCTGCGCCCAGTAGAGACCCAGGTAGAAGTGACTACCCCGGGTGTCGAGCTCGTTCACGCGGCGGGAAGGGGCTTTCCGCTGCTCCAGGTGCTCCCCGATGGCTGCGTCGAGCGTATCGGCAATCAGTTGCGCTTGGTCGTTCTTGTAAACCTGCGCACAGTGTTCGAAGGATGCCACCAGCGCGCAGAACTCGCCCAGCGAGTCCCAGCGGAGGTGCCCCTCCTCCAGGAACTGCTGCACGTGGCGGGGAGCAGAACCGCCGGCGCCCGTCTCGAACATTCCGCCGCCCTTGAGCAGAGGAACCACCGAGAGCATTTTGGCACTGGTGCCCAGCTCCAGGATGGGGAACAGGTCTGTCAGGTAGTCCCTGAGCACGTTGCCGGTTACGGAGATGGTGTCCTGACCGGCGCGGCTCCGCTCCATGGAGGCCTTGATCGCATCTATCGGGGCCATTATGCGAATGTCCAGGCCGCTTGTGTCGTGCTCAGGAAGGTACTGTTCCACCTTCTTGATCAGCTCGGCGTCGTGGCCCCGGTTCTTGTCCAGCCAGAAGATGGCTGGCGTGCCGGTCAGCCTCGCCCGGTTGACTCCCAGCCTGACCCAGTCCTTGATGGCCGCGTCCTTGGTCTGGCACATCCTGAAGATGTCGCCCTCGCCAACGCTTTGCTCCATCAGGGTTGAGCCGGAGGCATCCACGACCCGGAACGTGCCGTTGCCTGGGGCCGTGAAGGTCTTGTCGTGCGACCCGTACTCCTCCGCGGCCTGGGCCATCAGCCCCACATTGGCCACGCTGCCGATGGTGGACGGATCGAATGCCCCGTTCTCCTTGCAATCCTCGATTACCGCCTGGTACAGCCTCGAGTAGGAGCGGTCCGGAATCATCGCCACTGTGTCGTGCAGTTCGTTGTCGGGACCCCAGGCACGGCCGCCATCCCGGATGATCACGGGCATGCTGGCGTCGATGATGGTATCGCTGGGAATGTGCAGGTTGGTGATCCCCCTGTTGGAGTTCACCATGTAAAGCTCCGGCCGCTTCTCGTAGACCGCCTGAACGTCCGCCTCGATTTCCGCCCGCTTGGCCTCCGGCAGGTCCTGGATCTTGGTGAGAAGCTCGGCCACGCCGTTATCCGGATCAACCCCGACTTCTGAGAGAGCGTCCCCGTGCTTGGCGAACACGTCCTCGTAGAATACCGATACGAGGTGGCCGAAGATTATCGGATCGGATATCCGCATCATGGTCGTCTTCACGTGGAGAGACAGGAGGACATTGTCGGCCTTCGCCTTCTCGATCTCATCGGCATAGAACTGGCGCAGTTGCCGAGCGCTCATCGCGGCGCAGTCGATGATTTCATCGGCCATCAGTGGGATCCCGGACTTGAGTGGGTTCACGCTCCCGTCGGCGGCCACGAATTCGATGGCTGCCGTGCCGTTTTCGGAAACGGTCAACGCCTTCTCGCTGCCGTAGAAGTCGCCCTTGGTCATGAACGCCACTCGAGTGTTGGACACTTCCGGCCAGTCCTGCATCATCCTGTGGGGATTGCGCTTGCCGTGTTCCTTCACCGAGTTGGACGACCGCCGGTCGGAGTTGCCCTGCCGCAGCACCGGGTTCACCGCGCTGCCAACCACCCTGTTGAAGCGGGCCCTGATCTCCCGTTCCTCGTCGGTTGAGGGAGTGTCGGGAAAGTCGGGTATGTTATATCCCTTGCTCTGGAGCTCGGCGATTGCTCCCTTCATCTGCGGAATGGAGGCGCTGATGTTAGGGAGCTTGATGATGTTAGCTCCAGGATCCTCGGTCATCTCCCCCAGAATGGTCAGGTAATCGGGGATCCTCTGCTCCTCCGTCAGCCACTCCGGGAAATTGGCT
>CAXXOI010000042.1:0-34466 GCA_963664175.2 Dehalococcoidia bacterium
AACGACTTTGCAATCGTCCTGGCTGGAATGGGGGCAATGTCAGCACTCCTGTTGATCAGAACGGCGGCAGGAGCCCATGACGGTTTAAATGCCCTCGCATATCAGACTGCAACAGAGCATTTTTCTCATATTTATACATCATTCGTTTATAATTGACTGAATTAAATATGATTAAATTGCCCTGTGAGGCTCAACAGGTTTGAGGAGGCATGACGGTACAGGTGGCAAGAATTGGTGGTGCGTTGCTGGTCCTGCTGGCGGCCGTTGCCCTCGTGATAGCGGCGGTGGTGCTGCTGACCCGAGGGGATGAGGTGGCTCCGGTGATGATCGTGGCGCCGGATCCCACTGCGGCCCCGGAGCAGACCCCGGCAATTCTGCGGGTCCACGTCAGCGGGGCCGTCAGAGCCCCCGGCGTTTACGAAATGAGCGACGGGGACCGGGTGATGGACGCAATCGCTGCCGCCGGAGGTGTGCAGCCCGGAGCCGACATGGCGTCCGTTAACCTGGCCCGCCGAGTGCAGGACGAAACCCAATACCACATCGCGCTGCTGGGGGAATCCTCAACGCTTCCTGCACCATCCGCTGCATCGCCGGCCACCTCTTCCAGCGCCAGGCCTCGACCTTCGGAAGGCAGCCTTCGTTCATCGCTGATCGACCTCAATTCCGCCACGGTTCAGGAACTGGAGACGCTCCCCGGTATCGGCCCGGTGATGGCGGGCCGCATCGCCTCTCACCGCGACACGAATGGTCCCTTCCCGTCCGTAGACGACGTCGAAAGCGTGCCCGGCATCGGCCCCAAGACTCTCGAGTCCATTCGCCCACTGGTGACGGTTGGGGGAGCACAGTAGCAAGCCGCCCTATGGTCTCCCGATTTCGGTCCGTGCCGGATTGCCGTGACTGGATGGCGGTCCAATGAGGCTCGGATTGCTGGCGGCGGCATGGCTGACCGGCGTGCTGCTGGGATTCTCCCAGGACGTGAGCACATTGGCGGTGTTGCTGCTGGCCGGTGCGGCGGGCCTCATGATGCCATTCCTGTGGCTGATGAGGAAGCCGGCGTTCGGGGCGCTGCTAATGGTTGTGCTCATCGTCGGCATTTGCCGCGTAGAGTTCTACGAAAGCTCGGGTCCTCCGGGCGTTACGTTGGGTGAGCCTATCGTCGCCACCGGCACCATCGCAGACGACCCGGAGACTACGGGGTTGCTGGTGCGCTTTGAGCTGCGCGTAACGGAGGTAGAGGCCAATGGGGGCCCACGGGTGGTCGACGATCGTTGGCTGGTATACGCCCGCCCTCTCGGCAACCTGGTCGAGCAACGAAATGCGCCGTACTTCCGCTACGGGGACCGGGTCATCGTCCGGGGCGTGCCGGAGGAACCCGAAACCATCAACGGGTTTGACTACCCTTCCTACCTGGCCTCCCACGGCATAACCGCGACCATGTTCGCCTCGGATGTCCAGGTAGCCGGCGAGGGTGGCGCCAGCTGGCGCAAGGGGATCTTTGCGCTGCGCAACAGGCTGGCCGACAGCATTGACCGATCCCTGCCCTACCCGGAGTCGGCGCTGGCCGCAGCGGTGCTCCTGGGGAAGAGAGAATCGCTGCCGCAGGAACTGACCGAGGAATTTAGGGGCACCGGTGCCGCGCACCTCCTGGCAATCTCGGGGTTGCACGTTGGCGTGCTGTTGGCCGTCGTGTCAGGTACGGCGGCATGGCTTCTGGGCAAGCAACGGCCGACCTACCTGCTGTTAGCCGGGGCAACCGTCTGGTTGTATGCCCTGATGGCCGGTGCGCCGTCGTCGGCGTTGCGGGCCGCAGTGATGGGCTCGGTTTACCTGGCGGCGCTGGGATTCGGGAGGCCGTCCAGCGTTCTGCCAGCGCTAGCTCTGGCGGCCGCCCTGATGACGGCCGCGTCGCCCATCCTGGTGCGGCAGGTCGGCTTTCAGCTCAGCTTTGCCGCAGTGGCAGGCATCGCCCTGGCCCTTTCGCTCTCTGGTGGCAGAATAAACTGGGGAGCCTCCTCCACTGCCGGATGGGCGAAGCGTCTGTCAGGTTGGGCAGCGGCCCTTACGGTTGTTTCGGCATCGGCATCCCTGGCCACGTGGCCGCTGGTGGCCTCGTATTTCGGACAGGTGGCACTGCTGGGAATTCCGGTCTCCTTGCTGACGGTCCCAGCGATGGCCCCGCTCATAGTGACTGCCGCCGGGGCCGCTGCGACAGGCGCCGTTGTACCTCCCCTGGGCGTACTACTGGGCTGGATTGCCGCAGTGCCAGCAGCCTGGGTCATCGGCGTGGTGTCGGTGTTCCCGTCATGGACTATCGATGTGGGCCGGATGGGCCTGCCCTTGTTGCTGGCGTGGTATGGAATGCTGGGGGCGGGCCTGCTGGCAGCACAACCGTACCGGCTGCGTCGGCTGCGAAAGACAGCCGGCGATGTCGCTGCCAGGCTAATCGACCTGCTGCGCCAAGGAGTGATTCGCAACCCTGCTCAATGGGTGCGGCTGGATGTGCGATGGCTCCTGCCGGACCCAAGATTCACCATCCCCGCCGCCGCACTGTTGGTCGCGGCATCCGTGTTTCTCTGGCTGAGGCTGGCGGATGGGCCCGATGGCCTGTTGCACGTTCATTTCCTCGACGTCGGTCAGGGAGACAGCACCCTGATCGTCACCCCGTTGGGGCGGCAGGTGCTGGTCGACGGCGGTCCGGACGGCGACGTGACGTCGCAGCGGCTGGCAGAGGTAATGCCCGGCGGCGACCGCAGCCTGGACGTCGTGCTGATGACGCACCTTGACGCAGACCACAGCCACGGCCTCCTGGATGTGCTAGAGCGGTTCGCGGTCGGAGCGGTCCTGACTGGGCCTCACTCCATGGACAGTGCTATCCGCCCGCAATGGGAGCAGGATCTGGAGAGAAACGGGGTAACTCCGGTCGAAGTGAGCGCCGGGCACAGGATAGTCCTTGAGGATGGTGTGGCACTGGAGGTACTGAACCCGGTGCCCGGCCGGCTGTCTGGCGACAGCAACAACGACTCGGTGGCGGCCCGGCTGGTCTACGGCAACACCAGCGTGCTGCTGGCAGCAGACATGGAGGAGGTGGCCGAGCTACGGTTGGTCAACAGCGAATCGTCAGTAACCAGCACGATGCTGAAGGCCGGGCATCACGGCAGCGGCACATCCACGTCGCAGCGATTCCTTGACGCCGTGGAGCCATCAGCGGCAGTTGTCTCGGCCGGGTTGGACAACCAGTACGGCCATCCCGCGCCGGAGGTAGTGGAGCGGCTGGAGGCGTCCGTGAGCGCAGAGAACGTGTACCGCACCGACCTCCAGGGAACGATAACGTTTGTATCTGATGGGAGTAACTGGCGGATACAAGCGGAACGGTAAGTCGGTCGTTTAGTCGATGGGTTGGTACATACGACACCATTGTCCGAATGCCCATCTTTTCGATATCCTTTCATCACCGAAAAACAGAGGTCCCAGATGCAAACACAATCTATGGGTGTTATCGAGCACCGTGAAACCGCCCAGAAGTTCCTGATTGAGGCAGACGAGTTTTTCGAACAGGGAGACGATCTGCAGGGCGCGGAAAAGATGTGGGGCGCCGCGGCCCACGCCGTGATCGCCGTCTGCCAGCAGCGAGGGTGGCGCCACCGCAGTCACCCCGCAATGAGCGCAGCCGTTAGCCTCATAAGTGCCGAGTTTAGAGCGATTGGCGAAGAGGGAACCGCTGCAATAATAAACGGTGGGTTTGTTGCTGCCTCAAACGCCCACGTCCACTTCTACCACCGGGACATGGATCTCGAAGGTGGCAATGGTCAGTACTTTGCCAGAGCCAAGCTACTTGTGGAACAGTTTGTTGCAACAATGGTAGCGATGTCCGAGGCGCTGGATTCCCAGTAGTTTCCCTTCGAGCTAACAAGGAACCGGGCAACCATCAAGGTTGCCCTTTTGTTTGTCGCTGGATTATGGTTTCAGCAATGATTATCCAGACTGGGAGTGTTGATATTGGCAGGAATTGAGAGGATTGACGGGCGACGGTGGGACGAGCCGCGCCCGGTGAGCATAACTGTGGGATACCAGAGCCAGGCGGAGGGCTCGGCGCTGATCGAGATGGGCGGCACCAAGGTGCTGTGCGCCGCCTCTCTGGAGGAACGGGTGCCTGCCTTCCTGCGCGGGCAGGGAAGGGGGTGGGTGACGGCCGAGTATTCCATGCTGCCCCGGGCCACCAACACCAGGTCGTCCCGCGAGCGCGATACCGGACGGGTCAGCGGGCGCTCCCAGGAAATCCAGCGACTCATCGGGCGCTCGCTGCGTTCCGTCACTGATATGGCCGCACTGGGCGAACGGACGGTGCAGATCGACTGCGACGTAATCGAGGCTGACGGCGGCACCCGCACGGCCTCCATCACCGGCGCCTACGTGGCGCTGCACCAGGCCATGCAGCTGCTGGTGCGCAACCGCGTCCTGCGCCGGGTGCCGCTGGAGTGCCCGGTGGCCGCTGTCAGCGTGGGCCTATCACGCAATGAGCTGCTCCTGGACCTTTGCTATGCCGAGGATTACGAGGCGGACGTGGATTTCAACGTGGTGATGACAGCCGACGGGGGCCTGGTGGAACTCCAGGGAGCGACGGAGGCCCGGCCTTTCGCCCGCCCCATGGTCGAGCAGGTGCTGGCCCTGGCCGCCCGCGGTCTGGAGCCGGTGTTCCATGCCCAGCGCGCGGCGTTGCGGCGGGTGTAGCCCTCCCGATTGACGGCCATGCTCCACTGCCGCAGATTCCCGTGCGTGGACGAGCCGTAACGTCGTCGAGCAACTACCGCGGGATGTTGAGCCCGGCGATCCTCCTCCTGACCTCGGCCAGGTTTTGGGACGGTCCGGAGACATCCCACTCGATGCTGACCATGTGATCGCGGTTGTACAGTGCCGGTGGGTTGTTCAGCACGAACAGTGGGTTGGCGCCGTATATCTCCGAAAGCAGCTGATGGAGCAGTCCCTTCGCCTCTTCTTCGATGACGTCGGCATTCGCGGACAGGGGACTGGCGAGCTGATAGTGGTGCAGGATCAGCCTCCCGGTGACCATCACAACCTTGAGCCGCAACCACAGTCCCGACGGAGTCATTGAGTCACTGGCCATATGCGTCCTCACCCCCAGCGCTGGCTAACCTCAGCGGCGTACAAGCCTTCCCGGCCATTGCGCATGCTAAAGGTTACCCGGTTTGCGATTGGAAACGAAAGCGCCCCGCTTCCCATTTTTATTGGAGAAACGGGGCGAACCCTTTCGCGGACGCGGGCGGCATTCCGCCTTGGATTAGTCCGTCCTGTGACCATCCTCAGTCAGATGGACCAGCGGGAGACCCAGATCGGACAACGGGCCCTCGGCTGAGGCTCGGTCACCTACGACCATAATCTGCAGGCTGCCGGGGCGTATGTGCGTCGCGGAAACGCGGTGAACGTCGTCCAGGGTGACCGCCTCGATGGACGGGCGAACGGTGCGGAAATAATCATCGGGCAGGTCGAACTGCTCAATGGCCACCAGCTGTCCCAGCACCGACGCGGGCCTCTCGAAACTGGCGGGGTAGGCACGCAGCAGGCCGTCCTTGGCGTTGGCCAGCTCCTCAGCGGTGATGGGGCGCTCGCCACTGACCTCCCGGAACTCCTTTAGCGTCTCGTAAGCGGACTCCCCCGTGGCATTGCTCTGCACGGAGCCGCCGGCCGCCAGCATCGAGGAGTGGCGCTGCCACTGGATGGTGGACATGTAACCGTAGCTGTAGCCTTTATCCTGGCGCAGGTTCTGGTTGAGTCGCGCCGAGAACTGGCCGCCGAAGGAGTAGTTGGCCAGCAGCAGGGGAAAGTAGTCGGGATGGCTGCGCGGCACCAGGGACTGTACGGCACGAATCACCGACTGCGGAGCACCGGGGCGGTCGACCAGGTAAATGGCCGCCGAGCTGTCGATGGGATCGGTGTCGTCAGGGAGAATGATGGCCGACGGCGATCCGTGCCACGAACCGAAGACCGCTTCGGCGCGGCGCATCACTTCCTCGCGGTCAACGTCGCCTACCACGAGCAGGTGGGCCGTTTCAGGCTCGAAAATGCGCCGGTACTGCGCCGCAAGATCATCCTGGGTGATGGCTTCCACTGAGGCCTCGCTACCGGAGATGGGGTGGGCATAACCGCTGCCGGCAGGAAAGACCAGCCCGGCGATGAGCCGCTCGGCGATGACGTTGGGCTCGTCCTTGCTGCGGCGAAGGTCGGTCAGGTGTTCACGGCGGATGCGGTCCAGTTCGTGTTGCGGGAAATCGGGTTTCAGGACCACTTCGCCCATCATTTCCAGGGCGCTGCTCCAGTGCTTGGTGAGGGTCTCGGTTGATACCAGGGAGTACTCGCGGCGGCTGTCCACGGACAGGCGAGCGCCAATGAACTCAAAGTCGTTGGCGATCTGTTGGCTGGATTTCCCGGCTGCTCCCTCCGGCAGCATGTCGCCCATGAGACCGGACAGGCCGGGCAGCTCCATCGGGTCTATGGAAGCCCCTCTACCCAACAGCAGGCCGAAAGCGACGATGGGCATGTCGCGCTGCTCCACGACGGTTACCCCCATGCCGTTGGGCAGCCGGTCGCGGGTGGGCAGCGGCGGCGTGAACGTCGGCTCCTGCCTGGGCGGCGGCATGATGTTGCGGTCGACGACAGTCGTCGCGGCCGACAGCGGCGTTTCGGGCAGCACTCGCAGGCGTACCTGGTTGTCCCCCACGTAAGTTCCCGCGACGCGCAGGATGTCCTCACGCTGCACTGCCAGGCAGCGGTCGAGACTGGTGTTGATCAGGTTGGGGTCCGCCTCGATGATGTTGAAATGATTGAGCTGGTCGGCGCGACCGCCGAAGCCGCCGATGCGGGCCAGTTGACGGAAGTGGGTGGCCTCGATGCGGTTCTTGGATCGGGCGATTTCCTCGTCGGTTGGCGGATTGCGATGTATGTTCTCCAGTTCCGCCTCGACGGCAGCCTCCACCTCGTCCAGGCTGTGGCCCTCCGCCGCAGTGACCTGCACCAGCAGTTGCCCGGCGATTTCCGACGGCACGTAGCGGACAAAGGCGTGCTGGGCGATCTGTTTCTCGTAGACCAGAGAGCGGTGCAGCCTGGAGCTGAGGCCATCGGACATCACAGCCTGGTAGAGCTCCAGCGGAGCGTCGTCCGGATGGCCCTCGGGCGGGGCGGGCCAGGCTATGTACAGGCGCGGCAGCGTGACCTTGTCACGCATCTCGATGTCGATGCGGCCCGACAGCAGCGAGTCCTGACGTCCGATGCGGGGAACGCTGTCCGCGGGCGGCAAGTCGCCAAAGTACTTGTTCGCCAGCTCAAGCGCCTGCCCTGGGTCAATATCGCCGGCGATGGCCAGGCTGGCGTTGGACGGACCGTAGAAGCGCTGGAAAAACTCCTTGACGTCGTCCAGGCTGGCGGCGTCCAGGTCCTCCTGGGAACCGATGGTCATCCAGTGGTACGGGTGCGGCAGCGGGAACAAGGCGGATTGAAGATGGTGGTGGGCCATGCCGTAGGGACGGTTCTCGTAGGACTGGCGGCGCTCGTTCTTGACCACGTCGCGCTGCACGTCGAACTTTTGCTGATCCAGACCGTCCAGCAGGAAGCCCATCCGGTCGGCCTCGAGCCACAGGGCCAGCTCCAGGTAGTTGGAGGGAACGTCCTCCCAGTAATTGGTGCGGTCGGTGGTGGTGGAGCCATTCAGGTTGGCGCCAGCCTTCTGCAGCGGCTCGAAGTGGCTGCGCTGGTGGTGCTTGGTGCCCTCGAACATCACATGCTCGAACAGGTGGGCAAATCCGGTGCGGCCCACCTCCTCGTTCTTGGAGCCGACGTGGTACCAGACGTTGACGGCGACGAGGGGGATGGTGTGGTCCTCGTGGAGAATAACGTCCATCCCGTTGGATAGCTTGTGCTTTTCAAAGGCAATGGTGACCATGCGTTCTTCCTATTCGTCTCGGTTGGAATCAGGTATTTGGATCGCCGTCTCCCAGGAGAAATATGCCCGGCATCAGTCCCAGGCCCATCACTGGAAACAGGGTTTGCCTCGTTGGGTCAGGCTCCAGGAGTAGTGAGGACAGCGTGTTGGCGCCCAGTTCGCAACGGTCCTCGGGGCCGAATACCACCATGGCTTCGCCCTCGGCACCCTCCACGGAGAAATGGGCGCGCCCCACCGGTAGCTCCGCACGCCCGCCGTCGTCCGTTCGGAAGTGCATGGTTTCGGCGGGTTCAATACCGAGCCGATGCAGCAGCGATGACGGCATCACTGCGACCGCAGTCCCGCCTCCTACCAGCGCATCAACAGTCTCCGATAGCCCGGTCTCGAGTCCGCTAACCCGAACGGAGACCCTGAAAGCGTCAGACGACATCTACGCCCCGGGTTCGTGGCCCCAGTAGTTCTCGTCGGTGCGCTCGCTGAGCGGCGAGTTGTCCTTGTTGGAGCCGATCTCCTCGGCATCCCAGAGCTTGGAGAACTTGAGGGCGCGGGGGCAGTGGCTGTACGCCTCCTCGACCTCGATGAGCATGCCCTGCAGGTGGCGGGAGTTGTCGTCCGTCTCGTAAAGGGCCAGCTCGATATTCTGTTTGTCCAGCTCATCCTTGTTTACGATGCTGGCTTTGCCGTTGACGCGGACGGTGTCATTGATGCCGGGAATGAAGAAAATGAGGCCCACGTTAGGGCTGGTCTCGATGTTCTGGTAGGACTGGAACAGCCGGTTTCCGGCCACGTCCGGGAACAGCAGGTGGTGGTCGTCGATCACCTTGACGAAGCCGGGCTTGCCGCCCTTGGGAGAGGCGTCGCAGCGGCCCTCGGAGTCGGCGGTGGCCATGACGACGAAGGGAGCGGCGCTGACGAATTCCTGCACCCACGGGGTCAGGTGGCCCTTAAGCTTCTTGACCGCCCTCTCCGACGGGGGACCGAACTGCTCGTTGAACGCGCTGTCTCCTACTGTTGCCTGGTCTCTGATGGCGGTCATAACGCTTGCTCCTTCCGTAAGGTTCGTTTGCCGTGATTCTAGCGGCCTCGCCTGAATGCGTCCAGCGAGGGCCGCGACTCAATCAGGAAGATCGAGTCGCAGTGCCCTCCATCCCGAGAATCTGATCAGCCGAGCTTGTGGGGGTCGAAGGATGAAGAGGCCTTGGGAGCCGCTACGCCGCCGCCACGGCCGGGCGGGACAGCTGCCGGGCGATAAAGCCCTTCATCAGCTCGATGGCGCGGTCGGACTCGGGACCCGGCGTGTTCCCGAACAGATGCGGCATCCCCGGGAAGAGCTCCAGCTCCACGTGGCCTCCGGCAGCCCGGTAGGACTCCTCGAACTTGTGGGGGATGAACAGCGGGACGTTGTTGTCGTTGGTGCCCTGGATGATGATCATCGGGGGCAGCTCAACGGATTCACCCCGGTCCAGGATCTCCTGGGGGTTCCCTTCATGAAGGCTGGCGTGTTCCGGGAAGTAGTCCTCGGTGGGCCCGATGAACCGTTCCTCGCCGATTTCCTTGGCCCACTTGTACCGTGCGTGGGGGTCGAGAACAGGCCAGCAGCAAAGCAGGAACCGCGCCGATGCGTCCGCGTCCTCACCTCCGGGCAGAGGCAGCGAGGCGTACCGGGAATCCCTCGGGCGCATACCGTTGAGCGCCACAGTATGCCCGCCGCTGGAGCAGCCCATTGCGCCCACAGCAGCGGGATCGATGTTGAACCGTCCGGCGTTGGCCTTTGTCCAGCGCATGGCATAGTTGGTGTCGACAACCTGGGCGGGGTATGGGTGGTCCGGGGCCAGCCGGAAATCCGCCGCGACAACCACGATGCCACTGGCCGCCAAAGCGGTGTTCATATGAACGTCGCTGAACCGGTCGTTCAGGAACCAGCGGCCTCCGTGTACGTCCACCAGGGCCGGGAATGGCCCGTCGCCTTGGGGCTGGTAAATGGTGGCCTCCAGGCCGCCCGACGGGTGCTCCAGGAACACCACGTCGGTGGCATCTACGACAAACGTGGCGGCAGGATTGTACTCAAGGCTGGTCATGGTCTCTCCTCCGGGACGTGCTGGCCGTTATTCTACGGGGTGTGCGGGCCAGCGGCCAACCCTGCCAGGACGAGTGCGACTGGAGAGTCTCTCTGTCCCGGTTAAGTCAGAATCAAGATTTGCAGGATTCTCAGATTTCAAAGATGGCCCCCAAATCATGTCCATCCTTTAATCCTGCAAATCCTGATTCAGACAAAAGCGCAGCAATTGGTCTTGATGAACTCAAACTCCCAATTGACACTCGTGCGGCTCACGGCCACAATCCCAGCATCTGAACCCTTGGAGCCCGGTTTTGCCTGAAACTGCCGACGTAGTTGTCATCGGCGCCGGCGTGGTCGGCTGCTCCATCGCCTACTACCTGGCGCGGGAGGGCGTCAGAGTGACGCTGCTGGAGCGTGACGCCATCGGCAGCGGCGCCTCGGCCCACGCCACCGGCTCCCTCAGCCTGCTGGGCGCTGAGTTCTCGCCGGGGGCATCGTTCGAGATGGCCCGGGGATCCTACGCCGACTTTCCGCAACTCGTTGCCGAGCTGGAATCCGCGACAGGCATGGACCTGCTCTACCAGCGCCGCCCTTCGCTGCGGCTCGCCCTCGACGACGAGGAGGCCGGGACCATCCGTGATTTGATGACCTGGCAGCAGCAGCACGTCAACATGCGCTGGATCGACGGGCAGGAGGTCCGCACTATCGAGCCGCGCCTCTCCCACTCCATCATCGGCGCGGTGTACGAGGACGAATCGGCACAACTGGACAGCTACCGCTTCAACCTGGCCCTGGCCCGTGGCGCTGAGCTGAAGGGCACCACTATCACCTACCGCGAGGTCACCGGCCTCGTCACCAGCGGCTCCACCGTCACCGGCGTGAGGACCGCCTCCGGCGACGTATCGTGCGGAACGGTGGTGGTGGCCGCGGGCACCTGGAGCCGGGCGTTCACACCATGGCTGGGCTTCCCCGTTCCGGTCCGACCCATGAAAGGCGAGCGGCTGCTGCTGAACTATCCCGGCGAACCGCTGCCGGTGCTGATCAGCTCGCCCAAGCGCGGGCACATGATCAGCCGCACCGACGGGCTCACCAGCGTCGGCAGCACGGGAGGCAGGGACTACGACCGCAAGGAGCTTTTCTGGGGCGAGGAGTTCGACCGCCAGCCCACGGAGACCGCCCGGCTGGAACTCCTCCAGCGCGCCATCGACGTCCTGCCCGACCTGGAGCGGGCCGAGTTGGTCCAACAGCTGGCCGGGTCCCGTCCGCTGAGCCCCGACAGCAAGCCAATCATCGGCCCGGTGCCGGGATGGCAGGGAATCCTGCTGGCCACGGGCCACACCACCAAGGGCATCCACCTGGGCCCCGTCACCGGCCGCATCATCACCGATTATGTCCGCCAGGGGCCGACCGAGGCCGTTTCCGACATGAGTGAGTTCCTGCCCGATCGTTTCGCTGATTTCGCCGACGCCGACTTTCTCACGGCCGCCGAGGCTGTCGAGGAATAGCCCCGGCCCCTTGCCAGTCAGGCTGGTTGATCCGGACGCTACGCCTGGCCTACAAATGCGATACCATCCAAGGGAGAATTATCAGGACTCCTGCGATCCGAGCACACACAATTGAGGGAGGATTACCATGCCTCTGCAGCTCGACCACACCATCGTGCCCGCATACGACAAGGTCAAGTCCGCTGAGTTCATCGCCCGCCTCTTCGGCCTGAAATACGAGGGTCCCTGGAGCCACTTCGCGCCGGTCAAGGTCAACGACACTCTGACCCTGGACTTTGACGACTCGGACAACCCCCAAGCCAACCACTACGCATTTCTGGCCTCCGACGAGGAGTTCGACGCAATCCTGGGTCGCATCAAGGACGAGGGGGTAGTATTCGGCAGCGGACCGCGTTCGCGTACGGACGGCGAGATCAACCACCTGCACCAGGGTCGCGGCTTCTATTTCGAGTGCGAGAACGGCCACGTCTGGGAGGTCATCACCCACACCTACATCACCGAGTAACACGCCCTCTAAAAGTCCCCTCTCCCACCGGGAGAGGGTTAGGGTGAGGGGGAACTCCTGCCCTGTTCGGTGAGCCTTGCCGCATGGGCGAAAGTCATGAGAATTGGTGGAGAGCCATGGAAGTAGGACTGTACATTCGCGATTACATGGAGGACCCCGACCGGCCCATGCACCAGCAGGTGGAGGAGGCCGCCGAGGTCTGCCGCCGCGCCAGATCGCTGGGGTTCTCGGCCATCTACGCCCCCCAGCACTACATATCCCACCCCACAGTCTGGATGCAGCCCATGCAGGCGCTGGCCCGATTGGCGCCCGATGCCGAGGGCCTGCAGCTCGTTACCGGTGTCCTGTTGCTTCCCTACCACAACCCCGTGGACCTGGCCGAGCAGGTAGTCACACTGGACAACATCAGCAACGGGCGTTTCGTCCTCGGCGTGGGCATCGGATACCGCGTGGCGGAGCTGGCCGCCTTCGGCACCAACCGGCGCGACCGGGTGAGCCGCTTCGAGGAGTCCCTCGAGCTGATGAAACTGCTCTGGAGCGGAGAGGAGATCAGCTACGAGGGCAAGCACTGGCAGGTGCAGAATGCCAGGCTCGGACTGACCCCAGTGCAGAAGCCACACCCTCCGGTCTGGATCGCGGCACAGAGCCGCGGCGCCGTGCGCCGGGCTGCGGCCCTTGCCGACCGTGTCGTCCTCGGCCCACAGCCCGGTTGGGCGGACATCGGCGTGCTGACCCGCCAGTACAAGGAGGCCCTGGACGAGCTGGGCAAGGACTCCGCAGGACGCATCGGCGCCCACCGCTCCATCGCCATCGCCAAGGACCGGGAGACGGCCATCACCGAGGCCCGGACCATGGCGGCCAAGAAGGCCGGGATGTACAGCGCTTTCAACATGCAGGAAAACACCACTGTGGACTTCGGCCTCGGTGGTCAGCGGGAGCTGTCCGATTGGGCGGTGGCCGGCAGCGCGCAGGACTGCGCCGAGATCATCAATCGCTGCAAGGAGGAAGAGGGCCTGGACTACATCGGCCTGGCCAGCCTGAACCTGCCCAGCGAATTCTCCGCACGGCTGGAGTACCTGCAGCTGATTTCCGAGGAACTGCTGCCCCACATTCAGTAGGCAGATACCACGCTCAAGCTGATCTCCAGCTCCGTGACCGTCGTTCCCACGACAGCGGGAACCCAGAGAATTGGGATCGAATCTACAGCGGACGTGAGAATTTCAGGAGCCTACCAAGATGGCCGAAAACAAGACACAGAAAACAGGCGCCAGCGTGGAGGACTTCCTCGCGTCGGTTGAGAGCAAGACCCGTCGCGAGGACGGGTTCCAGGTCCTGCAACTGATGAAAGTGGTCACGGGCATGGAGCCTGAGATGTGGGGGCCCAGCATAGTCGGCTTCGGCGATTACCATTACAGGTATGACTCGGGCAGGGAGGGCGATTTCTTCCTGACCGGGTTCTCCCCGAGAAAGCAGAGTCTCTCGCTGTACATCATGGCGGGATTCGATGCCTACGACGAATTGCTCTCAAAGCTGGGGAAACATCGCAAAGGCGCCTCGTGCCTGTACATCAACAAGCTGGCCGACGTTGACATGGACGTGCTTCGGCAGTTGGTGCAGCAATCGTTCGAGCACGCCCGCGAGAACTCGGAGGCGTAGCCGTCCCAAGGAGCCATGTATCCGGTGGAGTGCGGCTTGGCTTAGTCGCTTTCAAATGGATTCAGCGGCTCTACTCCCAGTTGTTGGAAGTCCCGCACGTTGCGAGTGACCACCGTCAGGCGGTGAACTATAGCCGTTGCGGCGATCATGGCGTCCTCGGTGAATGTGTTTGATCTTCTGTGCATCAGCCGCGCCCACTCACGGAAGGCGGCCGCATCCATTGCGAGTACTCCGTATGAGGTCAGAACTCGGTTCAGCCAAGTTTCCAGTTCTTCTGCCTTTGTCTGGTCTTGCTCGCGGGTTTTCTCAATCCCCGCCTGAATCTCTCCCACCGTAACGGCGGATAGAAAGAGTTGCTCAGCCGGCACGTCCGAAATCCAATCGACTACGGCCTGATGCGGACGGGGACGCCGCAACTCTGAAACGACGTTGGTATCCAAGAGGAACACGTTCTTATTCCACCGCGAGGGTCGGTCGACGGCGATGCGGTCTGCGTGGCGGTACAAGATCTTCCGTGCGGGCCCCTGAGCTCAGCAGCAGTTCCTTCAGGTCCGGCCTTGCCATCCTCTCGATGGTCCGCCATTGTTCGATTGGTACGAGTACAGCGGTCTCTACGCCCCGCTTGGTCACGATCTGAGGCCCTTCGGCTATGGTGGTATCCAACAACTCACTGAACTTGGCCTTGGCGTCCTGTACCGGCCATTTCCTGCTCATTTCATCCTCTCATCGACTGATTATCTGACCAGATTTCAGACTAGTCATAATTCTAGTCTGCGTCAAGCCTGACGGCCCCGTATCTCGCGTCAGTTATCTGCAAGTTATGTGCGACCTTTACATCCCGACTTTACATCCCGGTCCGGTTTGAGCATATTGACCTCTGGAGACGACCACAAGATTCAATACAGGGAGTATCAGGCATGCCAGAAAAGATCCGCCTCGGCTTTGTGGGGGCGAACGTTAACTCCACCTGGGCCACGCAGTCCCACTTCCCGGCGTTGCTGGCCAGCCCGGACATCGAGTTCACCGCCGTCTGCACCACCCGGCCCGAGAGCGCCGAGGAGGCCCGCCAGGCCTTCGGAGCAAAGCTCGCGTTCCACGATTTCCGGGAGATGGCCGCCTCGCCGGAGATCGACGCCGTGGCAGTGGTGGTGCGAGTCCCGTCGCACTACGAGCC
The DNA here is from genome assembly GCA_963664175.2 of Dehalococcoidia bacterium. Classification (GTDB taxonomy): domain Bacteria; phylum Chloroflexota; class Dehalococcoidia; order Lucifugimonadales; family UBA3495; genus VXOI01. Next base: position 14,851 of record CAXXOI010000042.1, read on the forward strand.
AACCAAAGCCGCCATCGAGGCAGGCAAGCACGTCCTGACCGAGTGGCCGCTGGGACGCAACACCGCCGAGGCAGTGGAACTGGCCGCCCTGGCCCGCGACAGGGGAGTCCAAACCGCCGTGGGGCTGCAATCACGGGTCAGCCCGGCCCTGCTGTATGTCAAGGAATTGCTTGAAACCGGCTACGTGGGCGAGATGATTTCCTGCCACGTTACCACCATGCGCGACGGCCCGCTGGAACGGCCATCCAGCCGCACCTGGCAGCGCGACGCCGACCTGGGGGCCCACACGCTGACCATTGCCACCGGACACGTCATCGATGCCCTGAGGTTCGTGGCGGGGGACTTTTCCCGCGTTGCCTGCATGTCCAGCACGCAGGTCGGGCAGTGGTACGACACCGACACTCAGCAGCACGTGGATGTGACGTCCCCTGACAACGTGCGGGTCAGCGGGCAGCTGCAGTGCGGCGCGGCGGCGTCGGTGCATGTGGGAGCAGTTCCGTGGGCCGGCAGCGGCTATCGCATGGAGATCTACGGGCGTGAGGGCACCCTGATCGTCACTGGCAGCGTTTCGTCGCAGCGCGGCGAGATGCTGCGGGTACAGGGGTCGCAGCGCAGCCACGAACTGGGTGACCTCGCCATACCAGAGCGGTTCGTCTACGTGCCCTCGGACTTCCCCCAGGGAGATCCGTTCAACATCGGGCAGCTGTACACCTTGTTCGCCGAGGCGGCCCGGACCGGCCAAAAACGGACCCCCACCTTTGACACAGCGGTCGAACTGCACCGTTTCGTAGACACCCTAAAGGAGGCATCGGATACCGGGCGAGAGCTACCTGTGGGGTGATGGGAAGTATGAACAACGCCCTCACCCTAACCCTCTCCCTCCGGGAGAGGGAACCAGCGCCGGTTCGGATCCCCATCAGCGAAATCCCTGACTCAAACGAATCACAGTTCAGACAACGCCCTCACCCTGACCTTTTCCCTCCGGGAGAGGGAACCAACAGGGATCCATGGAATCTTGGCTCCGGCGATCGTCAGGCCGTGGCAGTCGCGGGGACGTGGGACTTTAGGAAACGCCGGGCGTGGTCCACGACCTCGTCGATGTGTTCCTGCGTGTCCTTCCAGGGGTAGATGGTTACCTCGGAGTTGGGTGCGAGGTTGGCCACCTCCATGGCCACCGCGTAGGGGTGGGCCGGCACATCCTCGGGCGCTACCAGGATCGGGGTCTGCAGGTTGCGCACGAAATCGCGGGTGACAGTGAAAACAAAGTCAGCGCGGTTGGTGTACATACTTGTCAGGAAGTCATGGACCATCTCCATGGTCACGTCCGACCTCCTCTCGCAGAGGGGCGGCCCCCAGCCGGTGATGTTATTCTGGTAGAACAGGTCCGGCATCTCCGGGCGGTAGCCACTGGGCTGCATGAACGCCGCAGCCACGATGCGGTTCGGGGCCAGCCGGAGCAGGTTATGGATCATCGGCCCTCCGATGCAGAACCCTATGACCCCGAACTTTTCGATGCCCAGATGGTCCATCAGCCCCAGCTGGTCCTCGGCGTAGGCGTCCCAGGTCCGTTCGATATCCAGCGGGCCCGTGGACTGGCCGCCGTTGGCGTTGCGCAGGTCGGCCGCGACGCACCGAAAGTCGCTGGCGTATGTCTTCATCGGGTTGAACGGACACGATGTATCCAGGCCCGCAATGGTGGAATTCAGTCCTCCGCCGGGAATGATCATCAGCGGGAATCCTGAACCTGTCTCTTCGTAATAGATGCGCGTTTCGCCTCGTTCGTAGAACGGCATGGTGATGTTCCTCCACCGTGGATTCAAAGCCCTGGATTCCCGGATTGTCGGGGATGACCAACCTGGTACCCCGGCAAGTTTTGAGATGGCTTCCTAGATGAAACGGGCCTGCTGCCTTCCCGCCTCGCCGTGATCGATGTAGACGGTGATGGTCTCGGTGAAAAAGTCGAAGGCCTCGGTGCCCTGTTCCCGCTGTCCCACGCCGGAGGACTTGAGGCCACCGAAGGGCAGGTGCACCTCGCCTCCCAGGGTGGGAGCGTTGACGTGGACCATGCCTGTCTCGACGGTGTTGATGTACTCGAATGCCCGGCTGATGTCGCGGGTGTATACCGAGGAAGACAGCCCGAAATCCACGTTGTTGGAGATCCGTATGGCATCCTCGAGGTCGCTGGCCTTGAACACCGTCAGCACCGGCCCGAATATCTCCTCCTTGGCGATGCGCATTTCCGGCGAAACGTCGGTGAACACCGTGGGCTCGACGTAGTAGCCCTCGTCGAACTCGCCGCCTGTCAGCGCACGACCGCCGAATGCCAGGTGGGCGCCCTCCTCGGTGCCCACGCCGATGTATTCCTGCACCTTCTCGTACTGTCCCTGGCCGCACAGCGGCGAAACGTCCACCTCGGGGTCGATGCCGTCGCCGACCCGCAGAGCAGCGGTCCGCTGCAGCAGGCCATTCATGAACTCGTCGTAAACCGAATCCTCGACGATCACCCGGCTGGTGGCCGTACAGCGCTGGCCGGTGGAGCCGAAGGCGCCCTGCACGATGCCGCCCAACGCCTTGTCCATGTCGGCGTCCTGCAGCACGATGACGGCGTTCTTGCCTCCCATCTCGGCCTGCACCTTCTTGAGGCGGCGGGCGCTGTTGGCGTAGAGGTCCGTGCCGATCTCGGTGGAGCCGGTGAACGAAATGCCGTTGACCCTCGTGTCCTCAACCAGGGCGTTGCCCACCTGACCGCCGGGGCCGGTGACCAGGTTCAGCACGCCGGCGGGAAGGCCGGCCTCCTCGAATACCTCGGCCAACTTGACCGCGCACAGCGGAGTGGACGACGCGGGCTTGAACACCAGCGCATTGCCGCAGATCAGCGCCGGGGCCATCTTCCAGATGGGTATGGCCACAGGGAAGTTCCACGGCGTGATGATGCCCACCACGCCCAGCGGCCGCTTGACGGTGTAGGCCACGGTGTTGGGCAGTTCCGAGGGTGTGGTGTACCCGAACATGCGGCGCCCCTCGCCGGCGGCGTACTCCATGATGTTCATGGCCCGACGCACCTCGCCGCGAGCATCGGCGATGGGCTTGCCCTCCTCGGTGGTGATGGCCGTGGCGATTTCATCGGCGCGGCGGCCCATTATTTCCAGCGCCTTGAACAGCACTGACGCACGTCCCGGCGCTGGCGTATCGGCCCAGCCCTGCAGGGCCTCGCGGGCCGCGGTAACTGCAATCCCTGCGTCCTCGGCGTTGGATGTCTGGAACTCGCCCACCACCTGGTCCTTGTGTGCCGGATTGTAGACCGGGTAGGTTCGTCCGGACACCGTCTCGACCCACTGGCCGCCGATGTAGTTCTTGTGAACGGTCATTGAATGCTCTCCTGTTGTCAGAATCAGAATTCGCAGGATTAAAGGATTAACAGGATGGACAGGCAATCATCCTGAAAATTCTCAAATCATGAGAATCCTGATTCAGACTGGTTTCCCAAGATTATGTTACCCGGTGTATTCCAGTCCCACGCCGATGACCTCGATCTGCATGGAGCGTACATCCGGCGCCACGCTGTCGAAAGTCACGCCGAGCACGATGTTGATGCCCCTGTTGATTTCCGGGCTGCCCGGCACATCCACGCGGTGTTCCGGGTGTTCACCGCGCAGGTCCAGATCCATGTGTTCCGCGATGCGCTGGTCGCCGTCGTAGATGATGATCTCGCAAACCGAGGCATTGTCGCGGGTGCGGAAGCTGACCAGCGCGCCGTCGATCTTCATCCGCGCGCCGTCGATGACCGCCGGCGTCGGCAGCGGGAAGTGCAGCCAGGTGTTCTGGCCCCTCGCTCCCTCGATTCTCACGAAAGGACCCGTGGCCCGCACCGATGTGATGCGGTTGGGATATTCCACCTGCATGTTGGCGCCGTGCATCCACAAAGTGCGCTGCGGCATTCTCTGTCCCCCTCAGGTCTGCGCCCCGATTTGCATTCCCTCACGGCTTGAGGCGCGGCCGATGCGATTATATCCCGCGCGCCCTACGGCGTCATTCCCGCAATCAATTCCAGCCAGTACGGTTGCGGCTTCATCATTTGAATCAGGATTCACAGGATTAGAGGATGAGCAGGATTGGACAACATCCTGAAAATCGCAAAATTCTGTGAATCCTGATTCAGACAAAATGAGGGCGACAGACTCTGAAACTCTCCATCCATTGCCCACCGTGGAAGCGTTGCGGGATTTTGTGGTTAAATCTGCAGGATGCCATTTTCAGTTTCCACCCTGATCAGAACCGGAAGTAACAATAGCGAGGAACCATGAAGTACGACGTTATCATCGTTGGCGGCGGTGCTGCCGGGTCCGTCCTGGCAGGACGGCTGTCGGAGGACCCGAACCGGTCGGTGCTGCTGCTGGAGGCCGGCAAGGACTACCCTGACTACGACCGCATTCCCGACGAGGTCAAATACGGCCACACTCGGTACGCCGAGTCCCCGGAGTCCGAGCACAACTGGGCCCTCAGGGGCATGGCCACCGAGGAGCAGGGCGAGATCCACGTCGCCCAAGGCAAGGTCATCGGCGGCGGCTCGTCCATCAACGGACAGGCCATGCAGCGCGGCCTATCCGAGGACTACGACGACTGGGCCGCCATGGGCAACACCGAGTGGTCCTATGCCAAGGTCCTGCCTTTCTTCCGCAAGATGGAGAACGACCTGGACATTCACGACGACTTTCACGGCACCGAGGGCCCCATGCCGGTGCGCCGCCGCGTCTCCAACCCGGAGCCGGCGATCCAACGCGCGTTCCGCGAGGCGTGCGTTCGCGAGGGCTTCAGCACGGTGGAGGACACCAACGGCGCCAACCCTGCCGGCGTCGGAGTGTCTCCGACCAACAACCTGGGCGGCGTGCGGGTCAGCACGGCCATCGCCTACCTCAGCCAGAACCGCCACCGGCTCAACCTGACCGTCCGGGGCGAGGTGTACGTGCGGCGCGTCCTGTTCGAGAACGGGAAGGCCGTCGGCGTGGAGGCGGAGAGCGGCGGAGAGGTCTTTACTGTTCAGGCGGAGAAAGTGGTACTCAGCTCGGGCGCCCTGCGCTCGCCCCAACTGCTGATGCTCTCGGGCATTGGCCCAAGAGAGCACCTGGAGGAGATGGGCATTCCCGTCGTCCACGAGTCGCCTGGGGTCGGCCAGAGCCTGTTCAACCACCTGAGCGTTCACATTAATTTCAAGGTCAAGGACGATGTGGACCTGCCCGCTGACCTCGACGCTCCCCACTACCGGCTGATCTGCACCGCACCGGACTCCGAAATCGACCACGACCTGGTGCTGTCCACGGTGAATGTGGTCGACGAGCGGGAGGAACGGGTTCCCGGGTTCCGCACCAGCTACCGCACCGGAGACGTCCCCGCAGACCGCTCCGCACGCATCTCCTGCACTCTCGGCGTGCCGAGGGGCTCCGGGCACGTCCGCCTGGGCTCCTCCGACCCGTCGCAGCAGCCCTCGTTCAACTACCGCTACCTGCAGCACCCCGAGGACCTGCGCCGGGTCAGGGAGGGCATCCGGATTGGCGTGCGGCTCCTGGAGACGGATGCCTACCGGGGCGTGCTGGACTACAGGATCACGCCCTCCGACGAGATCCTGTCCGACGACGAGGCCATGAACCACTGGATGCGCCAGACCGTGGGAACTGCCAGGCACGTCTCCGGCACCTGCCGCATGGGTCCCGATTCCGACCCCACCGCCGTGGTCGACCAGCACTGCCGCGTCAAGGGCGTGCAGGGCCTCTGGGTCGCCGACGCCTCGGTGGTGCCGCAGCTGCTGCGGGGCGGCGGAATGCACCCGACGGCAGTGATGATCGGCGAGCGTGTCGTCGAATTCATCACCGCCGACTAGCGGGAACAGATATCTAAACCACAGAGAGCACAGAGGACACAGAGAATTACCAAGTAAAGATGAAACCAGGAAACCCTCCGTGCTCTCTGTGGTTAAACTTCCTCGCCGCAGCCGTTACTTGGCTGTGATGCCGCCGTCGATGACCAGCTCGATGCCCGTGATCCACGCCGATTCATCCGAGGCCAGGTACAAAGCGCCGTAGGCTATGTCCTGGGATACGCCCAAGCGGCCCAGCGGCACCTCGTCGGTCCGCTGCCGTAGCACCTCCGGATTGTCGGAGATGCCGGCCAGCATGGGCGTGTCCACCGGACCGGGGTGAATGGAGTTGCAGCGGACATTCTCGGTGGCATGCTGGATGGCCGTGGTCTTGGTGAACGTGCGCACCGCCCCCTTGGACGCGCTGTAGGCGCCGCCGGTCAGCGGGCGCCCCAGGATTCCCGCGATGGACGACACGTTGATGATCGAGCCGCCTCCGGCCCGGCGCAGAGCCGGCAGCGCCTTGCGGGTGCCGAGGAATACGCCCAACACGTTCACCCGCATGATTCGTTCCCAGAGCTCCTCCGAGGTGTCCTCGATCTTTTCGTCGTTGGCGATGCCAGCGTTGTTGACCAGCACGTCCAGGCGGCCGAACCTGCCCTCGGCTGTGGCCACCGCGTCCTCCCAGTCGCTGTCGCTGGTCACGTCCAGGTGGACGTAGACCGCCTCGCCGCCGCTTTCGGTGATCCGCCGTTCCACCGACTGACCCTCATCGTCCAGGACGTCGCCGAAGACCACCCTGGCACCCTCGGCGACGAACAGCTCGGCCTCCAGAGCTCCCTGGCCCCTGCCGCCGCCGGAAATCAATACAACCTTACCGTCCAGCCTGCCCATTGTTCCCTCCGTCATGCATTTGATTTAAGCGCTCCAATTTTACCAGCGTCCTTAGCCTCCGTGGCCCAGGGGTGACCAGAGGCCCGGTGTGCGCATTGCTCCGAAATTTGGCAGAGACTGGTAATCACACCAAACCTTGATTCCGGGGCGAATCTGCTAACCTGTTTGGGCAAATTCCACAGTTGTCCGGGGGAAATGGGGGGCAGAGCTCCCGGTCTGGAGGATCGATGTTTGGGCAGATGTTGGAAAGAATGCTGGGCGCGGCGATGCTAAACTCAGACACTTTTGAAGACGTGGAACGCGATCGCGGGGCCACCATGCAGGCGGCTCTGGTGGTCATTCTCGTGTCACTTTCCGGTGCCGTGGGCGGGGCGCTGTCCGGAGATGCCAGTCTTTTAACGGGAATAATCCTCGGTATTATTTCGGGCGTTGTCTGGTGGGTCCTGTGGGCCGCCGGATGCTGGATAGTGGGGACCACGATATTGAATACCCCGGAAACCAGCGCCGATTGGGGCGAGCTGGCCAGGGGCATTGGTTTTGCCCAAACGCCCGGACTCCTGAGCGTCCTGACCTTCATCCCCTATATTGGTTGGATAATCGGAGTGGTCATTTTCGTATGGCGGTTCATTGCGATGCTCATGGCAGTGCGGGCCAGCCTGGACTACACCTCCATGTGGCGAGCGTTCTTTGTGGTCCTCATTGCGTTCATTCCAGTTCTCATTGTTACTGCCATAATATTGGTCATTTTGGGTCTGCTCATCCCCACAGAGTCAGAGGAAATGGCGCAATTGCTGCCAGGCATCTTTCAGATCCTAAGCATATAGCTGCTGCAGAGAGTGCCCCTCAAGCCCTGCCGAAGCCGCCGCTACAGCCCGCACTGGCTGTCGCAGCCGTCCTCGCGGCCCAGCAGTCTGCCGATGCGCATGCGGTTGCGGGCAAAGGCACGGTAGAACGCGTTGAATGCCGGGCGGGCGGGCCACCAACCGGTCCAGGCAATCAGCCAGCCCAGACCGGCCAAGCGGTAACCCTCGCGCAGGCTGTCCATCCCGACGGTGATGCTGCCATCGGGTCGGATGCCGTAGAGGGCCGCGTCGACCTGCCGTGCGGTGAGTCCGTAGGACGCGGCGTCAAACCCCGGAGCCGCTGTATCCACCGCCTCGATGGACTCAGGGCGGCGCCGCTGCAGCCGCCGTACCTCCCGGCGGCAGACCGGGCACGCGCCGTCGTAGAGAAGCCTGAATCGCCCCCTTGCTTGCAGGTCTGTTGGTCTCATAAGCTAATGACCAATAATAAAAAGACATCTTTCATCAGATGTCCGCGAAGGTAACACGGCTTCACAGATTCCTCATATTCTTCCAGTAATCTTCCATACGGGTTAAGTCCAAGACTCGGATTTCAGCGTATTATATTCTTGAAAGAGTCTTCCAGTTCCGGTCGGACCCGCGATTAGACCAACCAACGACACGCGCTTGACGGCGCCGTCGCTGCCGAATATTGATTGAGGCACGACGGCGGTTTTTTGCGCAAAACGACAAGTCCCAGGAGTGAAAATGCGTTTTATCACGGCCACCGCCATACGCAGGCGGACAGTAACCCTGCTGGCGGTTGTCCTGCTGTTGGCCGGTGGCGTTATCGCTTATAACTCGCTGCAGGTGGAACTCTTTCCCGAGATCGAGTTCCCCTTGGCCGTTGTCTCAACCTCCTACCCTTCCGCCGACCCCGAGGCGGTGGTCACCGACGTTACCGCCCCGATCGAACGGGTGATTGAGGGAACCGAGGGATTGGAAAGCATCCAGTCCACCAGTTTCGAAGGGAATTCCCTGGTCCTCGCGACATTCAAGTACGGTACCGACATGGCCGAGGCCCAGGCCACCTTACAGAACAACGTCAACGTTCTTACCTTCGCCGACGGGGTGGACGAGCCGGAGGTGGGGCGGTTTGATCCGGACCAGTTCCCGGTCATCCAATTCAGCGTGGTGTCCGACAGCGGATCCGAGGCTGTGTCGGAATTCGTGCAAAGCAGCATCCTGCCCGAGCTCAACGGAATCGACGGCGTGCAGCAGGTGACCGTCACTGGCGAGGTGGAGCGGCAGGTCAGGGTATCGGCAGATCCCGATCGCATGCTGGAGTATGGGGTGGCCATGCCGCAGATCGCTGCCGCCCTCAGCGACAACAACATCACTCTCCCGGCCGGGTTGATCTTCGGCGCGGGAAGCTCGATGCCCGTAAAGACCATTCACACCCTGGGTTCAGTGGAGGAGATACGCGACCTGGTCGTGGGTTCCTCTCCGTCAGGGCCGGTGCGCCTCAGAGATGTGGCCTCTGTGCAACTGACCGACGGCATGCCTACCAGCATCTCGCGAACCAACGGCAAGCCGGCCATCAACGTGGCTGTCATCAAGGACCCCGAGGCCAACACCATCGAGGTTACCGAGGGAGTCCGCAACGCCATCGACGGTCTGGGGAATATCCCGGCCGGGTTTGACGTGGTCTATGTCACTGACCAGGGACCGGAGATTCAGGGCCAGATCGACACGCTGTTGCAGGAAGCCCTGTTCGGTTTCCTCTTTGCGGTGGCGGTGGTTTTTGCATTCATGCTCACCATCCGGCCGACAGCCCTTCGCGGACTTGTCACCACTCTTCGCCCAACCATCGTCATAGCGTTGTCGATACCTCTGAGCATATTCACCGGGATCCTGCTGATGACCTGGCAGGATATGACCCTGAATTTCATGACCCTTGGAGGCCTGGCCATTTCGGTGGGTCGCGTTGTCGACGACGCCATCGTGGTGCTGGAAAACGTGTACCGCCACATCCAGGCCGGTCGCGAACGGTGGCGGGCGGCGCTGGACGCCACCACCGAGGTCGGGCCGGCCATCTTCGCCTCGACATTGACCACCATCGTGGTGTTCATTCCACTGGGATTCATCCAGGGGCTGGTGGGAGCATTCTTCCTGCCCTTTGCGCTCACCGTGGTGTTCGCACTGGCCGCCTCGCTGGTCGTGGCCCTGACGGCGGTCCCGGTGCTGGGCGCTTACCTGCTGCGGCCCGGCGACCTGCCGGAAGGCGCCGGCGATGATGACGTGGCTTTCGTCAACGAGACCTGGATGCAGCGAGCCTACACGCCGATCCTCCGCTGGTCCCTGGGCCACAAGGCCATCACCATGGGCGCCGCGGTTGCCATCGTAGTGGCCGCCCTCGGTCTGCTTACCTTGATACCGGTGAGCCTGTTCCCCAGCAGCGAGCAACGGTACGTCGAAGTAAACCTGACCATGCCTCCCGGCACCCCTCCTGACCGCACGCTGAGAGAGGTCATAAATATCGAAGCAGAGGTCCGGGACATTTCGGAAATATACACGGCGACCGTGGGAGCCACGGACCTGGGCAGCGGAGGAATACCCGGCTCTTTCAACCAGGCCAGCCTGTTTCTTTCGCTAACGCCCGAGGCGCCGGACGACACAGCGGGATACCTGAGGGAACAGCTGAAGGCCCCCGGGCGCCAGCTGCAAATTACCGAACTGCAGGACGGACCACCCACGGGCGGAGTGGAAATCAGTATCGCGGGTCCCGATTACCAGGACATTTCGCAGGTCTCGCGGGACCTGGTAACTTCGCTGGGCACCCTGGATGGCGTGGTCAACCTTTCCAGCAACATCGCCCAGGCGCGAGAGGAAGTCGCCGTCGAGGTTGACCCTGCCGCCGCGGCAGCCATCGGGTTGACCTCTCGAGATGTTGGGTTCCAGCTCAGCCAGTTCCTGGTGGGGCGCTCCGTCACCACCATCAACATCGATGGACAGGCCACGGAGGTCGTTCTGTCGGGCGGACGCGATTCCCTGGGTGGGCTTGACCAGATCAGGAATATCATCATCGCCGGACCGGGCGGCACTGCTCCCCTGGACGAACTGGCCCGCCTCACCACGCGTGAGGGCCCGGTGACCATCAGCAGGACTGACGGGCAGCGCTCAGCGAGCATCACCGGGGACATCACCGCCGAGGACACCCAGGCAGTGGGAGTGGAAATCGACCAGAAGATAGCAGCGCTCGACCTGCCGCCCGGCGTATCAGTCACCAGCGGCGGCATCTTCGCCGACATCGCCGAGGGATTCCAGGCCATATTCCTGTCAATGGCTATCGGAATCATCCTGATGTACCTGGTGATGGTGGGCAGCCTGGGATCCCTGCGGAACCCGTTCATCATCATCACCAGCCTGCCCCTGGCATTGATCGGAGTAACGGTGGCGCTGGCCATCACCGGGCGCTCTCTGGGGCTGCCGGCCATGATGGGACTGCTGCTGCTGATTGGAATCGTGGTTACCAACGCCATTGTGCTCATCGCTTTCGTTGAGCAGTTGCGGGAACGGGGCATGTCGGTTGCCGATGCGCTGATCGCCGGCGGACGCGTCCGGCTGCGCCCGATCCTCATGACCGCGTTGACCACCAGCTTCGCCCTGTTGCCCCTGGCTGCCTTCTCCGGTGGCGAGGGTGGCATCATCAGCGCCGAGCTGGCGACGGTGGTCATCGGCGGCCTGATCAGCTCCACGGCGCTGACGCTGGTGGTGGTGCCGGTGGTCTACTACCTGTTCAACGTCAGCATCCCGTCTCTCCTGGCCAGGGTATTCTCACGTGGCGCTCCGGTGCCTGCAGCGTAGCCGGCAATCGAAACGAGTGTTGGCGCAGCACAGAAAAGCGGGCGGCAGGGGCATTATCCCTGCCGCCCGCTTTCGTTATGTTCTGTTCCGTAATCGCCGCAAAGACTTACGGGAATCATGCCTGCCTGTCTTTGACAGCGGCCTTACCATAGGAGCGACAAAGGGTCCTGATGAGTGAAAATCAGGACATTTGCCGGAGCGAACGCGTTTTCGAAAGGTTCTCGGTGTGGCAGTAAAGGCTGGCGCCCACAAGAGTCGCCGCTACGCCACGTTGCCGTCATGGTTGTAGGGGTGCCCCTTGCGGGCGTCCTTGGACAAACTGAGCAGCTATCAATTCTCTGTATCCCATAAGGCGGCAGTCGAGACGAAAACATGCCAGAGGAAAGCAAAGAGCATTCCCCGGAACACGATCATGTGCCCGAACGAACTCCCCAAGACCGTCAGTCCCTGGCAGGTTACATGTTTTCGCTGCCGGAGCGCCTGTTCCGCGCCACCGCCGCCGGAGGCGGAGGACTGCTGCTCGAGACGGCGGACCACATCCTGCCTCCTGCGGTCAGGGACTCGAAGTTCTACCAGTGCACCATAGCCCGCCCGTTCCGGATAACCGTGGAGCTCGTCGGCGGCGTGGAGGGACGTTTCCCGGCGGAGATGTCAGCGCCGGAGCTGGTAAAACGCAAGGTGGCAGGCAATGTCGTGGAATTCGGCTGCGTCTTCACCGTGGGATTCTCGCCTCTCTGGTTCCTTGCGGCAGCGTCCGACGTCACCAATGGGACCCGCGCTTACCTGGACACGTTCGTTGGGGAACTCAAGCGTGTCGGCGTGCTGCCGGGAAGCACCGACGTGTCCAGCGTGGATGATCTGCTCGCTGTACTGGACGGAGCCTCAAGCCAGGTTGCTGACGCCATCGACATACCGCCAACTGCGATAGCCGAAATGCGAGACGCCGTGGATTTGCTACGGGAGAATGCCGAGCTGATCCCCGGGCCGCAACGCCTCTTGGATGTTTTCTCGCAACTGAATGATGCGGCGAGAGAGCAGAAACACTCGCTGCTGGTCGTTTCCACCCTGGTTGCCGCCGGTGCAGTGGGTGCCGGGGTGCAGCTGGGCAGCGACCGTATCCTGTCGTTTTACACGCAAGCTCTCAGGAACATCCGCTCCGAGGGAGTTTCCCAGTACCTCGGACGCATCAGCCAACCTTACATCGAGGCTGCCACCCGCCACCTTGATCCGAGCAGCCCGGCGTTTACCCCCGCGATGATCCAGCGGATCATGGACAACCTTCCGTCGTCCGGCCCTGACGTCACCAATTGGACCGATATCAGGTAGGGCACGCGGCGGGCTGGGTTACCAGCGCTTGTAGGGCAGGAATTTCCCCGACATGGTGACCTTCACCCGGTCGCCGTGCTCCAGGTCTTCCTCGCGGTCCACTGTCATCGTGAAGTCGATGGCGCTCATGATGCCGTCGCCGAACTTCTCGTGGATCACGTCCTTGAGGGGCATTCCGTAGACCTGCATGATCTCGTAGAACCTGTAGATCAGGGGATCAGTGGGAACCACAGGGCCCAGTCCCTTGGATGGCGGATCCGTGAGTTCCTCGGCGATTTCGGTGCCGACACCCAGCACTTCGGCCAGCTTCAGGGCCTCGTCCTGCGGGGCGCTGGCCTGACCGTAGAGCAGGGCAGCTACCCACACCTCGTCCCGGTCGATGACCTTCCCCAAGTCGGAAAAGCTGAGGCCGGCGGCTTTCTTGGCAGCCAGCAGGGTGCGCGTAGTTTCTCCAAGCTCCACCTTCTCCTCCTAATCCAGTAACAAATGTGGCCGTGGTTTGCGGCAGAGTATATCAGCCGCTGGATTGACGGTGGGCAAAGCCCGCTGCCCGGATTGTTGACCGGCGTCGCCGCGCTTGTTACACTTTCATTTAGCTCGGGCGGTTAGCTCAGTTGGTTAGAGTACTTGCTCGACACGCAAGAGGCCAGTGGTTCGAGTCCACTACCGCCCACCATCCGGCTAGGCCGCATTTCCGTACTGCCTGCCATTGCTCTTGCCGTTTCGCGCAGCAATCTTACAGAACAGCCAATGGCCCTTCCGCGTGTGCCGCTGACGGGTCAAAACCAGAAACAGACAGAGACTTGACGATGAACGCCTCAGAGATATACAGGCCCGAAGCCAACCCGCGAATACCCCGGTTCTCGGCGGGAGACACCGTGCGCGTGAACTTCCGTATTCGCGAGGGTGAGCGCGAACGTATCCAGGCCTTTCAGGGCGTGGTGATTCGCTTGCATCACGGCAAGGGCCCGGCCGCCAACTTCACGGTTCGCCGCATCTCCGGCGGCATCGGTATCGAGCGGATTTTCCCGCTGCACTCGCCCTTGATCGAGTCGTTGGAAATCACCCGTTACGGCTCGGTGCGCCGCGCCAAGCTGTACTACCTCCGTGGACTCCAGGGTCGCGCCGCACGCATCAAGGAGCTCAACCCGGCGCAGCGTCGTCGCGCCGCCGAGGCCCAGGCTGCTGCAGCCCTCCGTCGCGAAGAGGCGGCCCGCGCTGCCGCTGAGGCCGAGGCCCTCGAACAGGCCGCCGCAGAGGCTGCCGAGGCCGAAGCAGCCGACGATGAGGAACCTGTCGACGCGGTAGCCGAGGAGGCAGTGGCCGAAGAGCCTTCTGACGAGGCTGACGCCACTGCAGCCGAGGAACCCGCCGCCGAGGCTGAGGAGCAGCCAGTGGCCGAGGAACCGGCCGCAGAGGACGATCCCGAGGCCGAATCGGACGAACAGTCCCAGGTTTAGCTTCCGCTACAGGGCCCGGAAAATAATTCCGGGCCCTGTCATTTTCGTTCCGGCACCGGATGACCTGTGAACGATCTGAGGTACGCGGACGTGGCGGTCGACTCTCCGGTCGGGCACGCCCGCACCTTCACTTACCGAATCCCCGAACACTTTTCCGTGCAGCCCGGACAACTTGTCTGGGTCCCCTTTGGTTCGCAGACCCTGCAAGGCATAGTCGTCGACCTCTCATCAGGCAGTCCTGACTTCGCCACCCGCGACATCCTGCAGGCCATCGACCCCGCTCCTCTCCTGCTGGACAAACACATCGAACTCGGAAAGTGGATGAGCCGGCATTATCGCTGCTCGCTCTTCACCGCCCTCTCGCCCATGCTGCCTCCCGGATTCGAGTCCCACGTCCGCTCCCGCATCTTTCCTTCCCCGGACTTCGCTCGGCAGGAGAGTGACCTGCGCGAGGAGTCGGTGGCAGCCCTGGAGGCCCTCAACGAAAAGGGCCGAATGACCCAGGCCGAGTTCGTAAAGCTGCTGGGGCGGCGCGGAATACGAGAGCTCAACCGCCTGGCGGAGCAGGGAGCGGTCCGGCGGGAGGTAACCATCCCTCGCCCCCGGGTGGCGCCCAAGTACGAGGGCTACCTGGTCGCGACACAGGCAGCGGGCCGCGCGGATGCCAAGCTGTCCCCCCGTCAATCAGCCCTGTTGGATGCGGTTAACCAGCCGCCCGGGCACGTGTCCCTGGCGGATGCCAACCGGGAGTTCGGTCAAGGTGTCGCCAATGCTTTATGGAAGAAGGGCCTCGTTGCCCAGGACTGGTGGCGCACCTCGGGAGGGCCGCCTCCCGCAGCACTGGCCGGCGGGACCGGAACGCCCGGCGAACTCACCCTCACAGCCGAACAGCGAGACGCGCTTTCGCAAATCACCTCAGCCCTGGACGCGTCTTTTGGCGCACGCACCCACCCCAACCCTCCCCCGGCGGGAGAGGGAGTGCCCTTGGCCGCTCGGACGTTTCTCCTCCATGGAGTCACCGGCAGCGGCAAGACCGAGGTGTACCTGAGAGCCATCGCCCACGCCATCGGCCTGGGGCGACGGGCCGTGCTGCTGGTGCCCGAGATCGCCCTCACGCCGCAGACCCTGGAGCGGGTGAACGTCTGGTTCGAGGGGCGGGTCGCGCTGATACACAGCCGGCAAACGGCGAGACAGAAGTTCGACCAGTGGTGGGACATTCGCGGCGGCGACTTTGACGTGGTGGTCGGCCCACGCAGCGCCCTGTTTGCTCCACTGGAAAACCTTGGCCTCATCGTCATCGACGAGGAGCACGAGTGGACCTACAAGCAGGAGGAGTCGCCGCCCCTGTACCACGCCCGCACTGCTGCCCTGGAGCTGGCCCGAAGGACCGGAGCCGCCGTCATCCTGGGTAGCGCAACGCCCTCGGTCGAGACCTACTACCACGCCACCCGGAACAGGGCGCGCCTGCTGTCCCTGCCCCACCGCGTGGCTGGCGCTCAGGGTCCCGGCAATCATGGCGCCCCGGAAACGCTGCCGCTGGCCACCGTCCAGCTGTGCGACATGCGGCAGGAGCTACGGGAGGACAACCGCAGCATTTTCAGCCGCGCCCTGTCCGACGGCCTACGCGACTGCCTGGCCGAGGGCAACCAGTCGATCCTGTTCCTAAACCGGCGCGGCTCGTCGTCCATAGTGCAGTGCCGGGACTGTGGGCACGTCGCGACGTGCCGGCGATGCACCACCTCGCTGACGTACCACGCCGGGCCGCCCCGGCTGCTGTGTCATCAGTGCAACTACTCCCGGAGACCGCTGGACCGCTGCCCTGAGTGCCGGGGCAAGCGCATTCGACAGCTGGGCATCGGCACCGAGCGGGTGGTCTCCGAGGTAGACCAGCTCTTTCCCGGTGTACGCGTTGACCGCCTGGACTCCGACGCCACCCGCTCCCCCGGTGCTGCCGA
This sequence comes from Dehalococcoidia bacterium, assembly GCA_963664175.2. Classification (GTDB taxonomy): domain Bacteria; phylum Chloroflexota; class Dehalococcoidia; order Lucifugimonadales; family UBA3495; genus VXOI01. The sequence goes on from CAXXOI010000042.1 coordinate 30,986, forward strand.
GGAGGCAGTGGCCCGGCTTTCCTCCGGAGAAACACAGGTGCTGGTCGGCACGCAGATGGTGGCCAAAGGGCTGGACGTGCCCAATGTGGCGCTGGTCGGAGTCGTGCTGGCGGACGTCGGCCTGCACATTCCGGACTTCCGGGCCGGAGAGCGGGCCTTCGCGTTGCTCTGTCAAGTGGCCGGGCGGGCCGGACGCGGCGACGCCCCGGGTCGTGTCTTCGTCCAGACGTACAACCCCAACCACTACGCCATCCTGGCCGGCACCCGGCAGGACTATCTCGAGATGTACCATCAGGAAATCGAGAGCCGCCGCCAGCTCGGATATCCCCCGTTCAACCAGCTGGCCCACATCGTCTACCAGAACGCCGACGCAGAGGCTTCCCAGCGCCAGGCCGTGGCTATCGCCGACGAGTTGAAACGCCGTGCCGTCGCCCAGGGCCGCACCGACATCGAGGTGAGCGGGCCCGCGCCCGGTCTGCCGCCGCGCTTGAGGGGCCGCCACCGCTGGCGCCTGCTGCTCCGTGGCCGCGGGCTGCCCGAGTTCCTGGACGAGGTGGATTTCCCGGCAGGCTCCGTGGTAGATATCGACCCCGCGCACGTGACGTGACCGCCTGTATTCCGAATCGCCTGATAAACTAGTCCACACATTCTCCGTTCCAGCAGAGGCCGACAATGCAGATTGCACCCCACATTTACAGCACCCACATCGAGGAGGACCCCAACACCTTTGGGGCCATGCACCCCGGCGGCACCCAGATTTATTTTGTCGGCGACCCCACGGATCACATGGTCCTGGTGGACTCCGGCGAGCCCTACCGCTCGTGGACCCGTCAGATACTGGGATACCGCACAGAGCTGGGCCGGCCGCGCATCTCAGCCATCCTCATCACTCACGGCCACGGCGACCATATAGGCGGCCTCGACCGGCTGCAGGACAGCTTCGACTGCGAGGTGCTGTGCCACCCGGACCTGGAGCCGAGGCTGACGCACCAGCTGGGGACCGGAATAGTGCGGCCACTGCAGGAGCAGGAAACGGTGGAGACCGGCGGCGGCGTTTCCCTACATGCCTGGCACACGCCGGGCCACGAGGACGATCACGTTTCCTATCATCTGCCAGCCGACGGAGCGGTGTTCAGCGGAGACACCATCCTCGGCAGTTCGTCCTCCAGCGTCCGAAACCTCAAGCAGTACATGGAATCGCTGGAAACCCTGGCGCAACTGAACCCCGACATACTCTGCCCCGGGCACGGTCAGATTATCCAGGACGGCGCCGCCCGCATAGCCTGGTACGCCAAGCACCGCAACGATCGGGAGGAGCAGGTGCTGGCGGCCCTGGCCGAGGGGGCGGGCTCTGTGGACGAGATCGTGACCGCTGTATATCCCCGCGACCTGGCAGACAACCTTCGCTCGGCAGCGGCGCGCAACGTGCGCACCCATCTGCAGAAGCTGGTCGAGGAGGGACGAGTGGCCGAAGCGTCCTCAAGTTACTCGCTGGCAGGAGCGGACCGGGGGTAATGGGCCATCAGCGGGGCATCCGGTTCAGCGGGGGCGGCCCTGGCTGTGGCCTGCTGGCTGGTGTGTGGCTGGCCGCGATAGGCGCGGTGCTGATCTCCCCGGTGGGCGAGTGGATCATCAAGGGGATTGGCTGGATATCGTTGGGCCTGGGAATCCTGGTTATCGTGCTTACGATCGTGAGTTGGCTCACCAGCGGCCGTCGCCGCGAGCGGTGAGGTTGGGCACAGCGTGCAGCGGCGTACGTCACTGAGTTAGAGTTTCGTCAACACACAAGCGGTTGGCGCGAATCACAGCAGCGGCCTCTTGCAGTTGCTGTAATAGAATAGCCGTACGACGATGGGACTCCTCGGCAAACTTTCGATCCTCAACATTTTGCCGGAAGCATTCCCTCATCTGGCGCTGATTTTCTTTCCTTCCTAAACGCAAGGAGGACATGCGTCTCCCGCGCTTGTCCAACGGCCTGCGCCACTCGTTCCTCAACCTCCGACGACCCTCCATTTCTCTCCTCGATCCGCCACGAGTCCTGGCCACCCCGGTTCACCCTACGTACCGGGCTGTTGCCTAATTTTAACCCGGCTACTGGCCTGCGGAAGTTACTTGTCCACCAAGGTTGGCAATGGCTATGAACCCACGCGGTTGGGGTCCTTTTCCAGCAACTCGATGCGAATGTTTCCGGGAGCGACCACAAAGGCGATTCGGACGCCGGGGCGTATCTCGTGCGGCTCGGAGGTGAAGTCCGCACCCTTGGCCTTGAGCTCCTCCGCCGCCGCGTCCAGGTTTTCGACGCGCAGGCCGAAGTGGTCCAGCCCCTGGTGCGGGTGGTCGGCGCTGGGCGTGGCGTCCTCGGCGCAGCGGGCTATGAAAATTTCCAGCCCGTTCAGGTCCAGGTCCACCCGGGGGTTGCCGTCTGACTGGACCGACTCGACGATGCGTGCTCCGAACATCTCGTTAAAGTACTTGGCGGTTTCTATGGGCTCCGGGCTCAACAGGTGAATGTGGTCGTAGGTGTAAAAGGCCATTGGCTGCACTCCCTGAGAATAAAATGCCCTCTCCGCAACCGGAGAGGGCTGCCGTCAGTGTAAGGAGAGAATCCTAGCGGGCCAGACCGTATGGGATGGCCTTGACTGCCGGATCGTCCGACTGGCCCATGGTTTCTGCCAGCTTGACGATCAGGCCGCTCATGGCCGTCTCGCTCCAGTACCAGTCGTGGATGGCCGCGTCGTCTGCGCCCGGACGCTGTTCCATCCGCGCCTCGTAGTAGAACGCCTTGAGGTCGTCAACGCAGTAGCGGATGAACTGGGGTACGCCCACTCCATCCGGGCGTCCATCGTAATCGGTGTCCTCCCCGGCGGCATAGGCCTCCAGGAAACGTATCACACCCCGGAACCGTCGCTGGGGCACGCTGCTGACGCCGACGGCGGTGCGACCACCGTTCTTTTCCACCCATCGCTCGTAGTAGGGCCGAAGCGAGGTAAGCTCGTCGGCAGGATTCAGGCCCTTGGTCGAATCGGAGCGGTTGGTCTCCGAGGCCTGGAGCAGCGGTTCGGGCATCGTATCGTCCTCGAAATCCTGGAGGGCAGGGCCCTTCTCCGCGTCCAGGAGGTCGAAGGCTGCCTTCATCACCTGGTGCTGGATCAGGGGATCGCCGGGGCGCCCGAGGACATTGCCAAAGGCGTAGGGTACCCAGACCATGCGGGGCGGCTTGACCCGCTCGACGTGTTCCCTCACCAGGGCCACGCCGGTGGTACTCATTCCGGCTTCCTCAAAGCACCGTGCCAGCACGCTGACCGCGTGCGTGCAGAGGGGTCAAGTGGGTGTGAGGAACACCACCTCCACGCCCTCGTCCAGCATGCGCCGCGCCACCTCTGGCCCGGTCTCGGTGGCCAGTTCAGTCGCGTCGCGGATGGCGCCCATGAACGAGTAGTAGTTGTCGGCCAGAGATCCGATAACGCCCTGCTCCCGCAGT
>CAXXOI010000043.1:0-38764 GCA_963664175.2 Dehalococcoidia bacterium
CACCTGCATTACTCCGGGTAGAAGTTCCAGTTCGTCCTTGAAATCCGGGGGAATCGAGCCAAGTACGCCCACCACAGCGCGGTCCACACCGTGGGAGATCGCGGCCGTCAACCCGCGAGCCTCAATACGCCTCTGGACCTCATCCACGTTCTCCTGGGTACTGCCGGCAGCCATTGCCACAATCATGTTCGTCTCACCATCCGGTCACTTACTTATTTTCATTGCGCAGTTGAGGAATCGACCCTACGGGGATTCCAAACACATACGCGCCGGGACGACGACATCCGGCAGTGCGGAATGTCGTGCGTTCCCGGCTCCGTTCCTCCCAGAGCTTCCGCTCCAGTTCAGTGGGCAAATTACGACCTGTACGCCCTGAGGGACTCTGTTCCGTGAAGGTAAATATTTACCAACTCCTCAGGTTCTTTATCAGTATTGATAAGTATAAGTACCCTGATGCAACGGTTCAAGGCAGTTGGCACGGTCAACTCGACCGATCCCAGGAGGGCAGTGTTGTTCCAGCCCAGCTGCCGGGCGGAGGCAGCGGGAAAAACAGCGTTCAAGTCTGGGGTCGTGGTGAAGAATACCGAAGCCACATCCCGTTCCTTCAGGTCGTTGGCTTCGATCAGGGCCTCCAGTAACTCCGTTGTCGCGGCGTTGATGGCGTCGCTGGTGTTGTCCTGGGAGATAGTGGCGCCTCTTAAGCCCCGGCAAGCGGTCATCAGTGTCCTCCGTCGGTGGTTCGCTGGGTTGAAGTTCGTCCGGCCAGGGATGCCACAAAGGAACTGGATCGCGCCACCACTTCCTCCCGTGGCGACTCCAGCATAACGCGCACAAGGGCGCTGCCGACCACCGCAGCCTCGGCGGTTTCGCCCACCTGCGCCACGTGCTCAGGAGTGGAAATGCCAAATCCTATGGCCAAGGGCAAATCGGTATGGGCGCGCACTCTTTCCACCAGTTCGATACCCCGGTTTGAGACCTCGCTTCGCGCCCCGGTCACACCGGTCACGCTCACGCAGTAGACAAACCCACTGGCGTGCCTGCAGGACTCTGCAATGCTCTGGTCGGTACTGGTGGGCGCAAGTAGGGGGATCAGGGAAATCCCTTTGTCGTCGCATTCACTTGCCAGATGCCCGGATTCCGTTCCCGGCAGGTCCACGGCTATCAGGCCATCGACGCCCACGCGCTGGCATTCCTGGGCATACCGCTGGACGCCATAGGAGAATATGGGGTTGTAGTATCCCATCAGGATCAGTGGCGTCTCGGGGATCTGTCCGCGCAAGGACTCCACCGCATCAAGGCAGTCCTGTGTGGTCACACCATTCTGCAGGGCCAGAAAGCTGGACTGCTGTATGACGGGCCCCTCGGCAAGGGGGTCGCTAAAGGGCACCCCGATCTCCACAACGTCGGCACCCGCCTCCACCAGCGCCGGCACCAACTCAAGGGTTGCGTCCAAATCTGGAGAACCAGCTGTCAGAAATACAACAAGTCCGGGGCGCTCCCGCTCCCGGACACTGGCGAACATTCGCTCAATGCGTTCCTTGCCCATCAGATGGAATTGCCTGACGCCACAGTTTTGCAACAATAGGTTCGACCCAGAGAGAATGTAACTTACCTTTCAGGCACTGTCCAGTCCCTTTCCGTAACGGCATGCCCGGGTTTCGATTCGACACCGACGCCATGGGCTTCCTTTTACAGTCCTGCCCTTACGGCGAGGAGGGCGATGGCGTTCTGTCCCGCGTGTGCCGCGATGCAGGGCCACAGCGAGCCCGTTTTGACGTGCAGCCATCCCAGGGCCAGGCCGGTAAGGAAAATCGGAATGATCGTACCAGCATCCAAATGCAGGGCGCTGAATACCAGGGCGGTGGAGACAATGGCCGGGCCGATGCCGATGCGTCCCAGCAAACCCCGCAGAACGAATCCCCGGAACAGGACCTCCTCGCTGACCGGCGTCACCACGGCCAAGGCCTGGAACGTTAGCAGAAATCCCAAGCCGGGAAAGATGGCTTCCGTCCTGACTTCCCTCGGCCGAAGGATATCGATATCCAGGCTTTCAACGACGAGGCCATAAAGGAAAGTCGCCGCGATGCTGAACCCCAGCGCAACCAGCGTCAACAGGGCCGACCAGGGCAGGGAGACCCTCGGGCGGACGAGCCCCAACGCTCGTAATGGCAGCGGGGATTGACGCACGCCCATGAACCAGACGATCAGGCCGACCCCCGCGGCCAGCAGGTGGACGGCGACCCAGGTCTCGAGGGCGGGCTCGTACCGTGGATAGAGAGGGCCGACGGCACGGGCCATAAAAGCCGCTGCAAACAGGACCGCGATGAAGAGGAAGAGAGCAATGCTAATCTGCCCGACCGTCCACGGGACGAACAAAGAAAGATCCTGGACTCGAACGGCACGCCCATCCGGTGCCTCCGGCTGGATCTCCGACCTGCAGGTCGGACAGCGGTCACTGCCCGCAGGAATGGGCAGCGAACAATTGGGGCAGAAGCGAATTGAGTTGGTCATAAGAGCATCAAGCAGCCGTCACAACATACGAGCAATCCAGCGGGCCTGCAATCCCCAGAGTCGGGGGCCACGATTTCAAAGTCTTGTCTGAACTGTGATTCGCTTGATTTTGGGATTTTTCTGATGGACTCTCAATCCTGTTAATCTTCTAGGGCGAATCGACAATTTGTTAGCCCCAGATGACAGAGGAGACCAGGTAGAGCGCTGAGAGAAAGTAGACGCTCCTGCGGTCATACCGGGTGGCTATGCGGCGCCAGTGTTTCAGTTTGTTGAATGCCCGCTCTATCAGGTTGCGTTCACTGTAGAGTTCCCTGTCGTATTTCCATGGCTCTTTCCGGTTTGACTTGGGCGGGATTACTGCAGTAGCGCCCGATGAGCTTATGAAAGCCAGTATCCTGTTGCTCTCGTAGCCCTTGTCGGCTATCACTGCACCGGTTTCTATCCCCTCCAGCAGTGGTATGGCTTGGGGGCCGTCCGACGCCTGACCGCCGGTCAGGGCGAATCGTATCGGACGTCCCTGTGCATCGCACACCATGTGAATCTTGGTGCTCAGTCCGCCACGGGAGCGCCCAAGAGCCTGATCCTTGTTCCCCCTTTTCCACCCGCTGCCTGTTGGTGAACCCGGACAATGGTGGAATCGATCATCACGTAGCTGTTGTCTTTGTCCTCAAGCAGTACCTCGAATATCCTCTGCCAGATACCGGACTTGGCCCAGCGGGTGAAGCGCTTGTGGACGCTCTTCCAGTTGCCGTATTCCTCAGGCAAGTACTTCCACTGTGCGCCGCTGCGTAGTACCCAGAGAACGCCGTTTACAAAACTCCGGTTGTCCTTGGCGGTCACCCCCACGTGCCCTGGGCGTCCAGGGAGAAAATCCTCTATCCGTTGCCACTGGGATGCGCTGAGCTCGTACTGACCCATCCCCTTGCCTCCACCACACGGCTGATTCAGACTTACACCCTACCACCTTGGCCCAGATACATTGCCTGTGCGCCTAACTCAAGCTTTCACGAATTGTCGATTCGCCCTAGTCCTGTGAATCCTGATTCAGACAAATTGAGAACGCGCAGACTTTGCGATCGTCCTGGGCTTCGGCACAGGGCCCTTTGATAGTTCCCTCTCCCTTCGGGAGAGGGTTAGGGTGAGGGCGTCCTCTTGTAGACTGCATAGGCGCTGATGCTCAGGATTTCACCCCCACCCCAGCCCTCCCCCTGAGGGGGAGGGAGAATTAAGAGGCCCTGAGCTTCGGCACAATCAAGATTGCATCGCCATAGGGCGTGGGCCATAATTGCCCGAGGCAAAAAGGGAAAGCATCCGGATAGCGTGTGGGGCCAACGGATAGCACCCTCATAGAGCCCTGCACAAAGCCCACCTGGAGTACATTGAATGGAAGATACGCCGATGTCCCGGGAATCCTTTGACGAGGCTGCCTCCAGGCTGGGCATCACGGGATCCGAGGCCCACATGGACGAGCTTTTCCGGCAGGTACAGGGAGTCCTGGCCGGAACCCGGTCCCTGGGCACCATTGACGTCTCCAACGTTGAGCCTGATATGGCTTTCGACCCTTCAAGTCGACAGCCTGGCTGACCCACACTCGCGGTGTTCCGGGCAACTGCTGCATTCTCGGGGAGGATATCCCGTTGAACGAACTGGAAATTTGCTACGCCAGCGCGGGCCAGTTAGGACCGATGATCAAGTCGGGCGAAATTTCGCCTGTCGAAGTCATAGAGGGTCATCTCTCGCGAATCCGCGCCACCGAACCGGTCTTGAACTCTTTCATCACGGTCCTGTCCGAGGAGGCGACGGCGGCGGCGCGCCAGGCCGAGCGGGATATTCGCGCCGGACGTTACCGGGGACCGCTGCATGGAATCCCGGTGGGCCTCAAGGACCTGTTCAACACCGGCGGCGTCCGCACCACCTCGGGGTCCCGAATCTACGACAACTTCGTCCCCGACCAGGACTGCACCGTGGCTGCCAGGTTCCGGGAGGCAGGGGCCATTCTGCTGGGCAAGCTCAACATGCACCAGTTCGCCTACGGGCCCACTGGCGAAAACCCTGATTACGGCCACATGCACAACCCGTGGGACCCGGACCGGGTGAGCGGGGGCTCCAGCGGCGGATCGGGGTCGGCGACGGCCGCCGGACAGTGCACCATAACCACCGGGAGCGACACCGGCGGCTCAATTCGCATTCCTGCTGCGCTGTGCGGGATCGTCGGTCTGAAACCGACCTATGGACGGGTGAGCCGCCACGGTCTCACGCCGCTGGCCTGGTCGATGGACCACCCCGGACCCATGGTCCGCACGGTCGAGGATGCCGCCATCACAATGAACGTAATCGCGGGGCACGACCCCAACGACGTCGCCTCCGCAAACCTGCCTGTCCCCGACTACACGGCTGCGCTTACCGGCGAGGTTCGCGGACTGCGCATCGGCGTGCCGCGGCAGTACATGGATGCCCCTCTGGACCCGGAGGTTCGCCAAGCGTTCAATGATGCCATGGCACAGATGGAAACTATGGGCGCCGAAGTGGTAGAGGTCGAGTTCCCAGAGTTCAACGACGCCGCCGCCATCTCGACCACGATGCTCATGGCCGAAGCCACAGCCTGCTTCCGGGACTTGCTGGCCAGCGACGGTAGCCGCCTCTACGAACCGGTCCGCCTGCGGCTGGAGGCCGGGCTGTTCATCAGCGCCGCGGACTACCTCCGAGCCCAGCAGGGCCGGGCTGTGTTCGACCGCGCTGCACGCAGGTTGCTGGAGGACGTCGACCTGCTGGCTGGTCCCACCGAGCCGGTTACAGCACCCCCGCTGCTGCAACAGCAGGTCCTTGCGGGCGAGCACGAGGTGGGCACCGTGGCCGCGCTGACGCAGTACACCCGGCCCTACAACATCAGCGGATTCCCTGCCATATCCGTACCCTGTGGCTTCTCATCGGAGGGACTGCCCATCGGCCTGCAGCTGGCCGGCCGCCCGTTCGACGAGGAGACGGTACTGCGGGCCGCCCACGCCTACGAACAGTCAACGGACTGGCACACCCGCCGCCCACCTGTGTAGCCCTGCCGCTCTTTACGGGTCCGGCACGCCTCAACCTCGCATCGTGTAAAATGGTACATTACCAACTAGTCCCGGCGATTTTCCGCCGGAGTGAGGCGGCCTGCCTTGCCCGAAATCACCGCAGTCACCTTCGACCTCTGGCAGACCCTGCTTATCGACAACCGCGAACTGGGCCTTACCCGCTCCAACGCGCGGCTCGAAGGTGTGCGCCATATCCTTTCGGACAGCGGTGAAGAATTCGAGCCTGAGCACATCAGCGAGGCCTACTGGGACTGCTTTCGGCAGTGCGCCGCCATCCGTGAGGAACTCCGGGACGTCAGCTTTCCGGAGCAGATCGCGATCTTTATGGAAAGTATCAGCCCCGGCCTGGGCCAACGGCTGAACGCCGAAACGCTCGCAGAGATAACCCGGGTGTACGCCGACTCCTTCTTGGAGTATCCGCCTCCTGCACACACGGATGCGCTGGAAGTGCTGGGAGACGTCCGGGAAATGGGTCTCCGCATCGGCATGATCTCCAACACCGGCATGACCCCGGGGAGCACATTCCGCACCTACCTGGCCAACACCGGGATGCTGGAATACTTCGACATCCTCACCTTTTCCGACGAAGTGAAGATGGCCAAGCCGGCGAAGGAAATATTTCTGCTCACCCTGCGGGAGATGAAGATAATACCGGCACAGGCGGTCCATATCGGGGACAGCGTTCGAAACGACGTGGCAGGCGCCAAGCTGTCTGGGCTGAAGACGGTCTGGATCACGGGATTCAGCGAACGCGACGATCCCTCGGACCCCGCCACCGAGCCTGACGAGACGGTGAGCAGCCTTGCAGACGTGGTACCTGCCATCAGGAGGCTCTGCGGCCCCTGACAACCAGGAAAACACCGGAAAATCTCGTTTCATTTCTCCCGGCCCCCCAGGGCACGGGAACTGATTCGCCAAAGTGGAAGCGGCATCCATGCGGATGGAGAACCACAAGCTGGGCGACCGATATGAAAAAGGACTCACGGACCTCACAGAGCTGTGCGATCGCATACTCTCGCAGAGGCGGCTGATCCTCGTCAGCAACCGCGGGCCGGTCGAGCATCACACGACCGACGGCCGGACCGAGGCGCGGCGAGGCAGCGGCAGCGTCGTAACCTCTTTCAGCCCACTCTCCCAGGCCCGCGAGTTCACCTGGGTCTCCAGCGCCATGAGCGAGGGCGATCGCGCCATCTCCTCCGGCGGCGCGGCAATACCGTCTCCCCTCCCGGGTCAGAAGGTCAGCCTGCGCTACGTCACCACTCCGCGCCGTGCCTACCACAAGTACTACAACGTGATCTGCAATCCGCTGCTCTGGTTTCTGCAGCACTACATGTGGAATCCTCCCCACAATCCCACAGTTGATTCCACCGTCCACGACGCCTGGGATACCGGGTACGTCGCAGTAAACGAGGCATTCGCAAAGGCGGTCGTGGCCGAGGCAAGATCGCATCAATCGCCTCCCGTGGTCCTTGGCCACGATTACCACTTGTACCTGCTACCGGAGTTTGTCCGCCGGGACTTGCCTGATGCCATAATCCAGCACTATATCCACGTTCCATGGCCCACGCCACTGTACTGGAACCTGATACCAAGGCACATCGTTCGGCGGATTTGCGAGTCTCTCTGCATGGCAGACATAGTCGGCTTTCAGACCCCGATGGACCGGAACTGCTTCCTGGACACCGTGGAGGAGTTTGTGCCGGAGTCCCATGTTGACCGGCAATCCTGCAACGTCGAACTGGACGGGCAGACATGCGTCGCCAGGGTGTACCCCGGCTCCATCGACGTCGCCGAGGTACAGCACATTGCCAATGCTCCGCGCACTCTCGATTTCGAAGCCCGTCTCCAGAGGGAGAGCGGAGAAGCGACCATAGTACGTATAGATCGCGCTGAGCCCAACAAGAATATCGTCCGAGGCTTCCGGGCCTACGACCAACTGCTGTCCGCCCACCCAGAGCTGAAGGGCCGCATCAAGTTCCTGGCGTTCCTGGTGCCGTCCCGAACTCACCTGCGCCAGTACCAGCGATACATGGACGAAGTCCAGCAGTCCATCCAGCAGGTGAACAAGAACCACGGTTCCGGTGGCTGGCAGCCCATCGTCGCCTACATGGAGAACAACTACGCACAGGCCATCGCCGGGATGAAGATTTACGACGCGCTGCTGGTGAACACGCTGGTGGAGGGAATGAACCTGGTGGCCAAGGAGGGTCCGGTCGTGAACAATCGCGACGGCGTGCTGGTGTTGTCGCAAAGCAGCGGCGCCCACAGCCAGCTGTCCGAAGGCGCCATCAGCGTGGCCCCGACGGACATAACAGGGACCTCCGAGGCCCTTTACCGGGCGATTACAATGTCTGCATCGGAACGGAAGGCGCGCGCCTCGACCCTTTACCGCTCCATCTGTGAGAACGACAACGAGGACTGGTTGAGCAGGCAGATGGAAGACGTGGCGGCGCTGTTGTAGTACCGCGATTCAACGGACGTTACCATTGCGGCAAGCGTGGGGCGTGGCCCGCTTGTGAGGACGCGGAACAGTCTGAAGCGTATCCAAACTACCCTTTAGTCCAAGGGACGGGATTAACCCATGGAACAGCTATTCAACCCAGGCCCCTTCGAGGCCGGATTTCCTGACCTGCAGCTCTGCATATTCCCTCACCTGAGGGAACTGATGGTGTTCGACTCCCGGGCCGGGGAGCCGCCGGTGCGGGTGCTGGATACGGACGACGTCCTCAGCGACGAGTTTTTCCGCACAGTGGAGGCCGAATTCTCCCACGCCCTGCGCCATACGGGCGAGTTCCCCTTCGCCCACTTGATGAACCTGACTATGCACTTCGAGGAAACGGTTCGCGAGGTGGCGATGTCGTTCATCCTGGATCGCCTGGGGGTGCACCTGCACGCCGAGCCCGGCACGGAGATCAATCCCGACGACCTCCCGGGCGTGATCGTTTACGTGATTTCAGGAAACGCCGCCGCCGCACATTCCGAGGTGGTTGTGGGTGCCCTGCGCACGCTATTGGAGGACGGTGACGAGCATGGCTCATTGGCGGAGTGGGAGGCCAAACTGACGGATCTGATATCCAGGGAGTCGGAGATCACCCAGCGCCTGAGCCGCGAGGAACTGACCGAGGCAATACGTGGCGATTCTCCCGACTATTTCACCCTGTGGGACAACCTAAACTGATGAGCACGACGGACCCGGTTCGAACTGTGCCACAGAACGATTGCGCGCCGCCTAGCGCCTTGAATCAGATCACCCGCATCGGCCTGATCTCCGACACCCACTCTGCGGGTAGCGGGCGGGATCTCCCAACCCCAGTGCTGGAGGCGTTGCACGGGGTCGACCTGATCCTGCACTGCGGCGACCTCGAATGCATTGGTGTCCTGGACTACCTGGAGACAGTGGCGCCCGTGCTCGCGGTGCGTGGCTATGAGGACCCCCGGGAGCAGGGTGGTCGCCTAGCCGACGGCACCCGCGTGGTGGATGCAGGCGGGCTGGCCATCGGGATGATTCACGACATCCAGTGGCCCAGCCCGAAAATTGCAACATCCGGCGACGGGACGGAACTGGTGCTGCCGGAAGGCCGGGCTAGTTCAGTGCTTTCGGCCAAATTCGGTCGGCCCGTCGACGTGGTGTTGTTTGGCGACACCCACGAGGAACTGATCTGTCGCTGGGACGAGGCGTTGATCATCAACCCGGGCAGTCCCACCTATCCCGGCAGGCGCCATCGACGGGGCGCGCTAGGCACCATCGGATTGCTGGAAATCAAAACGGGCGAATGTATCGCCCGCATCATCGACCTGGAGACCGGTGAGACTTCTATGTCCTACGGGTGCGCGCCGGCGGAGCCGTAAGTGTCCGGTAGGGCGATGGGCCCCGGGTACCTTTCCAGCAGCGACATGAAGAACTCGTGCCGGGGCGGGTTGGTGGCGTCGTTGTCGGATTTTCGCAGATAGATCCGCATCGCCGGGTTGCCGTTGCCGTCCCGCATCCACAGCTGGTACGAGGGCAGCCCTCGGTCGTTGGTGGTGTGGATGAATTCGGCCTCCCGAATCTTCGACATATCCAGGTGCATGTGCGTGCCGTCCGGCACCATCAGCGTAACCACCCGTCCGTCGGGGGTGAACCGCAGGTCGTCGAAGTCCATGTTGACCTCGGCCGAGGCAGCGGTGCTTTCCAGCATCACCACCACCTCGTTGAATGCACCGCCGTTCCTGCCGTCGCGGCATTCCTCGAGGATTGCACGCAGGTTAACACCCTTGGATGCGCTCATATAGTTCAATCCCCTTTGCTCCCCAGCGGAAGCGGTCGTTTATGCCAGGTTGATCAGCGGAGAAACTTCCAGGAACACCGGAGCGAACACCAAGGACACCACGGCCATGAGCTTAAGCAGGATGTTGAGGGACGGGCCGGACGTATCCTTGAACGGGTCACCCACCACGTCGCCCTCGACCGCCGCCTTGTGGGCGTCGGAACCCTTGCCGCCGTAGTTCCCTAGCTCCACGTACTTCTTGGCGTTGTCCCAGGTGCCGCCAGCCGAGGCCATCATGATAGCCAGCATGAATCCGGAGGCAACGGACCCGATCAACAGGCCGCCCAGAGCAGCCTGCCCCAGGATGAATCCGGTGGCGATGGGAGCGACAACCGCCATCACACCAGGCACGATCATCTCACGCAGGGCGCTGCGGGTGCTGATGTCAACGCACCGCGCCGAGTCGGGTGTGCCGGTGCCCTCCATCAGGCCCGGAATCTCCCGGAACTGCCGGCGTACCTCATCCACGATGCCCTGCGCCGCCCGGCCCACAGCCTGCATGGTCAGGGCCGAGAATATGAACGGGAGCATCGCGCCGATGACCAAGCCGACCAGTATCTCCGGCTGGAGCAGGTTGATGCCAATGTTCCCTGCGCCGATCATTGCTTGTACGTCTAGCTTTCCGTCGTCCCCGATAATAATGAGCTTGGCGCTCACGCAATAGGCAGCCAGCAGTGCCAGGGCGGTCAGGGCCGCCGAGCCGATGGCGAAGCCCTTGCCCGTGGCCGCCGTGGTGTTGCCCAGGGCGTCCAGCGCGTCGGTGCGCTCACGCACCTCGGGGTCAAGGTTGGCTTGCTCGGCAATGCCGCCCGCGTTGTCGGCCACCGGACCGTAGGCGTCCGTTGCCAGGGTGATGCCCAGGGTGGAAAGCAGCCCGACGCCTGCAAGGGCCACGCCGTAGAACCCGGCGAACCAGTACGCAAGAAGGATCGCGACTGACACGCAGATTACAGGGACAAGGGTGCTCAACATACCGCTGGCAATGCCCTGGATGATCACTGTCGCGGCGCCTGTTTCGGAGGCGGCTGAAACAGTCTGTGTCGGCTTGTAGCTGTATGACGTGAAGTACTCGGTCGCCAGGCCGATAATAGTTCCGGCCACCAGTCCGGCCACCACGCAGCCGAACCACCACCAGTTGTCGGTCAGGGTGAAAGTGAGGATGGCCGCGAATACGATCAACAGACCGCCGGCAGCGAAAATGCCGTACCGCAGCGACCAGAGCAGCTTATCGAAGTTGGCCTGCTCGCCGCTGCGCACCACGAACGTGCCCAGGATGGCCGCCACGATTCCCGCGCCGGCCAGCAGCATCGGGAATACCGACTGCGAGTCGGTGTAGTCGAATTCCGTGGCGCCCCCGGTGGCAAACACCACGGCGGCGGCAGACAGTGCAACCGTCGAAATGATCGAGCTGACGTAGGACTCGAACAGGTCGGCGCCCATCCCAGCCACGTCGCCGACATTGTCGCCCACGTTGTCGGCGATCACGCCGGGATTCCGGGGGTCGTCCTCGGGGATGCCGGCTTCGACTTTACCCACGAGGTCGGAACCGACGTCAGCGGCCTTGGTGAAGATGCCACCACCCACGCGGGCGAACAGCGCGATGGAGCTGGCGCCGAACCCGAATCCGGCAACCACGCTGATGTTCTGGAATATCAGGTACAGGATGGTAACGCCCAGCAGGCCGATGCCCACCACCGTCACGCCCATCACTGTTCCGCTGGAGAAGGCCACCCGCAGCGCGGGGTTCAGGCCCCGCATTCCCGCAGCGGCGGTGCGGACGTTGGCCCTCACCGCAACGTTCATGCCAATGAACCCGGCAGTACCGGAACAGATAGTGCCCACCAGGTAGGAGATGGCAGTAGCCGGTACCGCCATGTCGTGTTCGAAGATCGTGTAGTCCAGGACACCCAGGACTACCGTAACGACGACCACGAAGGGCAGCAGCGACATGTATTCGCGGCGCAGGAAAGCCCCGGCGCCCTCCCTGATGGAATCGCCGATACTGCGCATGAGTTCATTGCCAGGGTCGGCCTTGAGCACGCGCATCGCGGTGAATCCGGCAAAAATCAGGGCAAGCGCACCTGCGGCAAGGGCAACAATTAGTGATTCCATGAGCTCTCTCGGAGGCTGAATTGAGGGAATACGAAACGTAATAGTAGCCTGAGAAATTTATCACAAGCATCCATGAGCGTCAATCGAAATTCGTCGCGCTGACTGACCTGCGACAGTCATGTCCGGTCGGCGATTCGTGGCTCGGCAGGTTTACCATAGACCATGAGAGGAGCAAGAACCGATTCCCCGGTCGGAGAACGACTGTCGCGAAGCCTGGGCAGGGGAGTGGATGAGGAAGAGGAAGGTTGGGAGTCAGTTCATCGTCGGCACGTAGTCAGAGGAGACCGCGCTAGGGACCGGAACCCTCAAGGCTTACCCTGAGACGCGTTTCCTGCTCCGCCAATTCCAGTGGAACATCTTCTCCGAAGTCCGAAAGTTCGTACACGGGACGAATTTCGATTTCGCTTGGCCCCGGCATTGGATTGGGGCAACGCTTTACCCATGCTATGGCCTCGTCCAGATCGTTCACCTCCCAGATCCAGAACCCGGCCACCAACTCGTTCACGGCGGGGAAGGGGCCGTCTATGACAGTCCGGTCGGGACCGTCGAAGGCCACGCGCTTGCCCTGGGAAGACGGCTTGAGTCCCTCGCCCGCCTGCATCACGCCGGCATTTATCAACTCTTCGTTGAACTGGCCCATGGCCTCCATGAGTTCCACGGAGGGCATCTCTCCTGCCTCGCTGTTGGTAGTGGCTTTGACGAGGACCATCACGCGCATAACCGAGACTCCCGATTTGGTCTTGAGTTGCCCCTGTCGGATAAAGGCCTCGCCAGCACGGAATGGCTGGCGAGGCGCGAAATGCTACTGGACCGGAAAAGTCAGTTCAGGTGGCTACCAGGACTTGATGACCGGCAATACCTCTTCGGAGAAGAGCTTCAGGCTCCGCTCCGCGACGTCGTAGGGTATGCCGCCGAAACGGAAGGAGACGTTCCACTCGAACTCCCCTAGCAGTTCCTTGCGCTCTTCGAGACCTCTTAGGATCTTGTCAGGAGTGCCCCAACTGGCGGCCTTCATAAAGCCCTCGACTGCGCCCTCAAGGCCAGCCGACCGCGCGATCTCCGCCTTCTGCTGGTAGGCGTTGTAGCCCTTGACGTTGGCAAAGTGGTCGCTCAGGAACTCGTAGTGGTAGAAGTTGCTCTCCACGAACTTGCCCTGGTACTGACGCGCCTCCTGCTCAGTCTGCTCGAGGTCGGTGCCGCAGACGACAAACTCGCTCAGCATCAGGGGAGGTGGCTCGGTGCCGTGAAACTCGCGGTGCAGGGCCCTGCCTCGCTCGATGCCTGGCATCCGCATTTCCCAGGGACGGTCGGCGAACATGACTATGTGGGCGCCAATCTTGGCCGCCGACATCACGGACTCGTCGCTGGCGGCCACGGCGTAGATGCGTCCATCGAATGAGTGCTGCGGACGTGGCCGGATCTCGATGCGAGGCTGCGGGTAATGGGGCCCGTCGCCCTCGATGAAGCCCGTCTTCAGGGCCTCCACGATCATGGGCGCCGCCTCGTCGAAACGCTCACGCGACTCGTCCATGCTGATTCCAAAGGCCTCGAACTCGCGCCGCGCCAGGCCCCGGCCGAACCCCAGGCGCAAACGCCCGCCGCTGAGCATGTCGAGAACTGCGGCATTTTCCGCAACCCTCAAGGGGTTGTGCCAGGGAAGGATTACAGCGGCGGTGCCAACGTCGATGTTGGGATGCTTGGCCGCGATGTGGGTCATCAGCTGGATATTGTCAGGCACGAATGAGTAGTCGTTGAAGTGGTGCTCCGCCGACCAGACGCTGTCGAACCCGGCATCGGCGGCAATTTCAACGAGGCGGAGTTCCTCGTCCCACATCTCGGCGTCCGTGCCTGCGTCCCAGCCGTAGCTGGAGCAGACCAGCATAATTCCAACATCCATTTCGATACTCCTTAATTTCGTTCGGTATTGACGGTTAGGCCCATGGGCTCAGAAGCTCGGCATTGTTGGATTGGGTGTCAACTGGAGTTCGTGGGTCCAGCACGACTTGTCCTGCGTGTGCAGGTACCAAAATGCTTCGGCGATCTTTTCCGGGTTCATCAGGAGGTCGGGATTTTCCTGCGCCCGCGGCGTTGCCCGGGTGCCGGGCGAATCGATCATGCCGTCGATCACCACATTGGCGACGTGCACGCCGTGCTCGGAGTACTCCTCCGTTAGCGCCTGGGCCAGGCCGCGCATCAGCACCCGCGGGTAGTAGAGCGACTGTCCAGTGAAGCGCTTGCGGCCACGGAGTGAGAAATTGTTGTTGGAGATCAGGATCGAGCCCTCGCCCCGTTCCCGCATGGACGGCAGCACCTCCTTGGCGACCAGGAAGGGCCCGCTGCTGGAGATGTGCTGGGCGGTCTCGAAGTACTCGTAAGGCATGTGCTCCAGCAGCTCCATTTCCGGAGGAAGGTCGCGCCCCTCGAGGTACCCCGCGTTGTAAACCAGGACGTCCGTCTCGCCAGCCTCATCCCGGATCCGGGCGAAAGCATCGGAAATGGAGTCGCGGTGTGAAAGGTCCAGCTCTACGATCATGCACTCGTCGCCCCGTTCCTTGATCGCCGCCTCCAATGGAGCGGCGTTGGCGGCGTTGCGGGTGGTGAGGACAGTGTAGAAGCCCTCGTGGGCGAATTTCAGGGAGATGGCTCCACCAACGCCCCAGCGCACGCCGACGGGCAGGTCGCTGTCGTCAATGTCTCCGCCGTGGACCAGATGGGTGTTGCGCCCATCGGACTGCCACTTGGACGTTGCCCCTATCACCACGGCAACGGGTTTTCCGCTTGTGTTCATGTCCAGTCCCCCAGGATCTGAAATGGTGGAAAGCGCCATGAGACCCGATGGGCAGCTGCAGGATTTATGACTCCGTCAGACGTAGTCTACCTTCAGACGTGCCAGCGAAATACAGGAAATGCCTCAGGGTCAGTCTGGCTATATACGTGCAACGTATTCGCCGGTACTTTACTACAAACGGCTGGACGGGTGGTAATGCTGTCCGGAACTTCAGTGGGCAGTGCGGCCCCGGTCCCTGGTTAAGACTATCGCAGTGTCCGCCTCCACTAATTTTGTCTGAATCAGGATTCACAGGATTGAAGAATTGACAGGATTTGGGGTCATCAGCGAAATCCCAAAATCAAGCGAATCACAGTTCAGACAGGACTTTACAATCGCCCTGCGTTCCCCGGCGTTTGCGCATTGACGGCCCCGTTTGCCAAGATACAATTGCCATCAGACACTGCTATCGCATTCCAGATGTAGAGGAGGAACAAATATGCCGCATTTCACCTACGGTGACGTCACCATCCGTTACGAGGAGATCGGGTCCGGGTTTCCTCTGCTGGCCACTCCCGGCGGGGGGCTGAACTCCAAGGTCGAAAACTGGCCCGGCCAGGTGTTCGATTCAATGGAGGTGTTCAAGAACGACTTCCGCGTCATCACCATGGACCAGCGCAACGCCATAGGCGGCGAGTCCACCGGTCCGGTGCAGGTGGAGGACCCGTGGGGTGCCTTCGCCGATGACCAGCTGGCACTGTTGGACCACCTGGGCGTGCAGGAGTTTCTGTTCATCGGGTACTGCATCGGCGGCCCCTTCGCCATGACGCTCATCGAGCGGGCGCCGGAGCGAGTGCAGGCGGCTGTCCTGTGCCAACCCGTGGGACACGCCTCGAAAACGCCGGACGCCATGTACGATATGGGCCGGGACTCGTGGGGTCCGGACCTGATCGCCCAGCGACCGGAATTGTCCATGGAGACCATCGAGCAGTACCTCCACAACCTGTACCGCATTCAGCCTGACTTCATGTACAGCGTGTCTCGGGACTTTGCCCGTGCCTGCCAGACACCCCTGCTGGTCATGCCCGACGATACGCCGGCGCATTCCCTGGAGGCGGCCCTGGACATGATCGAGCTGGCCCCCAAGGCCCAGGCGACTCCGTATCCCTGGAAGGAGGAGCCCGGTCTGAAGGCCAAGACCGTCGAGCAGGTGCGCGAGTTCCTCAAGGCCCACCAGCCTGCGGCGGTCCGCTAGCCGCTACGGGCAAATCTTGAATTCCAGTCGCTGCCCGAACGCAGGGACTGGCAGCAATATGCCCCAGGGGCGCCGGACCGGCGCCCCTTTGCTTTGGAACTTGGTGATTTCTCCGTTGCCCACAGCCCGCTGGTGTAAAGTGGGGAACGCCCCTGATTTCCCGGAGTATTCAGGGCAATGAGGATATAGGAGGAATGACATGACGGTGCTGGCGGATTACGCGAACAAGTACGAGACAGTGAGCGTGCACCGGGAGGACGGGATTCTCCAGGTGACCTTCCACTCGGGAGACGGCAGCCTGCTGTGGGGCGAAGCCTCCCACCGTGAACTCGGGTACGCCTTTGCCGACATAGGCGCGGACCCCGAGAACAAGGTGGTAATACTCACTGGCACGGGCGACGACTACTGCGCCAATTTCGAGCCCAACCGCTCCAGCCGGCGGATGCCCATGGACTGGGACAAGACCTACTGGGAAGGCAAACGCCTCCTCATTAACCTGCTGGAGATCGAGGTGCCCGTAATCGGTGCGGTCAACGGGCCGGCGACCATTCACGCCGAGATACCGGTGATGTCCGACATCGTGCTGGCGTCGGAGACCGCCACCTTCCAGGACGGGCCACACTTCCCGCGCGGCGTGGTGCCCGGCGACGGTGTTCACGTGGTCTGGCCGATGCTGCTAGGGCAGAACCGGGGCCGGTACTTCCTACTGACGGGCCAGACGCTCTCGGCTCAAGAGGCCAGGGACCTCGGTGTGGTGGCCGAAGTCCTGCCCCGCGACCGGCTGCTTCCTCGCGCCTGGGAGCTGGCCCGGCAACTGGCCGAGCGACCGCCGCTCACCCTTCGCTACAGCCGAGTCGCCATGACGCTCCAGCTAAAGCGGCAGATGCAGGACATGCTCGGCTATGGACTGGCGCTCGAGGGTCTTGCCTACGTCGACATGTCTCTCAAGCAGGGGTAGTAGTCCTACCATCTTAAAACAGTGGACAACCACAAGGGTTGCCCCTACATCACAGCGCTGTCATGGTTGTAAGGGCGCTCCTTGTGGGCGCCCTGGATCAAACTAAGGCAGTTCCGAATTTCGCAGACAGACCTCAATCCTGCTCAACTTTTTCTCCTTTAATCCCGCGAATTCAGATAGGACTTACCCGGTTCGAGATTTCACGCCCACCCTAACCCTCCCCCTGAAGGGGGGAATTTCATAGCCTACTGCGTAAGTCCCATGACAATATGGAAACATCAGGAGGCGTTACGAATATGCCATATCTCACGCTACCAGGGGTGGACCTGTGGTATGAGGACACGGGAGGTCAGGGGACTCCGATCATCCTGTTGCACGCCGCTTCGGGAACCTGCGAGGCCTGGGAGCACCAGGTGCCCGCGTTTACCAATGCAGGGTATCGCTGCGTGGCCTACGACAGGCGCACGTGGGGCCGTTCCCGCACCACCGATCCGGACCGCCAGCCCGGCTTCGCCGGTGACGACCTCCACGCCCTGGTGGAACACCTGGGCCTGGATCGCGTCCACCTGGTCGCTACGGCGGCGGGCGGAATCCCGGCCATCGACTACGCCCTCAACCACCCGGAGCGGGTGCGAAGCCTGGTTGCGGCCAACACCATCGGCGGCGTGCAGGACGAGTCTTACCTGGAGGTGCAGCGCCGGCTCCGCCCGCCCGAAATCCAGGACCTGCCGGTAGAGCTAAGGGAGCTGGGCCCTTCATATCGCGGGACCAACCCGGAAGGAGCGGCCCGCTGGCTGCAAATAGAGCTTGCCAGCAGGCCGGAGGGGCCGGTACCCATGCAGCCATTGCGGGAGCCCATCACCTACGCCCGCCTGCAGACCATGCGGGTACCCACACTGGTACTTTCCGGGGAGGCCGACCTGCTTTCCCCGCCGGCGCTTATGCGTATGCTTTCCGACAACATACCGACGTCCCGGTTCGTTTCGATTTCCGACGTGGGACACGCGGGGTTCTGGGAGCGGCCCGAGGTCTGGAACGGCCTGGTGCTGGAATTCATCGGCCAGCACTGAACAAGGAGGCATTGAGAGCAGCGGGTACCAATCGCATTGGCCATGTACGCCCACTCAAAATCTGCAAACGATGGCGACGCAAGGCCATTCTGCGCGCGGTCGCAAATGTTCTTCTCTGAACCCAAAAGGGGACTTGGAACCGGTGCTTTACGCATCGGCGTGGAGCGTTGGGAAAAGGCTCCAGCGGCCTTGCACGCCAGTCAGGGTGCCTTGCCAACCATGGGCGGTGCTGTCAAACTATGACTATGCGAATCGGAGATTTTGAATTCGAGGAACCGTTGCCGGAACTGAAGGATCCGCACGTCCTGGCGGTGCTCCGGCCGTGGATTGACGTGGGCCGCGTGGGCACCTTGAGCCTGCGGCGCATCGAGCGACACCTTGGAGCAAAAGAGGTGGGACGGCTGGTTCGTCCCGGCAGGTACTACGATTTCACCCGCTACAGACCCAAGACTAGGATGCGGCGCGGTCAAAGGGAATACACCATTCCCACGACCACCATTAAGGTGGCAGTTCGTGAGAACGGCCCGGACCTGGTAACCATCCATCTCCTCGAGCCTCACGCCTACGGCGAAGATTTCACCGACTCCGTTAATGGTGTGCTGGAGGCCCTGGGCGCGCGACGGTATTCGATGATCGGGGCCATGTACGACATGGTGCCCCATACCAGGCCGTTGCTGGTGTCTGGCGGTACCCTCGATGAATCCAACGAGGCCGAGTACCGTTCGGTGGAAGTGCGACCCAGCGACTACGAGGGTCCCACCACCATAACCCATCAGATTTTCGAGTACTCTGAGTCCGTGGGGATAGACACTCGCATATTCGTGGTCCATCTGCCCCAGTATTTCCAGGTGGAGGAGGATTTCACAGGCACGTCTCGCCTGACCGGGATCCTCTGCCGTCTTTACGGCCTGCCCAGTCGCCTGGAGGACCGGGAACGCGGTGTCCAGCAGTATTCGTCGCTGCAGAACATCGTCGACGACACCTCAGAGGTCTCAAAGCTCCTGTCCCGGCTGGAGGAGCGTTACGACCGGGACAAATCGGAGGCCACTTCCGGCAACGAGTCCACCGCGCCTCTTTCCCCGCAAATCGAGGAGTTTCTGCAGGGGCTGGACTTTGGCGAGGATACCGGCTCCGATTCCGCCGAGGACGACGAGTAGCGGGAGTTATGCGGGACTGTGAGGCCCTTGGAACCCGGCCAAACTCGCATCCGGCCAGTGACACGCATCACCACCGAGACATCGGTCCATCGGGCAATCCGGGATTGTCGTTCGCTCGTATTTTTAGATAGATAAGTCGTTCAAGTGCCTCAGCGAGCCTCGTTGACGCGGGTTTAGGCGTATGATAGATTGGCCTATGCCCATCCGAGACCACGGGGCATAATACATTGGAGGTGGGTCAGCATAGCCAGGCAATATAGGGTCAACGAAAGAATTACCAGCCCTCAAGTACGGGTCATTGGCGGAGACGGTTCTCAATTGGGGGTAATGGAGACTCGGCGCGCGCTGCAGATGGCGCGAGACTCCGAGGTCGATCTGGTGGAGGTTGCGCCCAATTCAGACCCACCTGTGTGCCGGCTGCTGGACTACGGCAAGCTGCTTTACCTCTCCGCAAAGAAGGAAAAGGAATCCAAGAGGGGACAGAAGAGCACCGAGCAAAAGGAAGTGCGCTTTCGCCCAAACATCGGGACCCACGACCTTGACGCAAAATTGCGCAAGGTACGGGAGTTTATCAACGACGGCTCCAAGGTCAAGCTGACCGTCAGGTTCCGGGGCCGTGAGGCTGCCCACCAGCAACTTGGCCTCGCAGTACTGCGCCGGGTCGCCGATGAACTGAAGGACGAAGTGCGATTGGAGCGAGCGCCGGCAATGGAAGGACGCTCCCTTTCGATGGTGCTGATCCCCTCGGTGCAGAAGGGAGAGGAACTGGCGGCGCAGAGGGCCTCGTCCGCCACCAAGAATCAAGCAAACAAATCCGGCGATGACACAACCGAGGAAACCCAGCCGGATAAGGTAGAAGAACTGGCCGATGCCAAAACTTAAGACGCACAAGGGCGCCAAAGCCCGCATACATGTCACTGGTTCCGGGAAAATGCTGCGCCGCAAGCGGATGAGCAGCCACCTTCGGCGCAAGAAGCCGACCAAGGTGACCCGGAAATACTCGGACAAGATGGACGTTGCCGCTGCCGACGTCCCTCGCCTGAAAAAACTGATTCCTTACGGTTAGCCGACAGGCGCCCAATACGGAGACCTATCTGTGGCAAGAATAAAGCGCGGCGTTACCAAGCGTCGCCGGCACAAGAAGATACTCAAGGAGGCCAGGGGATTCCAGGGCTCCTCCCATCGCAATTACAAGTGGGCCAAGGAAGCCGTGATGCACGCTTGGTCCCACGCCTACCGGCATCGCAGGGAGCGAAAGGGCGAGTTCCGGAGCCTCTGGATCGTACGCATCGGGGCGGCCTGCCGTGCCGCGGGCCTTTCTTACAGTCAGTTCATCCACGGACTGAAACTGGCAGAAATTGAATTGGACCGGAAGATTCTGGCAGATATGGCCGTCAGGGATCCGGACGCATTCAATCAGCTGGTGGAAACGGCGCGGGAACAACTGGCAGCCGCCGCAGCGTAGCGGCCAAAGACTACCAGTCCATGTAGTGATTGATGCCGGGCGCCTCGCGGTGCCCGGCATTCTGTTGCGCCCGATGGTCGTGATGATTGTCTTGACCCGGTTTTCTGGCCCGGTTCACATCCCCGGAACTTGAGGATGTGGCATTACACCAGGGCAAACCCGTAGTAGGTGTCTGTCTCCAAGACTCGCCGCAACAGGGAATCCTCAATCGAGATGGGTCTCAGGGCGTTGCTCCACCGCCCGGTTAGTTCCCGGTGCAGGTCAGATAACGGCATTGGTTGATTGCCCTGAGTCAATAGCGTGCGGAAAACGATTTCCTTTATCGGCATGTCGTACCGGATGTAATCGTCCTCGTCCCCGTGAAACTCCTGGATTTCCCGGATCAGATCGCTTGGGTCCAGCTCGTGGACCGGCTTGCCCCAGGATGGACAGGCCGGAGTCAGGCGGCCGCTGATCAGGTGAACTGCCGATCGGTTCAGTTGCTCCAGCCGGGCCAGGCTGATTTGAAAGCGCCCACTGCCCACCGACGTATCGCCGGAAGATCCCCCGGTTTCCAGCCCAGCTATGGTCATAGATCCACCTCTTCGTTCCAGTCCAACATGATGATTCGAACCCGTTCGCCCGCTTCCTTGACCGGCAGGTCCTCGGGGCAGATAGCCAACGCGTTGGCTCGCGACATGGACGTCAGGATGTTCGATCCCTGCGGCCCAGTGGGGGTGGCGTAATACACACCGTCTCTCAGCTCAACCTCGACCCGCGCATAAACCCTACGTCCATCATAGTTGCGGATGGGCCCGGTGAGCACGCCCTCCACTGAGGGGCGCGGTCGCACAGGCCGACCCAGCATGGTCTGGATGGCCGGGCGCGCGAACATCTCGAAAGCTACCATGGCGCTGACCGGATTTCCCGGCAGGCCCAGCAACGGCACATCCTTTCCGCCGTCGCCGCGCAGGTGCCCAAAGGCGAGAGGCTTGGCCGGCCGCATGCGCACAGACCAGAAATTCATGGCACCGCGCTGCTCCAGCACGTCCTTTACGATGTCGTAGTCGCCCTTGGAGACACCGGCGGATGTTATCACAAGGTCGGACCCGGCAGTTGCCGCGAGCTTCGCATGAAGGTCGTCCAGGTTGTCGCGAGCGATGCCCAACAGCCGTGGAACACCCCCGGAGGCGATCACCGAGGCGGCCACGCTGTAGCTGTTGCTGTCGTAAATCTTGCCGCCGGCCAGCTCCGTGCCGGCCATTTCCAGCTCGTCGCCAGTGGCCAGGACCGAGATAATGGGGCGCCGCCTGACCCGCACCCTGTCCAGCCCCAGCGAGGCCAGGACGCCCACCTCGGCGGCGCGCACGACCGTTCCGGCCTCCAGCACCAGTTCCCCCACGCGAATGTCTTCGCCGGCAGGACGAACGTTGGCCCCGGATGGCATCTCCGAGAAAATGGCCACCTCGTCCAGTGGCCTTCCCTCTGTCTTGCGCTGCACCTCGTCGGTTTCTTCAAAAGGTACAACGGTATCGGCGCCGTCCGGCACGGGTGCGCCGGTCATGATGCGCATCGCAGTCCCCGCCTCGACGGCACGGTCGGGCAGTTGTCCGGCGGCCACAATTCCGATGACCGGCAGACGACGCGGTGAATCTGCTGAGGCGCCGACGATATCAGCACCCTGCAGCGCGTAGCCGTCCATTCCCGAATTGGACAGCGGCGGCAGCGCCAACGGCGACGTTACATCGTCTGCCAGGGTTTGCCCCAGGCTTTCCAGCAAGGGGACCTCGACCGCATCAAGTGGAGAGAAGCTGGCCATCACCCTCTCGTAGGCCTCTTCCACGCTGAGCATGTCCTCGCCCTCGTGGCTGTGGCCATGGTGGTGTGGTGCCTCCTCGTGATGGCCACGATGGTGGCGGTTTCGTGTCGTCATGAAGCGCCTCCCGTAATTTGGGGGCCGGATACTGTGAGGAAAGGAAGTGGCTATGAGTCCACATTCCGCATTCCTCGTTCTTAATTCTCAACTCCTGAGAGTGGCGCCTACCTCCCGTTCCAGGGACCGAAGCAGACCGTCAAGCGAGCGCGTGACTTCCTCGTTGGTGAGCGTCCGGTCGGTCGCTTGCAGATGCACGTGAAAGGCCAGGGACTTGGTGCCAGGAGCAAGGTTTTCACCCGAGTAGATGTCGAACAGTTCGGCCCTTTGCACCAGCCTGTTGCGCATCATGAGAGCGGTGATATGCGCCGCCGGCACGTCAGCGGGCACGACCAGCGCCAGGTCCCGGGTCGCGGCGGGGAAACGGGGCAGCGGATCAAATCGCCGATCAGTGTCCGGCAGGCCCTCCAGGAGGGAATGCAGGTACAACTCGAAGCCCGCCACCGTGCCAGAGTTTAGGTCGAACCTCTCGCTGATGTTGGGATGAATCTCACCCACGTATCCCAGGGTGGCATCACCGGATTTGACAACAGCGCAACGTCCTGGCTGGTAGACCGTGTGCTCGCCGGGCTCCCAAATGGCATCGATTTCAAGCCGCTCCAGGAGCCATTCCACCACGCCTTTGGCATCGAAGAAATCCATTTCGCCAGCGCTTTCCTCCCCGGAGAGCCAGGAGTCCGCCGATCGTTGGCCGGCCATCACTGCGGCGACGGTCTCGACCTCTTCGGGAAGATCACCGCTGCGGGGCAGAAAGACGCGCCCGGCTTCAAAGAAACGGAAGGGTCCCGGTCCGCTGGACTGGTTGGCGGCCAGTGTGGCCAGAATGCCCGCCTGCAGGGTTGGCCGGAGGACTTCGTGCGTTGAGCTCATCGGGTTCGCCACGCGCATCGCCGAAGATGCCCCGTCCTCGGTGGCAACCCGTTCCAGCAGTTCCGACGACACCAGGGTGTAGTTGATGACTTCCTGCATCCCACCGGACGCCAGCAGGTCTTTGACCTCGTCCCGCAGCGCGATGGCGGGTGTGGGACTGAAATACGGGATGGGTGTGGACAGCATCACGGTCGGCACGGCGTCGTAACCGATGATCCGCACGACCTCTTCGACCAAATCGTCCTCGATGTTGACGTCGTTCCGCCACCAGGGAATGGTCACCACCAGGGCGCTCCCCTCAGTTACGCACGTGAAACCGAGGGACTCGAGAGCTGTCCTGGCCTGCTCGAGGGTAACGTCCATTCCCAAAGACTGTCGCAGCCTGCGGGTTGTGAGAGTCACTGTCGGAGGTGCATCAGGTGGCTCGGGATACACATCGATGTAGCCGGGGGCGACAGTCCCGCCGGCGACTTCCTGGATCAGCGCGGTCGCTCGCAGGAGTCCGAGCGGCGCCAGCTCTGGGCGCAGGCCTTTCTCGAACCGCAGGGTCGCCTCGGTGCGTAGGCCCAAGGACGTGGCGGTCTCACGGTTGTTGGTGGCGTTGAAGTTGGCTGACTCCAGCAGAACAGTTTGGGTGTCCGGTCCGATCTCGCTGTTGGCACCGCCGATCACGCCGCCCAAACCGATGGGATCGTTGGAGTCAGCGATGACCAGGTTCTCGGTCGTCAGCTTCCGCTCCACTCCATCCAGAGTGGTCAGGGTCTCGCCCTGACGGGCCCGGCGCACGATTACGGTCCTGTCCTTCACCGCATCGAGGTCGAAGGCGTGCAGTGGCTGGTTGTATTCCAGCATCACGAAGTTGGTGACGTCCACCACGTTGCTGATGGGGCGCAGGCCAGCCCGGGTCAGGCGGTCCTGCAGCCACTGCGGCGACGGCCCGATGTTCACGCCGTCGATTACCGTTGCCGTGTAGCGGTGGCAAAGGTCGGGGTCTGCAATGGAAATGCCGACCCTGTCCGCCACCGGTGCGCCGGTTTCCTCGTAACGGATTTCCCGTTCGGTCACCTCGGCGCCGGTCAGTGCTGCCACCTCGTGGGCAACGCCCAGCATTGAGAGGCAGTCAAGTCGGTTCGGGGTGAGCTCAAGGTCCAGGACCGTGTCGCCCAGGAAGTCCGACAGCGGCTCGCCCAGCGGAGCGTCCTCGGGCAGCACTATGATGCCGCTGTGATCGTCTCCCAGCCCCAGTTCCAGCTCGGAGCAGATCATGCCCTGCGATTCGACGCCTCGAATGCTTGCCGCGGCCAGCGTTTCGTGCTTCCCGCTGTGAGCGTTGTACAGGTAAGCGCCGATCCTGGCAAAGCAGATTTTCTGCCCCTCGGCCACGTTGGGCGCTCCGCAGACCACCTCCATTTCCGGCGCGTTCCCGTCGGGCCCAGGGCCGGTGGTAACGGTACAGAGCCTCAGCCGGTCGGCATTGGGATGCTGGCGCACACTGGTAACGCTGCCTACGAACACCTCGCTCCAGCCGCCCGTCTCCACGACTTCGCCCACCTCCACGCCGGCCATGGTTAGCCGGTGGGCCAGTTCGGACGGAGGCAGGTCAACGTCCACGTATTGCCGGAGCCAACTGAGGGGAACTTTCATTCAGACCCTGTAACCAAGGTGAAAATAGCCGGTAGAAGTAGCCACGTCCTAAAACTGCCGGAGGAAGCGGAGGTCGTTGGAGTAGAAGTGCCTGATGTCGTCTATGCCGTACTTCAGCATGGCGATGCGCTCGGGACCCATCCCGAAGGCGAACCCGGTGTATTTGTCCGGGTCATAGCCGACGCCGGCCAACACTTTGGGATGCACCATTCCGGCGCCCATGATTTCAATCCACCCGCTGTCCCTGCATATGCGGCAGCCCTCTCCCTGGCCGTCGCAGGCGAAACAGTCGATGGACATATCGACACCCGGCTCGACGAAGGGGAAGTAGTCGCACCGGAAGCGAATCTGCCTCTCCTCACCGAACAGGCGGCGGGCAAACTCGTACAGCGTTCCCTTCAGATTGGCGAATGTGATGCCCTCGTCCACGGCGAGGCCCTCGACCTGGTAGAAGTGCCACTCGTGAGTGGCGTCGGTGGCCTCGTACCTGTAGCACTTGCCGGGCACCACGACGCGTACCGGCGGCCGTTGGTTCTCCATCACCCGCGCCTGCATGGGCGAGGTGTGGGTGCGCAGCAGCATGGGCTGCTCTCCGGCTTCGTTAGTGTAGTCGACCCAGAGCGTGTTCCACATGTCCCGGGCCGGGTGCCCCTTGGGTATGTTCAGCATCTCGAAGTTGTAGTGGTCCCACTCAACCTCGGGGCCCTCCACGACGCTGAATCCCATGCCGACGAAGGCGGCGCAGATCTCGCGCACGATCTGGGTGGTGGGGTGCAGCCTCCCCTCCGATGGTCGGCGGCCAGGAAGGGTCACGTCGAGGCGATCCTCCTGGGCGGCCCGCAACAGCGCGGCGTCATTGATCTGCCGCGTGCGGGCCTCTAGGCCGGATTCGAGGGACTCCTTGGCCTGGTTGGCGAGCGCACCTATCCTGCGGCGTTCTTCGATATCCAGCGACGAAAGACCCCGGAGCACAGTCGTCAGACTACCGCGGCGTCCCAGATAGGAGATACGCCACTGCTCCAGGGCATCGAGGCTGTCCAGAGCCGAGAGCTCGGCGAGGGCCGCGCCGGCCAGGTCTTCAATGTTCTGCGGTGTGGGCTGCACCAATGGGGCGTCATTCCTAGGCCGGGCGGAAGGGGATGCCCCTTGCCCGTCGTTATCCTGTGACGAAATTATAGAAACCGCCAACTATCAGGTCAAGGCGAGAATGGTGCAGCCGAGTGTCGGAACAACACCGTCTCGCTCTCAAACGGCCCTCCTCAGGGTAGGCCTGACAATTTAGACTTGATTGGCCGCACATGATGCTCCTATCCATGGACATTGCATTTCTGGACATTGCGGTGGGGCGAGGCTAGACTTATGTCGAATTTCCCCGGTGATTCAGTAGCTCTACGATCATTTCCCCCGAGGTCAGAAAATGCCCGTATTTTCACCTGAATACTTGGAGAAGGCGGCCTATCACATATACCGCGCCAAGGGCACTCCCGACGCCGAGGCGGAGGTGGTGGCCACGCACCTGGTCAAGGCCAACCTGTGCGGCCACGACTCCCACGGCGTTATCCAGATACCCACCTATGCCGAACGCATCGACGTGGGCCACATAGTGCCCGGCGCCCCCTTCGTCGTGGAGCGAGAGGCCCCGTGCACCGCCGTGATCAACGGCAACTGGGGTTTCGGCTTCGTGGTGACTGAGCGGGCCATGCGCATGGCCATTGACAAGGCCCGCACCCACGGCGTTGCCGCCATCACCGTCCACAGCCAGAGCCACATCGGTCGGCTCGGCGACTACCCGACCATGGCCGCCGCCGAAGGCATGATCGGCATGATCACTGCCGACTCCGGCGCCGCCCCGAAGCACGTCGCGCCCTTCGGCGGTCGGGCGCGAAAACTGGGCACCAATCCCATCTGCATCGGGATGCCCAGCGATCTCGATGGCCCGGTATTGATGGACATGGCCTCCAGCACCGTCGCGCTGGGCAAGATCGCACTGGCCCGCAATCGCCGTGAGTCCATCCCGCAGGGCTGGATCGTGGACCGTGACGGCAACCAGACAACTGACCCCAACGACTACTTTTCGGGTGGGGCCATCCTGCCGGTGGGCGTGGACCAGGGTCACAAGGGTTACGCGCTGTCGTTCATGGTCGAGGTCTTCTCCGGTCTCTTGACTGGCCTCGGCTTTGGCATCGACCCTGAGGGACGGCACAACGACGGCTGCTTTATCGCCGCCTTCAACTTGGAGCATTTCCGCCCACTGGACGAGTTCAAGAAGGATATGGGCGAATTCGTCGAGTTCATCAAGGACTCTCCGCCCGCTGCCGGATTCAGCGAGGTGCTGTACCCAGGAGAGATCGAGTATCGCACCGAGCAGCGCCGCCGACAGGAAGGCATCTTCGTCGAGGACGATACCTGGGACCAGATCAGCGGCCTGATAAAGTCTCTGGAGGTCGAAAACCTGGTCGGCGACCCCTAGTCTCCCGTTCCACCCACAGTTCCTTCTCCCTCTGGAAGAGGGTTAGGGTGAGGGTGTTCCCACCGCTACCGACATGGAGGATCAGGTGAGTTCACGTAGTCCTTTCAGCGAGAAAATAAGGGAAGCGTACCTGGAATCCGCCGAGTTCTTCGCGGGGCTTGTGGACGGGGTAGACCCCGACGGATGGGAGGAGCATGCCCTGGGGCAATGGACGCTGCGAGACCTGGCTGGCCACACGTACCGCTCCATCAGCACGGTCGTAGGTTACTCCGAAAAGCCCGCTGCCCAGGTTGACGTTGAGTCGCCGACCCAGTGGATCGTGAACGTGAGGCAGAACGCCAATCCCGACAGGGTGGCGGAACTGGGTCGGTCGGCCGGCCTGGAGATCATGGACAACCCGACCATGATGGTTCGTGGCTTTCTGAACATGGCCCGGGACCGGGTGAACTCTCTGGACGACGACTTCATCCTGGCAACGCCACAGGGCGGAATGAGGCTGATCGACTATCTGCCTCTCCGCACCATGGAGCTGGTGATCCACGGCAGCGACTTTGCCCGGGCCCTGCGCGTCGAGGCCACACCCCCGGCCAGTGGAGTGCAGGTGGCGCTGCAGGTTTTGACCGGCGTGGCCGTCGCCGAGGGCCGTGGCCCGGACCTTGCCAACGCCCTGACCGGCCGGACCGCCCTGCCCATCGGCTACAACCTGCTCATCTGAAAATTTGGCCTTCCCAGACCGAGAGGACATGGCAGCCCAGAACTCGAACTACCGCAACGCCGGAATATTCCTGCTGCTGACAGCGCTGGCTACCGCCATATCAGTACCTGCGCGGTTGGCGGCCGAGGCAGACCTTCCTACGCTGGAGGAGTCTCTGGCAGCCATCGGGTCGGCCAAGGCGGCCTACGGCATCGGCGGGGTTGCGAGGATGGTGGGGGGAATCACGCTGGTGGCGGCGGCCATCCCGCTGAGGCATTCCCTGAGGGACTACAGCCCGGCTGCCAGTGGCATTGCCGGGGTACTTTTCGTTGCATCCGGTCTGGCCTCGTTGGCGTCCGGGGCGACCGCCGTGGCGCTGGCTGTAACCGCCCCGACAGACCTGAAGCCCCCGGAACTGATGGTGCTGCCCGAGGAGGAATTGGCGTTCGCCATCCGGTGGATTGCCGGCTCCGTCGGATTTACCCTGGCAGGTCTCGCTCTGGTGGCGCTGTCCCCGGTGCAGTGGCAAATGGGCGGCGGCGTCCTGCGCGTAGCCGCAGTTGTGGCTGCGGTGTTGGGCGTCGCGATGCTTTTCATCTGGCTGGACGCCGCCACGACGGTCCACCGCATCACCGGCATAGTCTTCCTGATCTGGCTGATCGTTGCGGGGCTGTGGATGGTTGTTCCCCGGTTAAGGGAGATGATCATTCCGTCAGCAAACACCCGCCTATAGGCGCTGCTCCGCTTGAACTCGCCCCTTTTACTGGCAGCGCGACGCTACTGGGGTTGTAAGTTTTCAGCCAGCCTGTTCCTGCAGCTTCCGGAGTAACGGAATCTGGCGGATCTTGGCCGTGGGCAGGTCGTCCCAATAAATGCCCATAGGACGGGGCATTTCGCCGCTGCAACGGATCGTCTCCTCTGACGTCACGACGTAGTCGAGGAACACGTCGTGGCGAGTGTAGGGTAGATCTTCGTCCAGCACCTGCATCTGGTGAACCGTGCTGACCACCGGCGTTTCGGGTGAAACGATACCGGCAGCGATGGCCAGGCCATATTCCAGATCGGCGAACCCGCCACCCTTGCCCACACGCGTCCCCACCTGGTTGACGGCGACCGAGCCTGAGATTACGAGGTCTACCGGGCGCATTTCCTCCACGTACACCGGTCGCCCCCAGCGGAATGCCCCGGCGATGGTGGAGGCCTCGGCTGGGGAGGCACCTATGGTTGCCGGGTCCAACTCCACGAAACACTGCTCCTGGCGCAGGCGCGGGACGGCCATATACAGCGTCTTGCCCTCCTCCAGCGCCTTCTGACGCAGGGGCCTCTGGGCCTTGTCGGGGTTGCCTTTGATCACGCGGGCATTCTGCCAGGCAAGCAGTTCTCCCACACGGTCGGCCGCGGCCTCGCAGCCCCGGAAATGGGGGATTTTGTCATGGAGTTTGCGGGTATGAGCGGCCCTGGCTTCTTCCATCGCTGACCAAACCGCCTGACGGACCTCATTCTTGGTGCGCATACTGAGTGTCGCTCCGATTTCACCCTGAATTCACGAGCCACATTGTATACCACCAAGAATTTAACCCAATTGGCGGTCAGGCGGGGCTCGCCCGCTGTGAAAGAGGGGTGTCCAGCGTGGTTCCCGGTTGCTGTTGAACGGGTTCCGGCACGCTCGCCTGTGGACGTTGTTTTCCGGTTACTCGTTGCCCCGCGCATATCCGATGACACGAACCTTGAGCTGGTCTCGTTCGCTTTTAACTTTCCAGTGGGTCCATGGCCCGTTCATGTTGCGAGGCCGGTGAAACTTGAGGCTACCGATCTCCCAGTCAGCATCTGAGATCGAGTCCTGCGAATCCGATCGCGTTTCCAGGAACTTGATCGCGGTGCCTCCCGTTCTCTCGATCATTATCCAGTAGCTTGTGTCCGGCTCCAGTACCGTGTCCGGCGGTGCCGTGAACTCAGTCAGCCTCGCCTCAATACTGGTTGGATTGGTGAACGCGAAGATCTGCGCGTTGGGCCGGGAGTACTGTCCCGGGACGTGCGACGACCACAACGACACTCGTACACCGTTCGGGTCTGCCAGCG
This sequence comes from Dehalococcoidia bacterium, assembly GCA_963664175.2. Lineage (GTDB taxonomy): Bacteria > Chloroflexota > Dehalococcoidia > Lucifugimonadales > UBA3495 > VXOI01. Next base: position 30,343 of record CAXXOI010000043.1, read on the forward strand.
CCTCCTGGAATTTCAGGGCAACGCCGTGGATGACGTATCCCGCCGAATTCTCGCCGGTGTGGATTCGGATGGCGTGATCGGAGTTGTTCACTGTCGCGTTGCCGTCATTTCGCTTGCCCGTGTTCGAAACCAGCACCCTCTCGGCCTCGGTATCATCATCGGTTACCGTCACGGTGAAATCTGCCGTCGACGTGCGTTCTCTCGGGCCTGACCCACTGGTCACCCTGACCTGCACCTCGTATACGTTGTCCATGTTCCCGTCCGCCGGTACCTCGAAGTCGGGCACTACTCTCATGGACAGAACGCCACTGCTGCTGATGGAAAACAGGTCCGCGTTGTCCCCTCCACTGATTTCGAATTCCGTGGCCGTGTCCTGCGCGTCCGAGTCATAGGCGGTGATGTACTCTGCCAGCCTGGTTCCTTCTTCCAGCGATATCGCCCTCCTGTTCAGAATCCGGGGCTCAGCATTGACGGGAATCGATCTCAGGCTCCTCATGTTGTCGGCGACAGTGCCGGCAGCCAAATAATACCTGGTCGCAAGAAAAGGCGAATGCAACACCAACGGCTCAGTGATTCCCATGTTCGCCATCTTTACCGGATCGTCCCACAGCTGGGCATTGGTAACTTCGACAAAATAGGTCCCTCCCTCGCCGGCGCCCACATCGATTCGGGTCGTAACCGACGTAGCGCTTTCGTCGCTGTGGCTTATGTATTCGGAGGCCAGTTCGGTCCCTGCATCGTCGTAAAGCTTGATGGCCGGATGCATGTAGTGACTGTATCGGCCTGCAGCGGTCGCCAAAAATGTATAGTTGGTATCGTCCTCCAGTTCCACTGCGAACCAGTCGTAGTCCTCGTAGTAATGGTATACCCCTTGGTCCGCTTCCACGGAGTCGACGGTGATGGTTGCCCAGGTCGTGTCGTCGTGGTACAGGTCGCCTCGTACAACCTCTGTGCCCGTCCAGGTCCTGTCCGGGTCGTACACTATTCGGATACCGTAATCGCCGGTACTGCCGTTGTCGGCGGACACCTCGATGTACGGACCATAGTTGCGTCCAGCTTTGAAATGCCACGAAACATAGCCCTCGGGTGGGTCCGTGACGGACTCGATCGTTAGCTCTACGACACCCGAAGAATATTGTGGATTGTCCAGATAGAAAGCGCGAACGCTAACGTCATCGGCATCGGTGAGTTCCGACGCGTCTACGTCAATCCTGTAGCGGCCTCCGTAGTCGAACGACAGGGAGGAATTAAACCAGTCCTTGTCCGTACCGTTACCAATCGTCCCCTGCACCGTTGGGGAATCGCCTGAATGTCTGTTGAAGGCAAGGTATCCCGATGTAAACGAGTCCTCACCAAAGTCATCCGGAGGTTCCTTCCCCCATATGGTGAGGGCGAAAACTTTGCTGGTGTCCATACCCCAGTCAATTCCCTGGCCGTCTCCTGAACTGACCCAGAAGTGGTCCTCGACGCTCCATCCGGAAAGCCCCAGGGTAGTTTCGGTCTTGTTGGTGGTGAACTCCCAGCCGACAGAGCCAGCAGTAACGTCTATCCTGACCAGGTAGCTGGTGTTCGGATCAAGAAGTGCGTCTTCCGGCGCCTTAAAGAAGGGCCTCCCGACGAGGTTGGACGGCGCATCAAGTACATATGAGGTCGTTCCGGGATGTCCTGCTCCGGCGGGTTCGCTGATGAACACAGCTACCTCTGCGCCCGGTGTCGCATTAATAGTGGCTAATTCCACTCCGGTCAGCAGATAGCGTCCGGTGCCTGTCGTGAATCCCTGGGCATCGTCGAAAGTCTCTCCTGTGGCGGCTGAGGATGTGTTTCCGTAGTTGTCGATCAGTATCCTGCCCCTGGCATCCTCGGTTTGCTGCATCAAAGCGCTCCCGATGCCAGCGTCTGGCAGCGATCCAGACTCGGGGTTGGGACGAGAAACATCTCCATCGAAATAAGCTTGGGACGCTATTTCCGCCTCCGCATTTCCTCTTACCAGGACGGCACCTGTTTCGTCCGCAACGAATGCTGATGCGACGACTATTCCCATGATTGCCATGAACGTCGAAATACGGGCCAATGGGCGAGAAATGATTGCCATCCAACTGCCTCAGTAGAAACGAAGACTTCCCTGGCCATGTTCGAGGCGGCCGTACATCAAAGCCCAAACGCTTGGGCAATGAAGGAGGACCCCGGAAGTCCGTTGGGCCGCGAATCGGCTGAAGGATTTCCAAGGCTTCCGCGATACGAGGTTGCCTACGGCTGTACGCTCACAGAGGCGGAACCTTGCGTTGCCACCCTGGGTGGCTAAGAAAGTAAAGTGTGGGTTGGCCAAAGTCTGTGTGATTTTGATCTTCAGCAGTTGTGCGTAAATCCTTCCATTCCCGACTCACATTGCTACCTATAGATGTTTACCCCACGTCGGTTGCCCTTGATACATACGCGGCATAGCGGACATTTCAAAGGACAGACGAAAGGGTTGTAAGCGAGTTTTGGCACATAGTGTATTGCTCATGTGCTGCCCTGATCATAGGACAAGGATCGCCTGTTCACAGTTGGGAAAGTTTGAGCGAACTAACTGATAGACGGCCAGTCTCTTAAAATTCTGAACACTGTCAATTGGATACGTGCTCAAACCCCACTCGGCATCGGTCCAGCGGTGTCACTGGCCAGAGGGGAGGATTGCTCTGAGTACCGGAGCCTTTGAGGTCGGTCGGGTGCCCCTACGCGCTCATGGCACGGCCAGAGGCAACGGGGCGGGTGTCAACACTTGCAACCGTGAACTCTGGGTACGAGCAGCTGTCGACGCTGCGTATAGAGTTCCGGAAATTTTGCCTCAAGACTTTCCTGTGCAGCGCAGCGATATACAAAACTCGGGCTGGGCCAGAGGCGCTATTGTCAGGGTCAGACCACGATTCCGTACAGTTGATCCGCTCCAGGAATCCAGGGCCGTCCGGAATGCGAGCCTTGCGGGATTATGTGGGCTCTTGGATAGGGTGGTGAGGAAAACGATCAAGTGCTACGACTTACGAAATCGCGAACTCATCGTCGCGGATGCAAATCCGGTGGTTGGTGCCCTCATTTGAAGGACAGCTTTCTCAACGACGAAATTGACTTATGGAGAATCTGAAACGGTTGGAATCGAGAGACAGCCCGCAGGTGCTGCCGTCACTCCCCTGAAATCGACAACCCCTCGACGTACTCCAGACCAGGCAGTTTCTCGAGTTCCTGGGGCGCCATTTTCAGCTTCCCGGACCGGCTGCCGGCTCCGAGGATGATGTAGTCCATCTCCAACAGGCGCACGTCAGCGTAGATCGCCAACCCCTCGGGCAGAGCAAGAGCCGTGACACCGCCGATCATCATTCCCGTCACCTCACGGGTCTCATCGGCTGAGGCGAAGGACGCCCGCGACACCCCCATCAGCCCGCGCACTCGCTTGTTCACGTCCAGTCGGTCGCAGGCCCGCACGATCCCGGCGCAATAGGCCGCAGGGCCCCGCTTGCTGGCAACGATGATCGTATTGGCGGAATGGGGCAGGTCATACCCGTACTGCTGGCAGAAGTCCGCAGTGTCGCCGTACTGGGGATCGATCTCGATCCACTCCCAGTCTGCGATGCCCAATTGGTCAAGTGCCGCCCGCACTCGCCCTTCAATCTCGTCAGGAGTACTCATTATCCTGTCCGTCACTGGGATTCGGGGCCATCCTTGATTCGATCCGATACTACAGCAGCTAACTTAAGCGGCAGATTTTGCATTGAAGCTACCGACGTCTCATCTCTGCGTTTCCTTCATAGAGCATTACTGCCTCCCCAAGAAGGGACGTAATAGCCTAGGTACGTCGGCGTCTGCGGCAACTCCGGCTGTAAGGTCTTGGGAGAACTGCACTCCCACGACCGGTTAACCGCTGCCCGTTCAGGTCAGGGAAAAGAACTCCGTGACCGGCCCAAAGGCCTCGGGTTCCATCAAGGTGGGAGCATGGCCCACGCCGGGGACCTCCACCATGCGGCAGTCCTGCATTTCCGCCACCATGCGCTGGGCTATCTCCGGGGACAGCAGGTCGCTGGCTCCACCTCGCACCAGCAGCACCGGGCCGGGAATCCTGCGCGCCAGTTTCCAGGATACTTCAGGGTCCGGGCGACGGGGGTCGCTGCGAACTGCCGGGTCCATCTTCCAGGTATAGCTGCCGTCGGGCAGGGGTTTTACCGCGTGACCAGCCATTGCCCGCTGGTGCGCGTCGCTCATGGCAGCGAACCCGACCCGATTCTCCCGGTGCCAGGCCATCACGTCCTCGATGGCCGCAAAGGTTGTGACTGCATCACGGGAACTGCTGGCAATACGGCCGCCTCCCCGCGAGTCGACCTCGGGTCCAATGTCGTTCAGAACGGTGCGCTCCACCAGCTCGGGGTAAGTGCCAGCGTAGGTCAGGGAGATGCGGCCTCCCATGGAGGTGCCCACCAGCGAGAAACGCTCAAAGCCGAGAGCCTGCCGCACTCCCTCCAGATCAGCAACGTAGGCGTCATTGGAGTAGTCACCGTTGGCAGCCCAGTCGCTATCTCCGCGGCCCCGAACGTCCACGGAAATGACGTGATACTGCGGCGCGAAGTGAGGGGCCAGCAGGTCGAACGCGTGGGCGTTGCCGGTCAGGCCGTGGACCATGATGACGGGAGGCGCGCCAGCGACTCCCCACTCCAGGTAGTGGAGGTTGAGGTCGCCGATTTTCACGTATCCGTCCGTTGCCTTTGCGGTCTCAGTGGTCATGGTGCCTCCTCATTCGTACGGGACAAGGACTTGGCGAGAGAATTGTGGGTCCCCTAGGAGTCCTACAAATACTCCGCAATCCAGTCATCGAACCATCCGGCTACCCGAACTCCCGACTACGGCGGGGAGTTCCGCTCATATTAGGCGCACCGAAACTCCGGATTCTAACTAGATCGGCCTAGGACATGCCGGGACAACTTCAGGCGCTGGCAAATATCTCGTTGGCAATGTCCATCGCGCCCCGGGCAAAGGGTATGCCAGCGTACAGCGTCATGTGGCCGAAGACCTCTATGACCTGGTCCTGCGTAAATCCGATGTTCAGAGCGCCCCGGATGTGGCTCCGCAGGGGACCCTCACGACCCAACGCCGCGAGGCACGACATGGTGCAGATGCAGCGGGAGGGCAGGTCCAGTCCAGGCCGCGTCCAGGTGGCGCCCCAGTAGTATTCTCCAGTGGTGCGCCCCAGTTCCCTCTCGGCCTGCGTCGGGGGAGCAGGCCGTGCCGGCGACGACGTTCCCATGTAGTTCCGCCGGTACTCGTCGCCTCGCTGGAACAGGCTCTCCGGATCCTCATTGGCGTCGTGGATGCGGGCCGGGGTGAAGTCTATCCCGCGTTCCTCAAACACTGCCTTGCACAGCGCCAGCGCCTGTATACCCGCCGGCGCTCCACCGTACCAGGTGTCGTGAATGATCAACTCGACGATCTGTTCCGGCGTCAATCCCACGTTCAAAGCGTTACCCAGGTGCCGCTTGAGCTGCACCTCGCGGTTCATCACTATGAGGCACGACAGAGTGACCATCTCCCGCTGGACAGGGGTCAGCGCAGGCCGCTTCCAGATGGTGCCGAATAGCGCCTCACCCAGGATCCTCTCGAGGTCCGGCGCAATGTCCCACGCTCCCGGCGACGGTGTGGTGGTGATTTGACCGCCACCGAACATCCTTCGCGTTTCCTGTCCGCGCTCGTAACGATCCTCAAGTTCACTCATGGCGTACCTCCACAGCATTTGTACCCGATTTCAAGCCGCCGACAGTGTAAGGCGGCATCACAGGAGTCGCAACGGTTCCTTAGTCCCGGGCGCGCGATCCGTCGCGGCGATTGCGCTTCCGGTCCAGGGCGGAGAGCTCCATCTTGCGAAGGCGCAGGTTCTCCGGCGTTACCTCCAGCAGTTCATCGTCCGCTATGAATGCCAACGCTTCCTCCAGGCTCATAGTCACTGTTGCCTTGAGGCGTTTGGCCACATCGGCCGTCGACGAGCGCATATTGGTCAGCTTCTTTTCCTTGCACACGTTGATCTCGAGGTCTCCCTCCCGGGGATGGGAGCCGACAATCATGCCCTCGTAGACCCTGATGCCCTGGTCGATGAAGGTATCGCCCCGGCCCTGGGCGTTGAGCAGCCCGTAGACGACGGCCACTCCGTTCTCGGAAGCAACAAGCACGCCGTTGCGCCGTGACTTTATTTCCCCCTCCATCGGCTGGAAGGAAGAGAAGACGCTGCTCTTGACGCCGTCGCCCCGGGTGATGCGGTTAAAGAAGGCGTTGAATCCGATCAGGCCCCTGGTGGGAATTTCGTACTCCAGGTGGACATATCCGTCGTCGCTGTAGCGCATATCCCGGTGCCTGGCCATGTGGGCCGACAGGTATTCGCTCAGCGGGCCCAGGTAGTCCTCATGGGTGGTGACGTTCAGAATTTCGTAGGGCTCGTAGGTCTTCCCGTCAATTTCTTTGTTGACCGGCGTCGGACGGGACACCTGGAATTCGTACTGCTCCCGGCGCATGGTCTCGACCAGGATGGACAGGTGCAGCTCCCCACGGCCGGCCACCACGAACACGTCGGGGCTGGAGGTGGGCTCCACCTGCAGGCTCACGTTGGTCCTAAGTTCTCGCATCAGCCTTTCATGCAGGTTGCGGGAGGTGCAGTGGGATCCCTCCCTGCCCATGAAAGGCGAGGTGTTGACACCAAACGTCATCCGCACGGTGGGTTCGCCGATGTCGATGGACGGCAGCGCCGAAGGGTGTTCCAGGGAGGTGATCGTGTCTCCGATGGAAACTCCTTCGGGACCGGTAATGGCCACAATGTCCCCGGTGTGAGCCTCCGAAACTTCAACCCGGTCCATACCGTGAAACACGAAGATGTGCTCGATAGTGTGGGTGCTGGAAGCTCCGCCTCTGCCCAGGAGAGCCACCCGGTCCAGCACTTTAATCATTCCGTTGGTCACTCGGCCCACGGCGACCTGCCCCAGATAATTGTCGTAATCGAGGGCGGCAACCAGCATCTGCAGCGGGGCATCGGGGTCGCCCGCGGGTGGCGGCACTGAATCCAGGATGGCTTCAAAGAGGGGCTGCATGTCCGATCCCGGCGCCTCCAGGCTAGTGGAGGCGTAGCCCTGGCGCGCCGAAGCGTACAGCACCGGGTAGTCAAGCTGCTCCGCCGTGGTGGCAACTTCCAGGAACAGGTCTTGCACCATATCGACGACTTCGTCCACCCGCGCCTCGGGGCGGTCTATCTTGTTGATGACCACCAGTGGATTGACGCTCTGGCGCAAGGCCTGGCGCAGCACGTAGGTGGTCTGGGGCATGGGCCCGTCTACGGCGTCCACCAGCAACAGGCAGCCGTCGGCCATGTTCATTACGCGCTCCACCTCGCCGCTGAAGTCGGCGTGCCCCGGGGTATCGATGACGTTGATCCGGACGTCGCCGTAGGAGACAGAGGCGTTTTTGGCCAGGATGGTGATGCCGCGTTCCCGCTCCAGCGGGTTGGAGTCCATGATCAGCGTGCCCACCTGTTGGTGTGGGCGAAACACCTTGCCCTGTTTCAACAATGCGTCGACCAGGGTGGTCTTCCCGTGGTCGACGTGGGCAATGATGGCAAGGTTACGGATGTCGTTATTATGGTAATCACTCAAGTCTAGTCACCTCCCCTCTATAGTAGCATTCCGGGCATTCTTCAGTCGCATTCACCAGAGGCAATTCTGAACGCCTGATTTCAAAGAGGTTGGATACGTAACCGAATGTGGCACGGCAAGGGTGTGGCGCCAATCGCGGCTCGAAAGGAGCAGAACTATAGACGGGCGGGCTAACAACGGAAGTAGTACTACCACAAGCGGCAGATCACCGGGACTTGGTGCCGGAGAGAGCTACGTAGAGGCAAGGGCTGTCGCCGCCCTTGCCAGGTCCACTGAGCGCCTTGACCGAAAGGCTAGATAGCCTGTCCGTATGCCAAAGTTGCCCACGCAACCACAGGAGCGAAGTGGCCTGGCATGCACGAGACAGGAGGATGCAAGAACGGTATTTAACCATCGCATTAATGCAATGGCGGCAAATGATCCCGCTGGACGCCCTGGGTGTCCGCATGCATATTCAGCGACGCCGAGCCCCGGTCACTCGATCTGAGCTGCGGGCGATGCCGTCAGGCCTGCCGTCAGTGCCCGAATTGGTAAGCCGGGAGGTTCTCGCCCTCACGATCCTCTCTGCATACGAATATCGTAGCTATGTAACAGAAATGTAAATGATTCGTAATCAAACTGTAATGAACCCGTAACCCATAGGCAACTTTCGCGCAATGGACTTGTAACACTGCCACGGTACCTTCACTTCGAGATCCGGTGCGGGGTAAGCCAGATGAAAGAAGTGATTGCAGTTATACGGCCTGAAAAGTGGCAGGAGACGTTGGACG
>CAXXOI010000044.1:0-15174 GCA_963664175.2 Dehalococcoidia bacterium
GAGTCGTAGCCCTTATCAGCCAGTAGGAACCTGGGCTTGAGCCAGGGGTGACGATCCAACGTATCATTTAGGTCTTGGGCGAAGTGGCTGGTCTCATGCTCGTTGGCCGGCCGGAGGGCAATGTGGAGGGGTATTCCGTAGATAGCGTCGGCTACCACGTGAGCTTTGTAGCCGAAGAATTGTTGCTTGGGGTCTTCGGCGTCCTCCGACGTACTGGTCCCCGTCCCTCCCTTGGGTGTGCGGCGACCCGACCTAGCACTGGGGTCAGCGATGGGCTTGCTACTGTGCGTGCTGCACGTTGTCCGGTCTGAATTGTTGCAATGTCTTCTGTGCCTCTCCGTACAGTTCTCCTTGTCCAGAGCATTACAGTGTGGCGAGCGATACTTGGCCCACGCTGGTATTTCCGTGGCGTCAATGGCCAAGTATTGGCCCAAGCGCGGGGCTTTCTTCGGAATGACTCCAGCCCTTTTCAGACGCCTGATTTCTCGAGCGAGGTCCCTCAGTGTGAGATTGTAGATCTCATCCAGCATTACGGAATACGCCACGAGCTTTTTCTTGAAGTGGCAATAGGCGTATTCGCTGGGGACTTCTTTGATTTGGCACATTGCCAAGATTTTCGGGCTAGCGCTGAGGCGGTTCAAGAGGTGGTTGTTGTAACGCTCATTCAGGATGCACTGCAGTAGGAAGATGCAAAGCTGGTCCCGTACCGAGTAGCCATGGCGCCCGCTTGTTTTGTGGCTCTTCTCCAACTCCTGGACAAGTTCGTCCGAGTGACTCAAGAACAGGTTTTTGACAAGTTGAATGAACCCGTAGCCGTTCTTGGAAATTGTAGAGTTGGGATTTGTTGTATTACTATTCTGTCTTGCCACGAGGGAGTCCAATTCCCCTGTGGTATCGGAAGCCGTTGGAGGTGCGAACTCCGGCGGCTTCTCTATTAACAGAACAATTGTACCGTTCCGGCGCTTTAATTGACACTGTAAAGTGTCATCAATATCCGCCTCGGACAGGTTTTGCAGTTGGGATTTAAGTCGTTCTGGAAGCTCGTAATTGGGCTCAGGGAGTGGTAACTGGGTCATCTGCTTCGGTGGAGGAATGGGGTCTTACCGAGGTGGGTACCGAGGGGGGTTGGCCGGGGATGGTCTTGCCGGAGAGGTCCTGAGCCAGGGGGTTACCGGAAGCAGTTTGTCGGGCGTGTCGCGCTACGATCTGGTGCAGAGCCGGGCTTACGCTGGTTCCTAATGCCTTTTCGGTCTTGGCCTTGTTCGGTCTAACCTTGCCGGTGCTGGTTCCTCTGGTAGATTTTCATTATAACCATGTTTCGCAGATGATATCCAACTGACAATATTCGCATTTCGTAAATTGGCCTTTGGGGTCATTGAGGCTGGTACCCGCGAGGTTGGCAGACCATCTGTGGACGTTCAGGCCAAATTACGGAATTCGGAATCCAAGAGTGGACGGTCCTGCCCCTTTTCGACCCCTCAGGCGGAACTAGGGCAGGTCTATTTGGGCCCCATAGTTAATTTCGCAATCGTCTCGAGCCGTGAAGAGGTGTCCATCAAGCTTACTGTGGACTCCGAGGTTTAGGATTGCTGCTGGGGCAGTGGGACTGGCTGCGGCTGAGAGGACTGTGATCCAGTGAGCAGAGAGGCTGTTTGCGGGACCGGCATTCTGTATCCGAAATCGGACCCTCGCGGGGCGAAAGATGCCGGTCCTAGCCTTACCGGGTAGGGGCGAAGTTTCCTTGAGCTACCGGTTGCAGGTCTTATCGAAACCCGAATTCCATGCGGCGTTGCAGGAGCCGAGGGTAAGGCGAGGAGCCATAGCCCTCGGCCGGGTGTCCAGCTACGGGATAGATCCATAACTCATAATTTCAGGAGGTTTCAGATGGATACGCCACATGGGCGGGAGCGCCCTAAGAGGGATCACGGAGGGGATGGAGGCCGAGCGCGTGTTGAAGCGAGCATCTCGGCCCCACGACCCAGCCGGAGCGGATCCGACCCTGTCCTTTCCCATTCTACCAAAATCGCGGACTCCACCGAGAGCGGCGACCTTGCCGGTAACTCGGAATGGTCTTCAGAGGCCGAGTGCTGCGCGGTCGCAATTGCGACGTCCCGGGACGGGTCTCGCGTCATTTGGAGATTACAGTCTACGGGGGAACGGCGGCCACCGGCAGTTGTCGAGGCAATCGGGCGGGACAATGGCGGAGAGAGGAAGCGTTTCTTCGAACGGCTCCTTCTCGATGACGACGGCTTTGCAGGTGTCAGGGAGCCGGCGGTGAAGCCGGTTCTGGGCGACGGAGGCGGTGTTGCCCTTCGACCTGAAGGGGAGGGTGAGGCTGTGCTGGTCTAGTGTGGTGTAACGGAAGTTAATAGTAAAAGTAATCGCGATGAGGTATCCTCCGGGTTAGCAGTCCAGAGGAGGATGACCATGGCGATGGGACGACCGATGCCGCCGCTAATCTTGGATGACGTGGAGCGTGAAACCCTGGAACGGTGGGTTCGCCGTCCAAAGACCTCGCAGGCTTTGGCGCTGCGGGCCAGAATGGTTCTGGGCTGTGCCGAAGGCCGCAGCAATACCGCGGTGGGCACCGACCTGGGAGTGTCCGATGAGACGGTGGGGAAGTGGCGTTCTCGCTTCCTGGAACGGAGGCTGGACGGACTGTCGGACGAACCGCGCAGCGGACGGCCTCGAGCGGTTACCGATGACGACGTGGAGCGTGTGATTACGCTGACGCTGGAGACTGCGCCCCGGGACGCGACCCATTGGAGCACCCGGTCCATGGCCCAGCGCAGCGGGCTGAGCCACAACACGGTCAGCCGCATCTGGCGGGCCTTCGGATTGCAGCCCCACCGCACGGAGACCTTCAAGTTGTCGTCGGACCCCTTCTTCATCGAGAAGGTCAGGGACGTTGTGGGGCTGTATCTGAATCCACCGGACCGGGCGTTGGTCCTGTGCGTGGACGAGAAGTCCCAGATCCAAGCCTTGGACCGCACCCGTCCGCTGTTGCCCATGCGCCCGGGACAGGTGGAGCGGCGCACCCATGATTACCTGCGCCACGGCACCACGTCGCTGTTCGCCGCCTTGGACGCGAGGACCGGCCAGGTGATTGGCCAGTGCCACCGCCGCCACCGGGCCGTGGAGTTCCGCAAATTCCTCGATACCATCGAGGCCGAGGTGCCCGCCGACCTGGACGTCCACCTGATCGCGGACAACTACGCCACCCACAAGACGGCGCTGATCCGTAACTGGTTTGCCAAGCGGCCCCGCTTCCATATGCACTTCACACCCACCAGCGCCTCCTGGCTGAACCTGGTGGAGCGCTGGTTCGGTCTGCTCACCGAAAAGCAGTTGCGCCGTGGCGTGCATCAGAGCAGCGCCGAACTGGAGGCTGCCATCTACCGCTACCTGGACGTCACCAACGAGGACCCCAAACCGTTTGTCTGGACCAAGACTGCCGACCAAATCCTGGCCAATGTCGCCCGCTTTTGCCGACGTACTTTGGATACATCACACTAGCAGCCCGTCCGAGAAACAAGGGTGGTGAGCCTGTGGGGGTATGATTTTGCGGAGCATCAGACGAGCGGAGCGGTCACTGAGCAAGACCTACCTCCCCTACGATCCCGACCAGCAGTTGCTGCTGCCGGCGGCCCTGCGGGAGTGGCTGCCGCCGGACCACCTGGCCTATTTCATCCCCGACGTGGTTGACCAGTTGGACCTATCGGCCGTCACCGCCCGCTACGAGGAGGAAAGGCGGGGCGGCCCGCCCTACCATCCCAGGATGATGGTCTATGTGCTGCTCTACGGCTACTGCACCGGCGTGGCATCGTCCCGCCGCATCGCCCATCGGCTCCACGAGGACATCGCCTTCCGGGTGCTGGCGGCGTACAACACCACCGACTTCCGCACCGTCTCCGACTTCCGAAAGGACCACTTGGAGGCGCTGGCGGACCTGTTCCTGCAGGTGCTGGAGCTTTGCCGGCAGGCAGGACAGGTGAAGCTGAGGCACGTGGCGCTGGACAGCACCAAGGTGAGGGCCAATGCCTCCAAGCACAAGGGGATGAGCTACGGGTGGATGAAAGAGAAAGAGAAAGAGAACCGGTTGCAGGCCGAGGTGGACGAGTTGCTCCGCAAGGCGCAGGAGGTGGACGAGGAGGAGGACCGCCGCTACGGGGAGGACAGGCGTGGGGGTGAGTTGCCGGAGGAACTGGCCTTCCGGGAAGGACGGTTGCGGAAGATGAGGGAGGCCAAGGCGGGGCTGGAGGCCGAGGCACGGGCGGGGGCGGAGCAGGCCGAGTCCGAGGGCCGCAGTCATCCCGGAGAGCCTGACGATAAGGCGCTGCGGAACTTCACCGACCCGGACTCCCGGATCATACCTGGCCCGGGAGGGAGCGACTTCCAGCAGTCCTACAACTGTCAGGCAGTGGTGGACAGCGAGCTTCAGGTGATCGTGGCGGGCCATGCCACCGAACAGCCCTCGGACAAGGGTCAGGCCGTGAGCATGATTGAGGAGGCCATCCTGAACGTGGGTGCGGTGCCGAAAGAGGTATCCGCCGACGCCGAATACTACTCGGCCAAGGCGGTGGATGAACTCTACGCCCTGGGAGTGGACCCGTTCGTCGCACCGGAGAAAACCCGCCACGGCTGGGTGCCGCCACTGGCGCCCGCGGCCGCATACCCAAGGGACTGTCCGCCAGGGACCGGATGCGCCGCAAGCTGCGGACGAAACGGGGACGTGAACGCTACGCTCTCTGGAAGGAGACTGTGGAACCGGTATTCGGGCAGTTCAAGCAGGGCCAGGGCTTCCGGCAGTTCCTGCTGCGGGGTCTGGCGAAGGTGAACCGGGTATGGCTGCTCATCTGCGCCGGGCACAACCTGCTGAAGCTTTTCAGCTTCGGGGCCGGGATGCCGGTGAGGGGCAAAGGAGCCACCGGGAACAACAGGGCCACGTGCCGGACCATGGGCCGTGGGAATTTCAAGCGACAATCCGCATGTACCTACCCGCAGCACGCCAGAACTGTTGCCGCAGGATAATCCCGGCTAACCAATGGAGCCAGTTGGTCAATCCTCAGACGGGCTGCTGGGGTTTCTCGAGGGTATTGCGCCAATGGCGCGGCGTCCTCATCTGCCAAACGGCGGACCGAATCATCAAACTAAAAGGAGGACCTATGAAAGTTTGAACCAATGGCCACTTTAGAGAGGGGGATGGAGAATCCGCTGAGCACGGAGGAGCGGCACGGCGCCATGTTGACTCCGGGCCGGGACCGCAAGGTGCCTGTAGAGGCCCTGTGGGAGGAAGTCAGGGGCGGTGCTGAATCGGACAGCCCGGATTTGGGCAAACTTCGGGCGGCGGCACGTGGTGAAATTCAGGCTGTGTTCGTTTTTGAGCACAGCCGCCTGAGCCGGAACCCTGTTGAGCTTTTCCGCATCCTGGATGAGTTGCCGGAAGCAGGTGTTGATGTTCGGTTTTGGGGGACATTAGCCGGCTGATCCCGCCTAGGAGTTACTTGTGGGAGTGGTTCTGGTTCTTGATGTTGGCGCTGTGCCCTCTTCTCACATTTGGCAGTCTGAATCACGAGATCAATGGAGGATTTATGAAAGCGGGAGTCTACTCGAGGGTAAGCACCCCGGGCCAAGAGGATGGAACGTCTTTGGAACTGCAGGAAGAAGCGTCTGTGGCGATGGCCCTGAGCCAGCACTACGAGGTGCCGCAGGAGTTCCTGTGGCGGGAGGTGTGGAGCGGGGCCGACTTATACCGGCCGGTCTTTGACGAAGTGCGGGCCGCCGCTGCGCGAGGTGATATAGATGCTCTGTTCCTTTACCATCACAACCGGCTGGGCCGGGATCCTCTCCACAATTCCATGGCCTACGCGGAGTTGCGGGCAACGGGCGTTGACGTGCAGTTCGTCGAGGGGAATATTGAGGATACCCCCGAGGGACGGTTGCTCCTTTATGTGCAGGGCTATGCCAGTCAGCAGGAACGTCGGCTATTTGCCCAGCGGTCCATGGACAACAAGACGGCCATTGCCAAGTCAGGGCGTCTCCCAGTGGGCAGCGGGGCGGGACTCTATGGTTACGACTACCTGCGCGAGACCAAGAAGCGGGTCGTCAACGAGGCTGAATCTGTGGTGGTGGGGATTGCTTTCGCTTTGGCCTTGGGCGGGATCAATGACTTTCAGATAGCACAGAAGCTGAATGAGATGGGATTTCGGACAAAGCGAGGTGCGAAGTGGGAGCACCGGACGGTGAGCAGGATGCTTGCCAACGAGTCCTACGTAGGTGTGGACTACTACGGGCGGTATCGCTGGCGTCGGTTGGAGAGGAATCGCCGTGAGGTAACCCCCCGGCCGGAGGAGGAGGTTATACGGATTGAGGGTTTCACCCCGCCGATAATCAGCCGGGCTGTTTTTGACAGTGTCCAAGAGCGGAAATGCGAGCCTCGCCCCAGGGCTACGAACTCCAAGAAAGCGTACCTTCTGACTAGTTTCAGCCGATGCATGGCCTGCGGGTCGCCGATTGTGGGGTCCTGCCTGAACCGGAGATGGCGGTATTATCGTTGCCGGGCGACGGTGCCGACGGCATCTCGACCCGCCACCTGCAAGGAACGGTACATCCCGGCTGACGAGTATGAGGAAGCGGTGTGGGGTCTTGTGAGTGAAGTTGTCCGGGACCCTTCGGTCATCGTGTCGGAACTCCAGAGCCGCTTCGAGAGTGGGAGCGGCAATACTGCTGCTGAGAAGGCCAGGTTGAAACGTGAGATTCAGGAGTTGGGACGGGAGCAGGCAAGGTTACTTGGGCTGCGTCAGAAGGACGAAGAGGATCTGATCGACGAGGAGATCCTGCTGAGTCAAATTGCTCCTGTGAAGGTGCTTTCCAACGAGAAGCGACGGGCTTTGGCTGTGCTGGAGGAGCAAGAGCGGGGGAGGGATGATGCGGCGTTGATTGAACGCCGCATCGTTGAGGTATGTGAGAAAGTGTCCTCCAAATTGGCGACGCTTGACTTTGATGGCAAGCGTGAACTCCTGGGGGCCTTCCGGGTAAAGGTCCACGCGACCCGTGACGAGTTCCGTGTCGTATTGGAGGTGAGCCCAAAAGTTACTACCATTGGACAAACATTGGCATGACGACATGGACGTAGTCGTCGCTGTCGGTGGGCTTGAAGACTCCGGGGCTCGACGAAGTCGTGGTCTCGATTGCCACGCGGCCCCGTTCAAGTACCGAGAGCACATCGAGGAGATAGCGGCTGTTGAACGCGATCTTGCCTTCCTCGCCTTCCAACTCCGCCACGTCGACTACGTCCTCATTTTCGCCCACCTCCTCGGAACGGGCCGAGATCACCATCCTGCCGCCAGCTTCGCCTCCTTCGCCTCCCTCGGCTCCTTCCTCATTGGGCATAACGTGCATGCGCACGATGTTGGAGCCGTCGCGGGCGAAAATGGCTGCAGTGCGCGCGGCACGGAGGGTCTGCTGCAGGTCGAGAATGGCCCGCGTGGTGTAGTTCTGCGGAATCAGCTGGTCGTAGTTGGGGAAGGTACCCTGCAAGAGCTGGGAAACGAGTTCCACGGTGTCGCCACCCTGGAGGCGGAACATCACCTGTCCCTTCTGGGGGGTAAGCATGATGTCCACAGGCTCGGAGTTGTCGCCCAGCAGCCGTTGCAGTTCAGTCATGGTGCGGGCGGGAATGATGACGCTCATCTCTTCGGGAACCGGCTGCGCCAGTTCGCCGTGATGGACCGCAAGCCTGAATCCGTCAGCCGCCGCCATGGTGAAGGAGCTTTCCTTGAGCTTTACCTCCACGCCTGTAAGGACCGGCCGGGACTCCTCCGTCGCGGCAGCGAAGGCAACTCTCGCAATGGCCGTGCGAAGGGCCGACGGTTGCGCCTGGGCTACCACCGCATCGTCGACCGTGGGAATGGGAGGGAACTCGGAAGCGTCCGTTCCGTTAATGTTTGCCTGGGATCGGCCCGACTTGATCTCGAGCTGGCGCGAGCCCTGCTCCATTTCCAGGTCGATCCGGTCGCTTCCCAGGGAATTGACGAACTCGGTCAGGAGCCGGGCCGGGACGGTCACGGATCCTTCCTCTTCCACCATGGCCCCAATCCAAGTGGTCATGGCTATCTCCAGGTTGGTTGCCGAGAGCCGCAGCATGCCGCGTTCAGCACTGAGCAGCACGTTCTGCGTAACCGGCAGCGTGGCCCTGCTGGCCACTGCCCGTCCCACCACAGAAAGGCCCCTGCTCAAATTCTCCTGCAAACACGAAATCTTCATCATCCGCCCCTGATCGATTCCCAGTGCGGCTCTCAAACTCTTGTAGTCGAAGTGTCGCCGTCACTTGGCCTGCAATTATATGACATACCGAAATATGTATGGTAGTCCGCGCTGGCGCGTTGTCCCGAAAAATGGCTAGTCGGCCTATTGCGTCTGATATAATACCGGCGTCCTCGGAGCGTAATGAATGACCGAACTGCTGTTTCACGACCACAGCTATCTCCAGGAGTTTGAGGCAACCGTCACCGCCGTTGCGGATGCTGGCGTCGAACTCGACCGCACGGCTTTCTACATCGGCGGCGGCGGGCAGCCCAGCGACCTCGGAGTCCTGACTCTCGACGGCCGCGAATATGTCGTGACTGGCATCAAGCGCGATGGCGGGATGCTTCTTCACCTTATGGAAGGCGACCATCCCGGATTGGGGAGCAGAGTCTCTGGACGCATCGACTGGGAGCGACGCTATCAGCTGATGCGCACCCACACTGCCCTGCACATCCTGTGCGGTGTCGTGTGGCGCGACTATGGCGCACTGGTCACCGGCGGCAACATGCAGCCTGGCGAGGCCAGGATGGACTTCGAACTGGAAAGGATGTCGACCGACTTCGCCGAGGAAGTCGAGGCCAAGATCAACGAAGAGGTCGCTGCTTCCCGCAAGGTGCTGGCGACCAATCTGCCGCGAGAGGAGGCGGAGCAGATTCCTGACCTCATCCGCACCAAGATCAACCTGCTGCCTGCCAACATCCGCGAGGTGCGCACCATCGATATCCAGGGGCTGGACGTCCAGGCAGACGGCGGCACCCATGTGAACAACACCACCGAGGTCGGCCGCATCCGTGTGGTCGGCCATGAGAGCAAGGGCCGCATAAACAAGCGCCTGCGCATTTCCCTGGACGAATAGAGAGGCCCCCGTACATGCCGCGTACCGTGGTTGGAATCGACGTTGGCGGAACCTTTACCGACATAGCTGTATTGCAGGACGGCCGCTTGGCTGTTCACAAGCTCCCCTCCACACCTCGCAACCCCACAGAAGGCATCGTTCAAGGTGTCGGCGAGGCTGGCGTTGAAATCGAATCCGCCGACTTCGTCCACGGCTCCACCGTGGCCACCAACGCGCTGCTGGAAGGCAAGGGGGCCCGCACAGCCCTGGTCACCACCATGGGTTTCGAGGATGTCCTTGAGATCGGCCGCCAGAGCCGCGCCGAGCTCTACGACCTGGAGCAGGACCGGACGCCCACCCTAGCGCCATGGGAATTGAGATTCGGTCTCCAGGAGCGGGTGGACTACACGGGCGCGATCCTCGACGACCTGCAACCCGATTCCATCGAGGAGCTGATGGCCCTGATCACCGAGTCCGGGGCCGACGCGGTGGCCGTCTCGTTCTTATTCTCCTTCCTCAACCCGGCTCACGAGGAAATGGTCAACGAGGCCCTGCGCCGGATGGACCCGGCGCCGTTCATATCCCTGTCCTCCCGGGTCCTGCCGGAGTTCCGCGAATACGAACGCACCAGCACCGTGGTGGTCAACGCCTATGTGGGCAAGGTGATGAGCCGCTACCTGGGCGAACTCGAGCAGTCCCTCGGCGAGGGCCTGCGCATCATGCAGTCGTCCGGAGGGAGCATCACCGCGCGTCTCGCCTCGGAGCAGCCGGTTCGCACCATCCTCAGCGGCCCCGCAGGCGGCGTCGTGGGCGCCTTCCATGTATCGGCGCAGGCTGGCCACCCGAATATCATCACGCTGGACATGGGTGGCACCTCCACGGATGTATCCCTGTGCCCCGGACGCATAAAGGAGACCAGCAGCTCGAATGTGGGCGGGCATCCCATCAGCGTCCCGATGATCGAAATTCACACCGTGGGCGCGGGTGGCGGCTCCATCGCCCGTGTCGACACCGGCGGTGCCCTGACCGTAGGCCCCCAGTCGGCGGGGGCCGACCCCGGGCCTGCCTGCTACGGGCACGGGGAACAGTTAACTGTCTCCGACGCCAACCTGCTGCTGGGACGCCTGCGGCCCGACCACTTCCTCGGTGGCCGGCTCACTCTCGACTTGCCAAGGGCGCAGGGCTTGATGTCCTCACTGGCGGGTAGCCTCGGCCTTGGAGAGCAGCAAGCTGCCCTGGGGATCCTGCGCGTGGTCAATGCCAACATGGAGCGGGCCATTCGGGCCATCTCGCTGGAGCGGGGCTACGACCCGCGGGAGTTCACTCTCGTCCCGTTCGGTGGCGCTGGCCCGGTGCATGGCTGCGAGCTTGCCCAGGAGCTCGGTATCCCCCGAGTGCTGATTCCCGCCAGGCCCGGTATCCTGTCGGCACTCGGCGTGGCCATCGCCGATGTGGTCAAGGACTATTCTCGGACCGTCATGCTCCGGGGCGCCGACCTCGACCGCTCCCGGCTGGAGGAAGAGTTCCACGGCATGGAAGGCCTGGCCCGGAATGAGCTGGTACAGGAGGGCCTTCCCGCCGAGCAGATGGCGGCCCGGCGCTTCATTGATGTGCGGTATGTAGGCCAGTCGTTCGAGCTTACCGTCGATTACCCGGCCTCACGGGCCGCTCGCACAACGGAGGGGCTGGCCCGGGCAATCTCCGACAGCTTCTATCGCGCCCACTTGCAACGGTTCGGCTACGCCGACCGGGGCGAGCCGGTGGAGATCGTCAACCTGCGCCTCAAGCTCGATCTAGCGGTGGAAAAGCCCGAGCTGCCTCCGATGCAGACAGGAGGAATCGACGCCTCCGCAGCCCGAATCTCCAGTGTCCCCGTTGTCTTCCGGGACGGGGAACTGGAATCGCCGCTCTACCAGCGCGAACTGCTTCTCACCGGGAACCGAATCGACGGCCCGGCCCTCGTAGTCCAGCTGGACACCACCACAGTTGTACCTCCCGGCTGGCGGGGCGAGGTCGACCCCTACGGCAACCTGCTCCTAACAACGGCTTAGGGGGCCAAATCATGGACCTCAATTATTACGCCAAGACGGACTCCCTTTACATCAGTGTCGCCAAGGGTGTCAGCGCCAATTGCGTGGAGATTTTCGACGGAGTCATGCTGGACTTTGACTCCACCGGTAAGCTCGTGGGCATCGATATTGATCGCGTTGGTTCCCTGCCACTGGAACTGGAGATTCCGGACCAGATCCCACGCAAGTACTAGAAGCGAGCGAGTGCATCAAGTTGACCGCCAATGAAAGACAGGGAAGCCCTGCGCCGTCTAAATCACTCTCAGTACTGGCCGTATTTGCCCACCCCGACGACGAGGGGTTCGGCTGCGGCGGCACCTTGGCTGCGCTGGTAGCTGGAGGACACCGTGTCACCCTCATCTGCGCCACCAATGGTGATGTAGGCGAGATCAGCGACCCGGCTCTGGCCACTCCACAGACCTTGCCTTCGGTACGACAGGGCGAGCTCCGGGCGGCCATGGACCTGACCGGCATCCAGGATGTGAGGTTCCTCAACTACCGGGACTCCGGTATGGTGGGCTGGGATGACAACGACCATCCCCGCAGCCTGTACCAGGCATCCGAAGAGACAGTCGTGGAACATGTCGCCTCCGTTATCAGGGAAGTGCGCCCGGACATCGTCATCACGCACGACCCCACCGGAGGCTACGGGCATCCGGACCATGTGACCATCTGCAAGCACACCGAGACTGCCGTCGAACGCTGCCGCGGCGAAAGCGGACCGTTGCTGTACTATGTCTGCTTCCCGCGCAGTTTATTCCAGAGCATGTGGAACAAGATGGTGGAACTGGACCTCAGACCCCCATTCTCGGCTGACGACACGGAGGCCCTCGGCACCCCCGACGAAGAAGCGACCACCGTACTTGATGTCGGGAAGTTCGTAGCGATCAAGAAAGAGTCCCTGGAACGCCACCGCACCCAGATTGAGCGGGACGGCCCGTTCACCAAGCTGCCAGAGGACTACATGAACGAGGTTATGTCCAGCGAGTTCTTCCAGCTTGCCCCGTCTCAAAACGGCGAGAGCCGCGATATCCTGGCCGAAGCGCTGGCAAGCTGAACGCGGTCGGCCCGCAGCACGAGGTACAAAAATGCCCGTAGACCCGGTCAGCCTGGAAGTCTTCAAGAACATGTTCGAGTCGGTGGCCGAGGAGATGGGCGTCGCTCTCCAGCGCACTTCCTATTCCCCAAACATCAAGGAACGCCGCGATTTCTCATGCGCCGTATTCGACCCCGAGGGCAACATGATCGCCCAGGCGGCCCATGTGCCGGTCCACCTTGGGGCCATGCCTGCCTCGGTGAGGGCGGCCCTCGAGGTGTTCCCGAACGAACTGCGTCCCGGCGACATCGTAATCCTGAACGACCCCTACCTCGGCGGCACGCACCTGCCCGACATCACCATGGTCGCCCCGGTGTACGCTGGGGAGAAGGGCAACCAGAAACTGGCTGCCTTCGTCTCCGCCCGCGGTCACCACGCCGATGTAGGCGGCATGACTCCGGGCTCGTTGCCCCTGTCCACCGAGCTGTACCAGGAAGGCACCATCATTCCGCCCATCAAGCTGGCCCGCGGCGGCAGGTTGAACCACGATGTGATCCAGCTGATTTGCCGCAACTCCCGCACTCCCGACGAGCGCAAGGGCGACCTGGCAGCGCAGACGGCCTCCATTAGCGTCGGCGAGCAGCGTATGCGCGAGTTGTTCGAGCGCTACGGGACCGGAGAGACCGCCGAACACATGGCGGCGCTACTGGACTACTCGGAGCGAGTGACCCGTCAGACCATCCAAGACATTCCCGACGGCACCTACAGCATCCTTGATTACATGGACGATGACGGCCTGACCCAGGAGCCGGTGCCCATCGCCGTTACCATCACAGTATCCGGCGACGAGATGGATATCGACTTCACCGGCACCTCACCGCAGCGGCCCGGCTGCATCAACGCCCCGGAGGCTGTCACCGTCTCAGCCTGCCTGTATGTGGTCCGCTGCCTGCTTCACGAGCAGGCCCCCGCCAACCAGGGATGCCTGCGTCCCCTGCACATCAATGCACCGGTGGGCACGCTGGTCAATCCCCTACCCCAACGCGGTGTCGCCGGGGGCAATGTGGAAACCTCTCAGCGCATCACCGACGTGTTGTTCGGCGCGCTGGCCCAAGCCCTGCCGCAGGTGATCCCGGCGGCCAGCCAGGGCACCATGAACAACATGATTATCGGCGGCCACGACCCGGTGCGCGAAAAACCCTATGTTTACTATGAGACCATCGCCGGCGGCATGGGCGCCCGCCCCGACAAGGACGGCATCTCGGGCATCCAGACCCACATGACCAACACCATGAACACCCCCATCGAGGCCATGGAGTTCGCGTTCCCGCTGCGTCTGCGGCGTTACGCGCTGCGCCGCGGCTCCGGCGGCGACGGCCAGTACCGCGGCGGCGACGGCGTGGTCCGCGAGGTCGAGTTCCTGGCCCCGGCAAGGGTCACACTCATGTCGGAGCGCCGGCGGCGTCCACCCCCCGGATACCACGGCGGCCACCACGGTGAGCCGGGCGAGAACGTGTTGCTGCGCGGTGGCGTGGAAGAGGTACAACTCGCCGGCAAGGAACTCATCGACGTCGACGCAGGCGATGTGCTCAGCGTGCGCACCCCCGGAGCCGGCGGGTGGGGCCCGCCCGAACACCGGCACGGCCACCAGCATTGACCGTTTCCCGAAGGACGGTCCTGGCATTCGCGCTGTCTTTGCTCTTTGTCCTGCTGGTCCTCGGTTGTGGCGGCGAAATCTCCGGAGAACCCCGGGACCTACTCCTGGCCCCAGATGACTTTCCCGAGGGCGATGTTGCCGTAGTTTCCCTGTCGGAAGAGGAGTCTCTCGACGGACCATCCGCCCAGGTCGAGCTACAGGGTCCTGGCTTCCGGGTGGTGCAGAGCCTGATCCTGTACGAGTCCCGGGAACTGTCCCTCGCAGCCCTCGACGGCATCCGCGCCGACCTCGTGACCCAGGGTCAGGCTGCCCCGGGAGAGATCGAGACCAGCGGCGTCTTTGAACACCGCCTGGGAACCGAAGATGCCGTCAGCCTGTTCTTCATCGAGGGTAGGGGCCTCGTCAGGCTCACCGTAACCGGCCTTGGAAGGCAAGCACAGCTTGGCACGCTCAGCGACCTTGCCCGAGAAAAGCTGGCAGGGGGATGACCCGCCCCTGCCAGCCGCCGAACTATCAAGTGAGTCTGCCAACGCCGCCCGTCCTCGGAACCAGTCAACCTGTCCATCCCCGGGCGTGGGTACTCTCGTTAGGCAGCCTCCCGGTGCAAAGTTCGCGCCGCATCCTCACCACAGACGCTCGGGCTCTGACTTGAGCCCGGGATTGTGGGATAGAGACACTTTCAGCCCTTGCCCATCCGCCCACTTAGGATCGGCCTCCAGCAGCCACGCATAGTTGGTCTCTTCAGAGGAATATTGTGCATAGGGCAGCGGAAAGTCCATTCCTCCGACATGCAGCACCATTCCGATGGGCAGCCTGTTGTCCATGTCCAGAATGAACTCGAATGGACCGTCGCTGCTCTCCCGGTAAGACAAGCCGTCTACGACGAAGTCCCTGCTCCAGTAGGTGAACGCGGCATCGTCCATATCGCCGACGGGAGGCTCGATCACAGCGTCATAGCCTACAGTGGTGTTCTCCTCCATCGCTATGTTGGCCGACCGTCATGCTCGAAGACCAGACCAGTTGCTCGCACGCTGGATATGCACCCGCTGGGAGTTTGTCGCCGGGTAGGACAACGCTATTTGCCCATGGGTCCACCTCATCTTCGTACACGCAACCGGCCGCTTCTTCGTCAGAACTTGAATGCAGTTCCTGGGACAGCTGAATCGCGGGCAATACCGGGCTCTCAGCCAACAGCACGGCGGCATCCAGTCTTGGCGTTCCGAACAACAGGGCAATACCCACCAGTCCGAAAGCCAGGACCACCGGAGTG
>CAXXOI010000045.1:0-21573 GCA_963664175.2 Dehalococcoidia bacterium
GCCCACGTCGGCCACCACCCTGAGGACCAAGATCGGCGCTACCAAGGACGGCAAGATCACCGCCATTCAGACATGGATGGCATTCGAGGCTGGCGCCTTTCCCGGCTCCCCTGTGGGCGGGGGCACGCTCTGCGCCACCGGGCCCTACAACATCGAGAACCTGCTCGTTGACGGTTTTGACGTGGTGGTCAACAAGCAGAAGGTGCAGGCCTACCGCGCTCCCGGACAGCCCCAGGGCGCCTTCGCCATCGAGCCGATCATCGACGAGCTGGCTGCCGAACTGGGCATGGACCCCATGGAGTTGCGGATAAAGAACGTCGCCAAGGAGGGCGACCGGATGCCCAACGGCGTCGCCCACCCGCGCTTCGGCGTCCGGGAAATGGAAGAAGCGATGAGGGACCACCCTCACTACAGCGCACCCCTTGGTGAGCCGAGCAATCCTGCCGCACGGCGGGGGCGTGGCGCTGCTGTGGGGTATCGCTGGCAGGCAGGACAGATGTCGGCTGCGACCATCATCGTCAACAGCAACGGCACCATCAACCTGGTGACTGGCTCCGTCGACATCGGGGGCACTCGCACCGCCGTTGCCATGCAGGCCGCCGAAGTGCTAGGCATCGCCGCCGAAGATGTCGTCCCGACAGTGGTGGACACCGACACCATTGGATTCACCGCCGTAACCGGAGGCAGTCGCACCGCCTTTGACACCGGCCTGGCCGCCATTCAGGCTGCCGAGGACGTCAAGCGGCAGATGGCCGCCCGCGCCTCGGCCATCTGGGAGGTGCAGGAGGAGGACGTCGCCTTCGAGGACGGCGTGTTCATCTGCAAAGTCAACTCCGATGACCGGTTCACCTTCAAGGAGCTTGCCGGACGCATGATGCGAACCGGCGGCGCCATCACCACCTCGGTGTCGGCAGTGTCCACGGGTGTGGGCCCCATCATCGCCGGCAACATCTTCGACGTTGAGGTCGACATGGACACGGGCAAGGTGGACATAGTCCGCTGCACGGCCTTCATGGATGTTGGTACCGCCGTGCATCCCAGCTACGTCGAAGGGCAAATGCAGGGCGGCACGGTGCAGGGCATCGGCTGGGCGCTGAACGAGGAGTACGCCTACAACGACCAGGGCGTGATGCAGAACTCCAGCTTCCTCGACTACCGGATGCCCACCAGCCTCGACGTGCCGATGATAGAGACCGTCATGCTGGAGATCCCCAATCCCCGGCACCCATTCGGCCTGCGCGGTGTGGGTGAGGCGCCCCTCATTCCCCCGCTGCCCGCAATCGCCAACGCCGTCTCCAACGCCATCGGAGTGCGCGTCAACCAGCTGCCCATAACCCCGTCGGTCGTCCTAGAGGCCCTGGAAGGCAACGGCAACTAACCTTCCTGACATAACTCCGGCATCCAGCAGGCTCCACGCTCCGTGGAGCCTGTTTTCGCCTCTAGACGCTCCGCGAACCGGCATTGACACGACAATCCGGCTACTAAAATGGAAACGTCTGCCATCCTGTCCGCGCTCTCCAGCGCAAGGGCCGCTGCTCCGTGAGCTGCGGCCGGGAACGTAGCTCGCCGATATGACCACCGCCACCCGATCCTTTGGCCGCTCTACCAGCATCCTTGCCGTCCTAGGCAACTCGGACTTCCGCTTGCTCTGGCTGGCCGGAGGGTCCGACAACATCGGGCGCTGGATGGAAGCGGCGGTCATGGCCTTCCTGATGCTTGACATCGGCGGGTCGGCCCTTCAGGTCGCCCTGCTCTTTGCCTTCCGCTGGACGCCGATGCTGCTGTTCTCGCTGGTATCGGGCCGGGTGGCCGACCGGGCCAGTCGGTACCTCGTCATGATCGTGGCCAGGGTGGGCATCATCGCGGTGACCGGGGTGCTGCTGTTGCTGGTAATCAGCGATGAGGCACGGCCCGAGCACCTGTTCATCGGCTCGCTGTTTCTGGGCTGGCTCTACGTCCTGGAGTTTCCCTCTCGCCGTTCGTTCATCTACGAACTGGTGGGAAGCCGTGAGCTGGTGGGAGCCATGTCACTGGAAACCATCACGACCACCATCGGGCGGCTGCTGGGGCCAATCATCGGTGGTGTTGTGGTGGGACAGGTGAATTTCACATCCGCCTTTGCGACGCTGTTGGGCTTCTACTGCCTGG
The DNA here is from genome assembly GCA_963664175.2 of Dehalococcoidia bacterium. GTDB lineage: Bacteria > Chloroflexota > Dehalococcoidia > Lucifugimonadales > UBA3495 > VXOI01. Next base: position 2,149 of record CAXXOI010000045.1, read on the forward strand.
CTTTCGTATTCGTTCTACTGGTACGGACTCGGCTGCCGCCCAGGGGCAGCGGGAATTTTGCGCTGTTGGAGACGATCAAGACCGGCTTCAGTTATGCTTTTCGGAACTCCGTGGTGCGTGCGGTCCTGATGGGGACCATCATTTTCAACGCACTGGCATTCAGCGTGGAGTCGCTGTTCCCGGTGGTGGCGAAGGACCACCTGATGGTTGGCCCGGAGCTGACGGGAGTGCTGATTTCCGCCCAATCGTTCGGGACCCTCGGGGCTGCCGTGGCGATAGGACTGGTGCCGAACCTGCGCTATCACGGCAGGGTATTCTGCTTTGGCATGGCGATCCAATTGGTCAGCCTGATCGGGTTCGCTCTCTCGCCGTGGTACTCGCTCTCGTTCGCGTTGCTGCTGGTATCCGGACTGGGGGCTGCGGGCTTCAGCACCATGCAGAGCACAATCATTATGCTTTCGTCTCCTCCCGAGATACGGGGAGCCGTCCTCGGAGTCCTGGGGCAGTGCATCGGAGTCGCGGCGGTGGGCGGAGTGATCGTAGGCCTGCTCGCCGATTACCTCAGCGCTCACGTGGCGGTGGGGCTGAGCACCGGTCTGGGGCTGACGCTGCTGATCCCGGTGATGCTTTTCACGCCGCTGGTCAAGAGGCCCATAAATCCGGCGGAGGAGGAGTGAGGAATTGGGAATGTGGGATGGGATGGGGATAATTCTAGCTTGAGCAGTTCACTGCCACCGTAACACACCCTCTCAGAGGGAGGGTAACGGTGGCCCTAGCCAGTAACCGCGAGCAAATGACAATTGCCACTTACCCTGAGGCAGTGGTAGAACGCCCTCACCCTAACCCTCTCCCGAAGGGAGAGGGAAATTGCCACACACTCACTGAGGGGAGATAATTCAGAGCGCTCCCCCGGCCTCCAGCGACTCCAGTTCCTCCGGCGTCAGGCCGCCGATGCTGCAGAGGATCTCGCGGTTGTGCTGGCCCAGGGTGGGCGGTGTCTCCGCCGGGGAATCGACGCAGGCGGTGAGACGCGCCGGCGTGCGGGGCGAGCGGAACGTACCCCCGAGGGTGTCGCCCGTGTCCACGTACATCCTGCGGCCCTCGAGGTGGGGACAGTGGGCCAGGTCCTCCATGGTCTGCGCCATTCCCATGGAGAAGCCCAGAGCCACCAGCTTTTCGGCGATTTCCAGCTTGCCCAGGTTGACGGACCAGCCTTCGATGGCCGGCACGAACTCGTTGACGAAGAACTCGCCGCCCTGCTCGCCGCCCAGGTAGCGCGGGTCCTCAGCGAGGTCGTCGCGTCCGATGGTGCGCCACAGGGAGCGCAAGCGATCCTCGGTGCGGGCTCCTGCAAGCACCAGGTAGCCGTCTTTAGCCCGAAACGTGACTCCGGCGGTGGCCATGCGGTCGTGGGAGCGCATCGGGGCCTCTCCGGTGGAGTGGTAGTGGTTCATATTGCTCTCGATGTGAGAGACCATGCACTCGTACATCGCCACGTCGATGTGCTGCCCGCGCCCGGTCTTGCGGCGTGTCTCCAGGGCCAGCACGATGCTGAGGGCAGCCCACAGTCCCGGGACGGAGTCGCCGATGTTGTCGCCGACGGCCTGCGGCGGACCGTCCGGGTCGCCGGTCATTTCCATCCATCCGGCCATGGCCTGTATGGCCATGTTGTTGGCCGGCCAGTTGGAGTACGGCCCGGTAAGTCCCTCGCTGTCGCCGTAGCCGGTGATGCTGGCGTATACCAGTCCCGGGTTGATTTCACTGAGCCGGTCGTAGCCGAGCCCCAGGCGTCGGAAAGCTCCGGAACCCCAGTTGTCCACAAGCACATCCGATACGGCCACGAGGCTCTCGAAGGCCTGCTTGCAGCGGGGGTTCCGCAGGTCGATGCTGATGCTCTTCTTGTTGCGGTTTATCCCCAGGAAGCGGGAGCTCATCCGGTTGCCGTCAGCATCGGTGACGAAGGGTGTACGACCGCGGGCGATGTCGCCGGTCCGCGGTCGTTCGATTTTGATGACCTCTGCGCCCATGTCGGCGAGGATCAGCGAACAGAACGGGCCCGCAACGATGTGGGTGGCGTCCAATACTCGCAGGCCCTCCAGGGGCAGCGGCAGGCCCGTCGGCATGCTGAGGGGGAACTGTGCGGGGGTGGTCATGGCTCAACTCCGGGGAAATATCGGTTTCGGGATTTCGCGAGAACCCTCGTGGCCCTATCATAATAGCAATCACTGCGGAGGTAATCGAATGAAAGCAAAGGGCGTCTTGCACATCGCGGTGTGCGTGGCCGATCTCGATCGTTCACTCCACTTCTATCGCGATCTCCTGGGACTTACGGTCAGGATGCACACCACCCAGAACATGGCCCGGAGGCCCGGCGCCGAGTCCGCGGAAATGTACCAAAAGCCTCGGGAATCACGCACGGTGGCCAACGTGTGGTTCGACGACCCCGACACCACCGAGCCGTTCCTCGTGCTGACCTCGCATCCCGGAGAACAAGTCGGTGGCGAGCCCATCAAGCTGGACCAGATCGGGATCAGCCACATTTCCTTCGGTGTGGACGACGTGAGAGCCTATGCCGAGGAGCTGATGGCCAAGGGCGTTGCCCTGGCTGGCACGATCGACGACTTTACCAACGACCAAGGCGTGATGCGCACTTTCTTCGTCTACGACCCCGATGGCATCCTCGTGCAGTTCGACCAGGGTCCGGGCGAGTAGGCGCTGGTTACCCCGGAAGGCCGTAGCTGCCGAGCAGGCCGTCGACCATGCCGGTGGCGCGCTCCCAGTCGTAGGTGCGGTAGGAGTTGTTGCGCACCACGTAGCCGGCGCCTGCGTAGAACAGCTCGAACTGGATGTGGCGCGAGGCGAACTCCGAGCCGATGGCGTCCCAGGCCAGTTTGAACAGCTTGACCCGCTCCTCGGTCTCCGGTCCAATGGCGCTCTGGCTCCGTTGGATGTAGTCGGCGACCTCCGGATTGCCAAAGTCCTTGGCGGACGAGGGGAGCATGATGGGGCTGCCGCCGGCCAGGTCCCGCAGGGTGTTCATGATCTCTGGGTATAGTTCCTGCGCCATCACCTGGGCGGTGTACAGCGGGTGGCGGTCCGGGACGTAGTACGGGCCCACGTAGCGCCCCTGAACCTCCATGCCGTTGACCATCCCCTCGATCATCCCAGCCTGGGCTGCCAGCCGGCCCAGGGTCTCCACCACCTGCGGGACGCGGGTGAGGTCGTTGGCGTCGGCCATCTTGCGGGCCAGCCCGACCAGGAACCGGAGCTTGACCATCACACGGACCTGCGACTGGTAGTTCTGGAAAATGTGGGTGGGCGCCTCGTGAAACTGGTCGCGGCACAGCTTGATGTCGCGGTTGATGAACACCCTGTCCCACGGCACCTCGACCTCGTCGAAATAGAGGATCGCGTCGTTTTCGTCCAGGCTGAATGACAGCGGGTTGTCGAACTCGCTGGCGGCCCAGGCCTCGTACGACTTCCGCGACAGAATCTTGAGGCCCGGCGCGTTCATCGGCACGGCCACCGAGAATGCGTGTTTCTCGGCGCCGGGGGTCAGCGGCTGGATGGTAGTGCAGAGCACCTCGTTGGCCAGGATGCTGCTGGTGCCGAGGGTCTTGGCGCCCTTGATGGTAACGCCCGTCGAGTCCTCGTCGCAGATGCCGGCCACCAGGAACTCGTCGTGCTCGCCGGTCCAGCCCTGCGGATTGGTGATGGTGTAGGTGACGAACAGGTCGTTATCGCGGACGTACCGGTAGTATTCGGCCAGCGCATTGGCGCGCTCCTCGCCATGGGCCCGGAACAGGTCGAGGCGCATCATCATCCCTGCCAGCGATGACGCCACGTGGTCGGGTGACCGGCCGAGGTAGCCGTAGGTGCACTCGGCCCACCTCTCCATGGCTCTGCGGCGGGAGACCAACTCGTCGTAGGACTCCGGAAGCTGCCAGCAGCGGTTGACCCGGTCGCCGCTTGTTGGCGACTCAAAGGTCATCTCCTCGAGATTTTCCGGTGCGGCCTGGAAGTCGTACAGCCCGGCCGTGGTGCGAATGGCGTTGCGGTACGCCGGGTGGTCCACGACGTCGCTGACCAGCTCTCCGTCTAGAAAGACCTGGCGTCCGTCTGTCAGGCTGTCGAGATACTGCTGACCTGTCTTGACCACTTTCCCCCCAAACGCTCCGCCGACGATTGCGGGTCGGCTCTTGATAAGTCTCGAAAGCGATGCCAATGATAGCACGGCAGGACCTCTGAGATTTTCTCATTTCCGTTGGCCCTGAGCCTTTCGCAAGGGCGTCCGTCCGTGCTCCGACAAGCTCACCATGAACTGACTTGCGGTGTTGACATCAAGCGGGCTTGCAATCTTGATATCGAAAAACAAACGACCCCGGATAACACAGAGGTCCGGCACTCACGCCGCCGACACCTTTGCTATAATCGCCCTTGAATTCAGCCTCCCAGAGAGTGACCAATGCGCCTGATTTCATGGAACGTCAACGGTATCCGGGCCGCACACAAGAAGGGATTCCTCGAGTGGTTGGGGTCAGAGCAGCCCGACGTGCTGTGCTTACAGGAGACCAAGGCCCACGAGTCGCAGCTGCCCACGGCCCTGAAGGACGTCGAAGGGTACCGCGTATGGTTCTCCCAGCCGGAACGCAAAGGCTACAGCGGCGTGGCGTTGTACACTAGGCACGAGCCGCGCAGCGTAAGCTTCGGTCTCGGCGTCGAGCGCTTCGACTCGGAGGGACGCACGGTAGTCGCTGACTACGACGATTTCGTGCTGCTGGGCATCTACTTCCCCAACGGCAAGCGCTCCGCCGACCGGCTCCGCTACAAGATGGAGTTCTACGATGCGTTCCTGGACTATATCGAAAACCTTCGGCGCGATGGGCGCAATGTACTGGTCTGCGGCGACGTGAACACGGCCCACAAGGAGATTGACCTGGCCCGGCCCAAGGAGAACGAAAAAATCTCGGGCTTCCTGCCCGAGGAGCGGGCATGGATGGACACGTTCCTGGAACGGGGCTACGTGGACACATTCCGGCAATTCAACCAGGAGCCTGGCAACTACAGCTGGTGGGACCAGATGACCCGGGCGCGCGATAGGAACGTAGGCTGGCGCATCGACTACTTCTTCGCGGACAGCGACTTCGCACCGCGGCTTACGGACGCATTCATACTCCCCGACATCACGGGTTCCGACCACTGCCCGGTGGGCATCGAGATATCCTGAAAAACCCAGAACGGACTGTTCCGAGCGAATCAACCAGAGGAAGGGCCGACATGAAAGATACCGTGGAAGTCTTTTTCCACTCCCAGCAGCCATACACCCAGCTGAACGAGGAGGACATCTCCCAGTACAAGTCGGGGCGGCTGGACTTCCCGAACACCTACTTTGACCCTGAAAAGGCCCACCACCTCTACAACCAGTACCACGAGCAGTACGCCATGGCCGACGAAGCTGGTCTGGACGGCATCATGACCAACGAGCACCACTCGTCGTACTGGAACATGAAACCCTCGGCCAACATCGATGCCGCAGTCATCAGCCGCGTCACCAACCGGGTGCGAATCGCCATTCTCGGCAACATCATCCCCATCAATGAGCCGGTGCGAATGGCCGAGGAACTGGCAATGCTGGACTGCTTCTCAAACGGCCGCCTCATATCTGGCTTCGTGCGGGGCGGCGCCGTGGAGACGCTGCAGGCGGGCATCGACCCCACTGAAAATCGTGACAGGTTCGAAGAGGCCCACGACTTGATCATCAAGTGCTGGACCGAGCCGGGCCCGTTCCGGTTCGAGGGGCGCTACTACCACCACCGAGTGGTCAACCCGTGGGTGCTGCCGGTGCAGAAGCCGCACCCGCCCGTGTGGTTCCCCGGCGGCAGCAGTCCAGAAAGCGTGGTGTGGGCCGCTCAGCACGAATACGCCTACATGAACCTGGGCGCACTGATCGGCCTGACCAAGGAGCTCAAGCAGGTATACATTGACACAGCCAAAGAGGTCGGATTCACGCCGGGCCCGGAGCATTTCGGCTACCAGGTGCGGGCGCTAGTGGCCGACACGGACGAGAAGGCACAGGAATTGGGGCGCGGCTTCCTCTGGGCAGGACAGCACAGGATGCGCGGCCCTGCAGAACACATTGACCCGCCCGGTTACCAGTCGCCGACGGCCAGCCGCCTGGCAGCGCGGCGCATCGGCGGCGGTGGGGGGCCAGCCTTGGGCTACGAAGGCCTGCAGGAGGTTGGGGCCATCATTGTCGGCAGTCCCGACACAGTTACCAGGAGGCTGTCGGAGACCATCGAGCAACTCAATCCTGGCTACATGATTCTCATCGGCAGCGACGGCAACATTCCGCACAAAGACGTGATGCGCTCGGTGGAGTTGCTGGGCAAGGAAGTGGTGCCCGCTCTCCACAAAATACAGCTGGCGCCGTACGAATAGGCAGGTAGGTGTCCATACCAGGATTGGTATAATTGAACCTAAGAGGGAAATTCGGCGAGGCAGAAATGAGCAGAGTGTCCCAGGCGTCCGAAGTATTGCAGCAGCAGTTCAGGGCCAAGGAAAAATATCTTCTGAAAGGCGACCTGCTGCCGGAAAGCATGGATGAGGCCTACAAAGTGCAGGCGGACTACCAGGGCGCATTGAGCGCGGATTTTGGGCCGGTGGCGGGATACAAGATCGCCTACACCACCACCGCGCTGCAACAGTCTTCGGGAATCAGCGAGCCCGTGGCAGGGGTGATCCTGGCCAACAATGTGCGCCACTCCCCCGCAGTGCTGGAGTCGGCGGATTTCCTGCAGCCCGGCATCGAGTGCGAGGTTGGCGTGCGGATGGGCCGGGACCTGCTGGCATCGGGCGCTCCTTATGATCGCGACGGGGTGTCTGCGGCGGTCGAGGCGGTGATGACGGCGTTCGAGGTGATCGACAACCGCCGCACCCAGGGCCAGGACACTCAGACCCAGCTGCTGACCACCATATCGTCCAATATCCTGAACGCAGGCGTGGTGCTGGGTGAACCCGTAACCGACTGGCGCGGGATTCACTTAGCCGGCTGCCGGGGTTACATGGAGATCAACGGCGATCTGGTGGGAGAAGGCATGGGTTCCGACGTGATGGGCCATCCGCTGGAGCCGCTGGCCTGGTTGGCAAACAACCTGGCCTCGCGGGGCCAGGAGCTGAAGGCGGGCATGGTGGTAATCACGGGCAGTATCGTGTCGCCCAAGTTTCTCAAGGCTGGAGACTCCGCCCTGATCGAAATCGAGGGGTTGGGGAAGGCTGAACTCAGCGTCTCATAGTACTCGTTTCAAGAAAACCCGGGCTGTCGCTGGGGAATACGACGGCCCCCAGCATGCGGTGAGGTAGTACAGAGTGACTATTGCTAGCGGCGCAGGAGCGCTGGCACAAACGCGGATGGACCCGAAGGGTCTGGAGCGTGTCAAGGAGCTTTTCCTCGAGCAGATAGTTTCCGGCCTCCATCCTGGGGCCGCTCTGGCTGTTTACCATAACGGCGAGTTGGTGCTGGATCTCTACGGAGGGTTTGTCGACAAGGCGACGGAGCGGCCCGTGGAGAAAGACACCATGTTCGTTCTCTACTCCTCCACCAAGCCAGTTACCGCAGCGTGCCTTCACATCCTGTGGGAGCGAGGCATGCTGCGTTGGGAAGACCGGGTCCCCGAACACTGGCCGGAGTTCGCCCAGTCGGGCAAGGATGAGGTCACAATCGGCCAGGTGCTCACCCATCGGGGCGGGTTCCCCGACAGTCCCAGCCATATGACCTGGGACCGCTGGAGCGATTGGGATGCTGCAGTGAAAGCAATGGAGGAGCTCCGGCCTGACTACCCGCCGGGCAGAGTAATCGCCTACCATCCACGCAACTTTGGCTGGGTCATCGGGGAGCTGGTCCGCCGCATCGACGGGCGACCCATCAACCGCTTCGTGCGTGAGGAGATAACGCGGCCGCTGGGTATCAACGACCTGTACATCGGCCTACCCGAGTGGCTGCTGGACAGAGTCTCCAAGCTACACGCCATGGAGGACTGTGACCGCCGCAGCCAGGTGGAGCTCTACAACAATCCCGAGGTTCATCGCACCGTACAGCCTGCCGGAGGGGGCATTTCCACGGCCCGAGGGCTGGCACGGTTCTTCGCAATGATGCAGCTGGGGGGCACCCTTGATGGCGTGACTGTGATGCAGCCCGAAACGGTAGACGAGGTCACGTCGGCCCACTCCGAGGGCATAGATCATTCTCTGAACCGCAGGGTTGTTCGCGGCATGGGGCTCTCACTGGCCGACCCGCGCACCGGCGATGCTGACAAGCTGGACCCGCGAACATTCGGGCACGCCGGGTCTGGAACGTCGGTGGGTTGGGCCAACCCCGACGCCGGCCTTGCGGTGGCCTACATCACCAACGGTTTTCGGGCTGAGATCAGCAACACCCCCAGGCTGGCGGCCATCTCCCAGGCTGTCACGGACGCCTGCGTCTGACGTTCGGAGCTACTCGATTTCGTCGGAGAAAACGATCCACCACCGGCCTTCGATGTGGCGGAAGATCATAAGCAGCCTCCGAGAATCCACCGGCGTCGCGATCTTCAGGTATGTCTCGTAATCTCCCCGGTCGGTCAGGGCCAGGGCTTTCTCCTCGGAGACATCCAGCTGGACCCGGAACAGTTTCATCCTGCCTATGTCCCTGCGGATCAACTCCTCCTCATCAGCACGATAGCTCGCCTCCAGCATCGAGACGGCTACGTCTGCGTCGTAGGCGTTGAAGGCGGCCCAGTAGGCATCCACCATTCCCGTGATGGTGGCGACATCCTCTGCGGATGATCCGACGACCATAGCGGTCGTCTGCACGCCCGAGAGGGCGTCGGCCTGTCCAACAGTTTGAGTCGGCACAGCCTGATCTCCACTGCCGTCAATTGCATCTTTGACGGAAGCAGCGCCGCTGGAGATTTCCCGTGGCGGAGTTGGCGGAAGGGATGTACTGGACGTCGACGAGAGAGGGTTGGTCTTTGTTACAGGTGAGATGGGCTCCGGTACTTCGGCAGTGCCCGGCGGTGGATATGCCGCGTCGCCGCAGGCCGAAAGCAGGGCAGCGACTGCGATTACTCCGGCGACCAGCAAGGCCAGCCTCAACATTGGAAGGCTCCCGGCGCCATCGACGCAATCAGGAAGCAGAAGTCATTGCGTGGGCTGGCGGCGTCCACTATGCTGGGGGCGAGATAGGCGGATTGCCGCTCGAAATAAGCGGCGAAAGGAGAAACGGATATGGCTGGCCCCAAGGAAGCGTACACGATAGAACTGAATCCCGACCAGATGGCTTTTATACGGCAGGCGAAGGCAAAGTACAACCTGTCCAGCGAGGACAAGGCGATGCGAGTGGTGCTGGACTACCTCATCACCAGCCCCGGCGTCCACGATAGCGTGTTTTCCGAACCGCGCTGCCTCCGCTGCGAGTAATCTCCGGCCTCATTCACCTCGGAGCGCGCAGAGGACTTCCTGTCAGAGATTGCAGTGCATGACCCCCTGCGCTCTTCGTCTCCCCTTTGGTTCACACCCCTCCGCCGGGCCAATTGGCCTCAGAGGAAGTCCTCCTCTCCCTCGGCAGATTCCTCCACCCTCATCAGCAGGGCCGGCAGGATGGCGATGAGGGCAAGGAATCCCGCGATGGTGAACATGTTCTGGAACACGGTAACGCCGGCCGCTATGAGGGGCGCCTCCGTCTCCTCGAAGGTTGCTCCGACCGTCACGTGGGCGGTCAGGCTGTAGAACCGCTCAATGCCCCAGGCTGACAGGGCCGCCAGGCCCAGGGCCATCCCCACCATTCTGGATGCAGTAACCAGCGAGGCGGCGGCCCCCCAGTAGTGGCTGGGCGCTGCGCTCAGGGCGCTGACGCTGATGGGAGGGATCACCAGCCCGAACCCCAGCCCTGCCACGGCCAGGGGCGCGGATAGCCTGAGTTCCTCCACCACTGTGCCCCAGCTGCTCATGATCAGCAGCCCTGCTCCCATGAATGCCAGACCGGTGATGCACACGGCCCTCACCCCCGTCCAGCGCATGATGTAGCCGCCCACTACCGCTCCCACCGGGATTGCGGCGGTCAGCCGGACCAGGTGCAAGGCGCTCTCCCATGCCCCCTTTTCCATGACGGTGCTGGCCATGAGGGGCACGCTGACGAGGGAAATGATCAGGGCGACGCCGACTAGGAACTGGGCAATGTTGGAGGCCACGAATGCTTTTGAACGGTAAAGAAATGATGCCAGTAGGGGTTGGACGGCGTGCCTCTCCACCACAATCAGGGCGAATACAAGGAGCACTCCGAGCCCGACCATCAGGTACGGTACGAAGGACTCCATGGAAAAAATGCTTCTCTGCGACAATGCCAGCGAAAGGACAGTCAGCGCCCCGCCGAGGGTAAGCGCCCCCAGGTAGTCCATCTTGGCCGCGCGGTTGGCAACATTTGGCAGGATGGCCAGGAGCCCGATGAGAATAAAGCTCTGGGGAATGTCCAGCCAGAATATCCATCGCCAGCCAAGCCACTCGATGATGCCTCCCCCATACAGCGGGCCCAGCACGGAGCCCGCCTCCGCCGAGGCCGCCACCAGGCCCAGGGCGATGCCCCTCCTGTGGGGAGCGACTGCCGCCACCGCCATGGCCAGCCCGATGGGAACGGTCGCTCCTCCCCCGATGGCCTGGAGTACCCTGGCAGAAACGACCCAGGGAAAGTCCGGGGCGACCGCCACCAGCCCGGAACCGATGGAGAACAGTACCAGAGCCGCCTGGAACATTCGGACACGGCCGTACACATCGGACAACCTTCCGGCCAAGGGCATGGCGACGGTGTAGCTGACGAGGTACGCGGTGACTATCCAGGACGCCCTGTCGAGGTCGGTCAGTGGGATTTCCAGGTCCACCATAACGCTGGGGAGCGCCGCGACCACGACCGTCTGGTCCAGGGCAGTCGAGAACACCCCCAGGCAGATGATCGCAAGGACAACCGACTCGGATGAGGCGAGGGAACTGAGACGAGATCGAGCTGCGTTCACTGCCGGGTTGATGGGTCCGGGAGTTGGATGTCGACGTCAACGTTTACGCCCGTGATGTCCAGCAGGCGGATCGTCTCCGGACCGTCGTCGTTGAACAGCTTTCCTGCGATGCGGAGCTGCCGCAGGGAGTGGTCGTCCTCGTCCACCCAGAAGGTCAGCTTGACGGAATGGCCAGGGTCTACCCCCGTGATCAGGCCCGCCATGCCCTCGGAGGCAATGGTCCCCTCAAATACGATGGTCCGGGTATCACCCACGGACTCCGGGCCGATGAGCGACACATCGCTCAGGGCCGGGACCAGGAGGCTCAGCTGGAGGCCGATTTCCCCGAAATTAAATGGCACCTGGTCCAGGGGCAAGGGCGTCCAGGGCGCATCCTCGGAGAACTTCATGAGCGCCTCTTCACCCACGGCCGTCATCTCGATTTCCACGAATCCGAAGCCCGGGGCCACCACGTTAACCTGCATCCAGAATCTGTCGGGTGATTTCACCTGACCAGACAGGCTCTTGAAGGTTGTCCCGAAGAAAGGCGCTCCCGATTCCGTTTCGTCGACCATGTCAAACGTTGCGGTGGTGATGTTGTACAGCTTGCTCTCCACGCTGGCCAGCAAATGGTACAGCTGCTCGCCGGTGTCCGGCGTGGGAGTTGGTGGCGGCATGGGCGTCGCAGTCGGCGACAGCGTGGCTGTGGGGTCCGGCGCGCTGGTCTGCGCGGAAGGGGGAGTCGTGGCGGGCCCGGTATCCGGCGCCTCGGTGGGCGTTGGGTCCGAGCCGCAGGCGGTCAGTAGTAACAGCAGAGGGACCGCCAATAGTGCAATTGAGAGTCTGAGGCCAGGTGTCCGGCACAACGTCATCTATCCACCTCCACTAACCCGTGGTATGAGCGAGGCGGGAATCCGGCAAGGAACGGCTCTCTTGATGTCCCGCAACGACTCAGACGGTCGTTCCTTGCCAGCGGTTCCCCGCTCCAATTGCTATCCGGTAATTTGCTGCACCGCTTCCAACGCCAGCCGGTAGCCGTAGACGCCGCAGCCGTAGACGGCGCCCTTGCAGACCGGCAGTACCTGCGAGACGGTGCCACGAGCCGTAGGATTGGATACGTGGACCTCGTAAACCGGGAACTTAACCTGGGTGATGGCGCTCCGCAGCGGCCCTGCAACCGTGGTGTATCCTGCCGGGTTGATCAGGCAGGCGTCAAAGTCGCGGTCGTGAGCGTCGTAGAGGGCATTGACCACCTCGCCCTCGATGTTTGAGTGGAACATTTCCACGTCTATTCCCAGACCTTCGGCGTAGCCCATGATTTGTTCGTCGATCTCGTCCAGCGTGGCCGAACCGAAAATCTCCACCTGGGACTTCCCGCGCATGTTCATTCCAGCGCCCTGGATAACCAACACCTTGCTCATAATTATCAGTCTCCGACAAGAATTTCTTGATTTGTTGGCAGGGAATGCATCATCGGCCTCCCCAGAGATTCCCTATTCCGCGCCGGGTCCCGTGTACTGGGGCTCACCTGGGACGGGGTTGTTGGGCACCTCGGTGATATAGCCGGCCAGCATGATGTCCAATTGCAGAGTCAGCATCTTGTTCCACGCCGAGGCCGCCCGGATGGCCAGGTCTTGGTCCTCCAACTCGCGACGCAGCAGGTCGGTAACGGCGGCCTGGATATAGCCGATGGTGCCGATCATGAAGCGGGCGGGCACCGATCCGAGGTGGGAGCGGTGCAGCGGCGGGTGGCTGTGCACGATCCCCATTGCCAGCACCCGGATGGGATAGTCCGTATCCATCTGGAAGTCCACGGAGCCCCGGAGCCAGCGCATCAGGCTGTGCTTGCGCCGGGTGAGGCGCTCCTCGTTGACCTCTCCGTGCTCGTCGGCGAAGAAGCGGCGGGTCTCCGGGAACTCCAGGAAGTTGTCATAAACGGATGCGGTCAGATCATCGCCGTGCTCCAGGATCACATCCCGAGTGGACTGGATCAGCTCCAGGCCTTCCTGGTCCAGACCTACAAACTCGGCCAGTTCCTGCGTCCTGCCCGGCCAGTCGATTACCTGCGACATCAACCACTCCGTTTCCGGTCATCCCTCCCGCCTAAGTTGTCGGCCAGCAAACCGACCTCGTTCGCGGGTCAGTATGACTATAATGCCTCGGAATTCGAGGGGCAACTTTCTCAGGTGGCTGGGGTGGGTTCGGGCGACGACAGAGGGCGCCTGATGAGGGGTGTGAGGACAATGGCGGGTATGAGCAGGGCGAGGGCTGCCAGGGCGTGGAGGGAGATGGTTTCCTGCAAGGTCAAGACCGAGACCACGAAGTACAACTCCAGCGCTCCAAGCAGGTTGGCGATGCCGATGCAGAGACTGAGAAGGCCCATCATCTGGCCGCGCATTTGAGGGGGCGAGACCAGCATCATGATGCTGCTCTGCATAGTGGAGAAACCCGATTGACCCAGTCCGCTGGCGAACAGCAGCACAAATGCCACGGCATACCACGGAGTCCACACGTATGCCGCGGAGGCCAGCAACACGATTATGGAACCGAAGGCAAAGTAACGCCCGTGGAACCTGACTCCCCGGGTCGACGCTATCATCGCCGCGCCAACCAGGTGTCCGATCCCGTCGGATGCCACAAGGAAGCCTACCAGCAGGGGGCCGACCTCCAGGAGGCTGGTGCCAACGGCGGGAACGAACTGCTGCAACGGGAATGCCCATGCGTTCATAACGAGGGTGATGGAGAGCATCCCCACCAGAACACCGCTGCGCCAGGCAAACCCGAACGTGTCGCCAATTCCCCGCCACATGGGCGGCAGTGGCGGGCGCTGGATGTCCTCGGGAATTCTCAGCCGGGTCATCAGCAGGAAGTTGTCTGCCATGACGAAAAGGAGAAAGGCGTAGGCTGCCGGATACCCGAGGTATTGGATGAAAAGCCCGGCAATCGGAGGGCCAGCCATCTTGCCAACGTTCTGGGCGATGACGTCCAGCGACATCGCGTTGACGATCCGATCCCGGCCTGCGATGTCGAATATGCCTGTGCGGCGTGACGGGTCCTCTATCGCTCGGGACATTCCCTGTATGAATGCCATCGTGTACAGGTGCCAGGGCTGCACCGAATCCAGGCCCTGCAGCATCAGGAGGAAGAGGCCTGCCGCTGAAAGCACGTTGACGGTCTGCATCAGCAGAATGACACGCTGGCGGGAAAAGCGGTCCGCGATGTATCCGGCCAGCGAGGAAACGAAGGGCCTGGGGAGGTTGTTGAATACCCAGAGCAGCATCAACTCGGCCGGGGAACCGGTGATGTCCAGGATCAGCAGGCTGAGCACCAGGATCTCGTAGCGTCTCCCGAACTCGCCGAGAATGCCGACAGACCAGATGAAGCGAAAGTCTCGCTCTCGCATCAGGTCCAGAGCAGTGCTGCGAACTCCGGGCAAGGGTCTCATTGCAAATCCGCTACCCAATCAATCATCAGGCCAAAGGCCTGGAACGGCAGGAATCCAAGTATTCTAACCGTTGTAAGAATCGGAACAGGTTTGCGCCAATTGCAATAATCCCGCGAAACACGAAATACGAAGCCGTAGGAACTGGGTGTCACGGAATCGGAGTTATCAGCGCTGGCAGGGCCATACTGATTTCGATGTCTTCTGAGCAAGGCAGTACATGATGACATTGCCGAACGAGGGAAGCAGGATGTTTGCTTGGTCGTTGTCTGAATCAGGATTTACAGGATTAAAGGATGGGCATGGTCGAGGACCATCCTGAAAATCCCAGAATCTCGTAAATCCTGATTCATACAATTCTGGTGACGCCGGACTTTCCAGTGGCCCTGTTGCCCCGGCACTGAATGTTGACAGCCCTGGAGTTCCGCATTAAGTTAGGCTTTCCATTGCCTGCCGATGTATTGGTGTTGCTTGGCCGTTTCAGTTCCGACATCAACTGCTGCGCCCGTCCCTTCCTCGCTCTTGAACACTTGGGATTTTCCGCCCGGCTCCCGCCCCGTGCCGCTCATCATCGCCCACCGCGGCGACGTCTCCAACGCTCCCGAGAATACATTGCCTGCATTCCAGTCGGCCTATGATAGCGGCGCCGACGGCGTAGAGTTGGACGTTCGCCTCACACGTGACGACCGGCTGGTGGTTTTCCATGACCGTGGGTTGAAACGTCTTGGCGGGATGCGTGGACTCGTCTCCAACACCACCCTCGACGAGATGCGGTCGCAGGACGTGGGAGGATGGTTCGGTCCGGAGTTTCGCGGGCTGCAGCCGCCCACGCTGGACGAGGTCTTCGATCTGCTGCCATCCAGCTTCCTGATTAACGTGGAAATGAAGGCGGTCATCGACCGGATGCGGCTCATCGCACACAAGGTCGCGGAGGTACTTCAGCGTCACCAGCGGCGAGAATGCACCCTGGTTTCCAGCTTCAACCCCATATCCCTGTGGGAACTGCGCAAAGTTGATCCGACTATTACCAGGGGCTATATCTGGTCCCGGCGCCATCCGCCACCCATCAGGTCTCGATGCTTCAGCCGCATGGTGCAGGCCCACTGGTACGACCCGGCCCACGACAGCTACAACCCGCAGCTCATGCGCAACATGCGGCGGCGAAATGTCAGGACGTTGGCGTGGGACGTGGACTTCGACCGCGATCTGTCCAGAATGGCCTCTGCCGGGCTCGATGCCGTCGTTACCGACGACCTTGATTTCCTGTTGAAACAGCGCCAAAGGGTTGATATAATAGCGTTGGAGTAGTGTGTCCAAAAACCGATACTGCCGCTGATTTTGAGGCTGGTCGGTGAGTGGTCCGCTCGTTCGGTTGGTCCCCGGAGAGTTTCGCAATCCGGCGGCCGGCCTTTTGGCTTTGGGTTCAGCATCCGGTCTAATTCCGGGTCTAAAGACGTTGGGACAGGATTGAGGAGGGCTGGCTGTGACCGTGGTAGACGACATTAAAGCTCGCCTGGATATCCTGGAGGTCGTGGGGCAGAGAGTCCAGCTGCAAAGGTCCGGGCGTAGTTTCAAGGGAAACTGCCCCTTTCACCAGGAACGCACCCCGTCCTTTCACGTGTTCCCCGATCGACAGACATGGCGCTGTTTTGGCGCATGCGCCACCGGCGGCGATGCCGTCGGCTTTGTCATGCGCTCAGAGGGGCTCGAATTCAGGGATGCCATAAGGCAACTGGCCCAGCAGGTGGGTCTCCCAATGCCGGACCGCCAGGGCAGTCGCGCCGAGGACCCTGCGTTCCAGATGAACGAGGCGGCCTGCGCGTTCTTTCAGCGCACCCTGGCCTCGACCCAGGGGACGGATGCCCGAGCCTACATGGAACGCCGTGGACTGGACCGGGCCGCGTCGGACGCTTTCCAGATAGGATTGGCTCCTTCCGACGGGACGTCCCTGCGGGAACACATGGTGCGCCAGGGGTTCGACCCGGCCAGACTGGTGGCCGCCGGACTGGTTAGGGAGGGCGACGACGGCGAACAGCGGGATCTGTTTCGCGGTCGGCTGATAATCCCCATCCGGGACGCCGAGGGACGACTGGCAGGTTTCGGCGGCAGGGCTCTGGACGATTCCGAACCCAAGTACCTGAATTCTCCGCAGAGCGAGGTGTTCGACAAGAGCCGATTGCTGTATGCGATGGACCAGGCCCGGGACAACATCAGGAAGGAAGGGGCGGTGATAGTCGAGGGCTACATGGATGCCATCGCGGCGCACCAGGCCGGTTTCCGGAACGTGGTGGCCTCCATGGGTACCGCGCTAACGGAGCCGCAGGTCAACACCATTCGCCGCCTGACCGACCGGGTAACCATGGCTCTGGACCAGGACACAGCCGGGCAGCAGGCCACACTCAGAAGCCTGGAATCTTCGTGGAGGATATACCAGCATCAAGTTGCAGGGCGCTCCGGTAATGCCACGTTGCTGCAACAACAGCGAAATCCGGAAATCCGCATCGCCGCCATGCCACCGGGGCAGGACCCCGACGAGGTCATCCGGCGGTCGCCTAACGAGTGGAAGGAACTGGTGTCCAGCGCCAGGCCGCTGCTTGAGTTTGTGATTTCGGCAATGTCAGCCGGTGTGGACGCGTCGTCCCCCGGAGGAAAGGCCGCAATTGCGGACCAGGTGTCACGGCTGATATTCGCGGTGCAGGATGCGCCGCAGCAGGACCTGTACTTCCGGATGCTGGCAGAAAAGCTGGAGGTCCCGCTGGATACACTGCGGGCCAGCGTCACTAGGCCGGCTGGTCCGCAGCCTCGCCGGAGGGCCGCGTCTAACGGGGCGCCGCCAGTGGCTGGGGAACAGGCGACGGCGTCGCCGTTTTCGAGGTTGGACCACGACCCAGTGGAGGAATACTGCCTCGCACTTCTGTTGCGGTACCCGGATCTCGGTGAGTTTGCCGAGACTGTTACGGAGGACATGTTTCAACGACCGGAAAATCGCGAGATTTACAGTAGCTATCTGTCTGCTGCTTCGCAATCCGGGACGGAAGGAATGCTTGAGGAAAGTCTCCTGGAGGCAGCCCCGGAGGGAGTCAGGGAGCGACTGGAGTCTCTCGTAGAGCGGACGCTTCTTCCCATGGACCTGCTGAAGCGTCGCAAAGCCTTCGGCGACGTGGTGGCACGGCTGGAGGAGCGCAGTATCCGACAGCAGAAGCGGGACGAACAGGACAGGTTTGCAGACTCGACCGATGATCTGGGCGACGAAGACCACCGGGCCGCTGCTGCCCTAAATGAGCGCCTGAAAAGGAACGAGAGGATGCGGCCCAGCGTGCGGTCGGTGTAGTGCGTAAGCGGGCCCATGCCGGGGGCGCCGGTCGGATTTATACCTAATTTTGATCTATAGATTGAGTTTAATCTTTCCCATTCTTATGCAAGGAGTTTCCATGGTAAGTCACCGAACATCCAGAGAGCTGAACCCCGAGGATTTTCTCGAAACCCCCGCTGAGGAGGAAACCGAGGAGCGGGACCCTATTATCGACATTTTCCGAAAAGTGGATGCAGTCCAGAATGGCGCATCCGAGGACGGAGACGAGAGTGCTGCGCCGAGGGCTGCCACCATCACCGTTCCAGCCGAAGAGGAGCAGTGGGACGGTACGGAGTCCGAGAGCGGCACCGAAACCACTGAGGGGAGTTCCGGGGGAATCGGGGACCGAGGACACAGAACGTGGCCCCGAGGCTGCCGAGACAATGGAGGTTCTGGACGACCCTGTCCGCATGTACTTGCGGGAGATCGGTCGAGTCCGGCTGCTGACGTCTGCCGACGAGCGCAAGCTGGCCCGCCAACTGGAGGCGGCAAGCACCTGCTGGGGGTCAAGGCCGAGCTCACGAGGAACTTGCGGATGACCCCAAGGCCTGGCAGATCACCGGGAAATTGCTGGACCGCATTTCCGGGGCGGAACCACTGATCATGGCCATGGCCCGGGACTTTCAGCTTCGGCACGATGCCGCAATTTCGGAGCTGCTGGAACTGCCGGAATTTCAGGCAGTGCTGGCCCGTCACCGCCCGGAGGCAACGTCCGCGGATGTGGCCGTACCCGATACCGAGAAAGGACAAGCCGGGGAGCAGGGTGCGGGTGAATCCGAAGCGGGAGATTCGGAAGACCAGGATGCACTGACCAATCCCCACGCTGGCGGAAATCCTGGACAACCCGCTGCTCGGAGATGATGTTAAAGCAGCACTAAGGCGGGTGCAGGAGAGCGAGGAGGAGGTGCTTCCCGCGGGAGCCAGGCTCTCCGATATTTGGCACAACCCGGAAGTCGATGAGGCAATCAAGGCCGGACTTCGGAGGTCTATGATTATCCGGTCAGCGAAGAGGCGGCAGTGATGGTCACGCTCCGGAGGACGATGTAGCTGAGCCCGGGACAGGACGAGGGTGCTGAACTCTCCGGTGAGCTATTCAACCCGACGCTCAGCGAAATCCTCGATATGCCGGAACTCCGGGAGGCGTTGGACGCCCGAACTTCGGCAGGCCATCAAGCAGGATGTGCTTCCCACGACCCGGACCTCTCCCAGTTGCTGGAAATGGGCGGGGACTGGTCCACTACGAATCCCAATCTGCTTGCGGTCAATCCTGTGCTCTCCCAAATAATGACCAACGATCGCCCTGCGGAGGTCCATCGACGCGGAAGTATCGCAGGAGATGCTGGCGCGGCTGGCTGAGGAGCTGGAAGAGGAGACGGACCACGTCTACCGCAGGGTGCTGGACCTGTCGCTGAGCTCCTGGGTGCTGGCCCAGCCGACGGTGGACGCCCTGAAGGACGCCCCGCTCACCGAGCTGGGTTCTGCCCTGGGCAACCCGGAGCATCTGGCCAGGCTGCAGAGGCTGGAGCCGCTGCTGAGGCAGCACTACGGGCGCGTGGAGGCCGATAGCGACAAGGCTTCAATCTCACCTGACCGAGGCCAACCTCGCCTGGTCG
>CAXXOI010000046.1:0-55204 GCA_963664175.2 Dehalococcoidia bacterium
TACGGTCGGGATCTCATCCCCATCCTCCGCGCCGAGGCCGCCGCACGCTCCGTGGCCGTCTGACCGGCAACCGCCACCCTGCAAGCAAAGAGAGAGGCCGCTGGGGTGACTTACCAGCGGCCTCATTTTGACAACTCGGATTAACGTCAAGGATTGTCAGGTGTCAACCCCGCCATCAAATGCATCTGGTTAAACCGCTAGCCGCCAGGAGCAAGGCCCTCCAGGTCCAGGCCGCATGCTAACGTCGCTCCAAAGAGTGTCATGATGCCGGTCTCGTCTTCCGCAGAGAGGACCTCGGCCATCCCTTCCGGACCGCCAACTTGCTCCATCACGCAGAGCACGCCATCCCGGTCCTCCGGGGTCATCCCGAGAGTAGGCCCGGCTGCCATCAACTCCTCGTCGCTCAGGCAGGACGTGGTCAGTAGCATCGCCGACATGGCTCCGACCATGGCAGTTTGCGGATCTCCCTCGCCACCAGCTGACATGGCGCTCCGAAGGTCTATGCCCTCCATTCCGGAGTGAATGCAAGCAATGGTCTCTGCGCTCAGCTGTCTAGGGTCGCCGACCAGCCCGCTCAGGAAAAGATTGAGCACCGTCTGGTCCTCGAAGCAGCCGAGGACCTGCGTCTGCTGCTCCGGAGTGGCTGAATCCATCACCGAGGGGTCCTGCAACATTTCGGGGCTGATGCCGGCGCCCGAGATGCAGGCGATTTCGTTATCCGACAGTCCCGCCAGTACGCTGGCGAAAGGGTCCTCGGGCATTCCGGTCATCGACCCACTCTCCGATCCCGTTTCCGGCTCCATCGTGGTGGGAGGAGCGATTGTGGTGGAATCTGGAGGCGGGCCGCCCTCCATCTCAAGACCGCAGGTGATTGACGCACCCAACAGGGACATCATTGCCTCTTCATCCTGTCCTGACAGGGCCGCTGCAAACTGCTCGGGGCCGCCGACCTCACCAATCAGGCAGAGCATCCCCTCTCGCTCTTCCACCGGTACACCCAAGGCCGGGGCGGCTGCGGCAAATTCCTCGTCGTTGAGGCAGGAGAGAACCAGCAGGAAAGAGGTCATTGACCCTGTCATTGCCGCCCCTGCATCTCCCGCCATGCCGGCCAGGATTACGGTCCTGGCATCAATCCCCTCCATTCCGGATCGTATACAGGCTGAGGCCTCCCCGCTGAGTGGCTCGTCCAATCCGACCAGCTGAGTTATGAACAACCGCAGCACCGTCTCGTCTTCCATGCAGTTGATCAGCTGTGAAAGTTCTTCGGGGTCCGCCTGTTCCGGAGCGGAGAATATCTGCAGCAGCCTGCCGAGATCAGCCACTCCAGACGCGCAGGCCAGCTCAGACTCGGACAGCTCGCCAGCCACGTTCAGCGGATCGTCGAGCTGCAGCGGCCTGATTGCCCCGGTCTCCTGGGCGGGCGGCGCGGGGGCCTCCGTGGGCTCCGGGGTAGGTTCCGGAGTGTTGGTTGGGGGCGGTTCCGGCGTGTTCGTCGGTTCCGGTTCGGGGGTGGCTGTGGGTTCAGCCATGGCCGTCGGCACCGTTGTGGGCTGCGAGGCAACGGTGCTGGCCGGGGCCTCGGTCGCGTCGTCTCCTCCGCACGCCAGCAACGCCACAAGTGCAACCAGGGCCATAAAGTAGATCAGCTTTGACATTTTTGTCCTCTTTCTATTCCACCATTCGTGTGACGGATTTCCATCGTACAGTGAATGCTTTCAACTTGTATACGATTGAAAACGAAATTTCAGGGCAAATGCATCGGTGCAACTGGCATCAATCGTTTGCCCGTGATCGGGTAAATCCGGAGTTACAGGCCACGCCAGTCGAACAGTTCTGCGACCAGCGCGAAGAACTTTTCTGAATCCACAGCCTGGGCCAGGGACACCGGTCCCGGTTCTCCGGATATTAGCGATTGCCCCCAAAGTTCCCCTGGAGCCGTATCAACGCTGAGGCCGATCTTCCTCACCGTCGCCACTGCCGGGTCGAGCGCCAGCGCCACGGCCAGGGGGTCGTAGAACTCGAACCGCCGTCTCTCCGGGTCGCGGGTGAACCACCCCTTTAGCATTCGCAACGCCAGGTCTCCTATGGACGATCCCGAGTGGATTCCAGCGGTCTCCTCGCGGCTGATGCCAATCTGCCGGCAGGCAGCGAGGTCCGCCAGGGTCGCAGGAACACCCAGCCTGAGCACGTGGTCCGCGGACAGAGGATCGCTGTGAAAGTTGAACTCGGCGTGGGAGGTGACATTGCCCCGACTCTCAACGGCGCCCCCCATGATCACCACATCAGCCGCCTGCGAGAGCGTTCCCGGATGCCGTAGCTCCAGCCGCGACAAGTTGGTCAGCGGCCCCAGCGCCGCCAGGGTGACCTGCCCGGGATTCGCCTTGATTGTGGTCTGCAGGAACTCCACGGCAGTCTCGGGGACGGGCGCCCCGGCAGGGTCAGGCAAACGGGCCGACAGGCCTCCCGGGCCGTGAAAGGCCACAGACGGCGTGAACCGTCCCGAACGCGGCCTGGCCGCCCCCGCCGCCACCGGTATGTCCGGGCGCCCGGCGGCTTGGAGGAGAGCAAGGGCATTGCGGGTGGCGCGGGCCCTCGGCACGTTGCCGCCCAGTGTGGTCAGGCCCACGACCTCCACTTGGGGGGCAGCCAGCGCCAGCAGGATGGCAATGGCGTCGTCGACTCCGGGGTCCGTGTCTATGATCAGTCGCAAATCAGTAGCAACACTGCAATTCGTTTGGTGGGGCAGGAGAGCTCGGGCTGTCCGTCCGGTCCGAGACCCGGGTATCGGCCCCGCTGGATATACGGCAGGTCCTTCGTTTCCGGATTCGGGGGCTGTCTGGTGAACTCCCGACACCCTGCCGTCTATCAGGGTTCTTCAACAGCGAACGGTGCCGCTTCGCCGCGTTGAATTCCCTTGAGAGCTGGTAGGCGGTGCTGTAATTCTTCGTTGTAGCTTAGCAGCGATGACATGGCGTCAAACGAGTTGAGGCGGAACCTGTAACCGGTAGCCTGCCGCAGCCTCGCGGTGCTCATGATGACAGGCCATCGGTCGAGGTAGTGGCTGTATTCCACCAACATCCCTCCCGTAAGACGCTTAACGGGATAGGCGACGACCGAGGGCATCTGGACTCGCTTTGCCGACAGTTCCCTCGCGAATTCCCCCAGGAATACAACGCCGTCTGCGGCAACATTGAAGATGCCGGTATGCTCCTGCTGGATTACGAGAGACACGATCCTTGCCAGGTCATCGTCGCTCACGAACTGAAGAGGCGGGTTGTAGTCCGACAGCCCCAGCCAGCCAGGAAAATATTGTTCCTGGAGCAGGTCGATCGACGTATGTACGCCCAGGGCAGGGCAGCTGCGCAATATCGTGACCTTTACCTCCGGGTGTTCTTCGGATAACTGCAGCAGCCGTTCCTCGGCTCGTCGATTGTCCTCGGCGTAGGGGTAACCCGACGCTGGGCGCGGCGGCCAGTCCTCACTGAGCGGGAGGGGACAGTCCGGGCCTGGACCATAAACAGAGTGAGAGCTGATGTACACGATGTGTCCAACCCTGGCGGATACACAGGAACTGATGACCTCCTCCAGCATTTTGTTGTTCTGCATGCTAAAGGCCTCAGCCTCCCGCCGGCGCAGCCCCTTGCGCCACTGAAACGCCAGGTGCACCAGAGTGGTGACGCGGTACCGGTCCAATTCTGCGTGGATCGACTCGGATACATCGTTGCGGAATGCGGCAATGTTGTTGACCGGCGTTCTCAACGGCCGCGTATCAAAGGCGAGCAGCTTGCCAAGCCCCGGGAGGTCCTCAAGGTGCTCCAGGAGCTTTGTGCCCAGGTGACCCGAGGAGCCTGTGATGGCTACGACTTTTTGCTGAGTGGTCATATCAAGAGTCTAGCATCCCGAGGGGGCCGGTAATGGGCCATTTGGAGGCCGGGTCGGGGCTATCGCATTAGGATAGCCCAGTGACATTTTCGTCTTGCCAAGCCCCATGACGCATCTCTACTCTGGCTTGAGACCGATTCGTCGGACCCGGATCGGCGCATCGGCCTTCTGCCTTACACCGGCCGGCTGCCCGGAATGCAAGGGAATGCGAGAAAATGAGAGGAAAAACAATAACTTTTACACGCCCACCCTGTGAGAGCGTTAACGACGGAGGCCGGGATGCAAATGCGATAGCCTTGGGGACCGGATGGGCAGCGTCTCAGTTCAGCTGGGAAACAGTGCAACCATGGAGACAGGGATTGCCCTTGCGTCGCGGCGCCATAACTGTTGCCGGACCGCCCCTCGTGGGTACCCTGGGAGAAACCGGGATACTATCGCCGGGCGGGCTATGGCAAAAGCCGTTTCAGGGCCTACCGCAGCCGCGGTGGCGCCAGCATGCTCGACAGCCAGGCCTTCGCGGTAATCCGGAGTTTTTCCCCGGTGGAGAGCGCGACGCGCTGTTCGCCCAGCACGTTGTAGCCCGATGCCTCGATGCGGTCCAATACCCTGGAGTAAATAGCCCCCAGGACCGCCGGACAGGCCCTGCTGCGTCGCGACAGGTATGGCAACAGCCGGGACCCGCTGCGGAAATATTGCCGGGCCCGTTCTCCCTGGAACGTCAGCAGCTGAACGAACGCCTCGTTGTGGATTCCGGCCTCCAGTTGCTCCTCGGTGTATCCGAATCGCGCCATCTCGTCCTGGGGCAGGTAAACCCGGCCCATGCTCCAGTCCTCGCGCACATCCCGCATGATGTTGGTCAGCTGCATGGCCAGGCCCAGGTCCACGGCGTGTTCGCGCGCCACATCGTCGCGGTACTGGAAGATCTGGAGGCATACCAAGCCAACCACCGACGCGACGCGGTAGCAGTACTGGCGGAGCTCCTCAAAGTCCTGGTACCGGGTCTTGACCAGGTCGCTCTCCACTCCCTGAATGATTTCCCGGAAATACTCCTCGGGAATGGAGTATCGATCAGCGGCGTCTGCCAGAGCGAGAAACGTCGGGGTTGGAGCCTTCCCCTGATAGGCCTGGGCGAGACTGGAGCGGAGGTCAGCCAGGGCGGACAGCTTGTCCTCCGGCGACGCGGCCTCATCCACCGAGTCGTCGCAGTGGCGGCAGAAAGCGTATGCCGCGTAAATGGCCTTCCGCTTTTCCTGCGGCAGGGTCACGAACGCATAGTAGAAATTCTTTGCCTCACGCCGCGTGAGCTGCTGGCAGTCGGCGTACGCCAACTCCAGTTCAGACGTTGATGCAGCCATTACCGCCGGGCTTTGCGGGAGGGACGCGGACCGCGGAATGCCGCGAGTCCCGGCGTCTCCCTGGACAAGTTAGCTATTCCCCGACCACTTGGACCATGACTTCCCTGTTTCGCGGGTGATCCAGCTCGATGAAGAAAATGCTCTGGTAGGTGCCGAACTGCATCTCACCGTTCAGAATGGGAACGGTCTCACTGGTCCCCAGCAACAGGTGCTGCAGGTGGGCATGTCCGTTCGGCGACTCGTCGGGGTTCATGTTGACCGTGCGGATCTCGAAGTCGTTGTGCCGGTAAGGTGCGTGCCGCGGAGCAAATTCCTCAAGGAAAGTGGCCATATCTTCCAGGAGGAGGGGTTCGTTCTCGTTGATCTTGACCGCGGCAGTGGTGTGTTTCGAGTAAACCACGGCGAACCCGTTGTTTACATGGGATTCAGCGATACAGCCCGACACCCAGTCGGTTATATCGATGAATTCCGGCGCCTCCTTGGTCTTGACACTGAGACAGAACGATTTGGTCTTCATGCTTCGCGTCCTTTAACCGCACCTTTTGCTGCGGGCTTCGGGCATGCGGCGCCGTTCTCGTGGTGCCGCTGATCCAGGGTGGAGTTGGCAATGGCCCGGGCGAAGCGTCCCAGCGCCAGCAGGGGCCAATAATTCCGATAGAGGTGATAATTGATCATGAATCCGGCGGGCATTTCCAGGCCCTGGTAGCCCGATTCTCCGGGCTTGGGCATTCCGTTTTGGCGACGTCCGACGCCGTAGCCCGGGAACCCTGTTCCAGTGAAATAAGGCTCGTCCCAGCTACCATCTGACTGCTGGATGTCCAGGAGATACTGGACACCTCGGAGGCTGGCGTCCGAGCCGGCCTCTCCAGCCGAGATCAGGGCGAGCAGCGCCCAGGCTGTCTGGGATGCCGTGGATGGGCCGACGCCCCGGAGAGAATCGTCCACGTAGGAACCGCAGCACTCACCCCAGCCGCCGTCCTCGTTCTGGTGTTTCAGCAGCCAGTCCACCGCGCGGCGGATATAGGGCTGGTCCATATCCTCGCCGATGGCCTCCATGGCCGGGAGGGCAGCCCCGGTCCCGTAAACATAGTTCACCCCCCAGCGTCCGAACCATGGGCCGTCTGCCTCCTGCTCCTGGCGCAGGTATAGGTAGCCGCGCTGGACCGGGGGGTGTGATGCCGGGAAACCCAGTCGCCCGTACATCTCCAGGATGTGGGCCGTTACATCAGCGCTGGGAGGGTCCAGCGTCTCACCGAAATCGGAAAAGGGGATCTTGGCCACATACTGACGATCGTTGTCCTTGTCGAAGGCTGCCCATCCGCCGCTCCTCGACTGCATGCCCTCGATCCATTCCACACCCCGGCTGATGGCATCAATGCGCTTCCGGTCATCCGCTCCGTCCAGCCTGGCCAGGGCCAGGGCAATGATGACCTCAGACGAATCGTCGATGTCCGGGTACTTCTCGTTGTGGAACTCAAAGGCCCAGCCGCCAGGGGGCGTGCCCTTGGCGCGCACCTGCCAGTCGCCTTCCGCCAGGATCTGGTTGTCCACCAGCCAGTTGGTCGACCGCTGAACCATTGGGTCGTTGGGGGCCACGCCGGACTCTAGGAGCGCGACCTGGGCCAAGCAGGTGTCCCACACGGGAGAGATGCAGGCCTGTACCGAGCAGGTCTCTTCATCCTCTATGGCGAAGGAATCAAACCCGTCGAATCCCTTGTTCAGGGCGTCGGCGAACTCATCGTCGCCGGCGTGATGCAGAGCGATGAGAGAGTAGACCCACGGAGGCTGAATGCCGCCCCAGGCACCATCCGCCTCCTGGTGCTCCAGGATCCACTCAAGGGCCCGGCGCCTCGCGAATCCCCGCAGGGGCTGCATGGGAGACTTGCGGTAAATGTTCATCAGGCGGTCCAGCGTGAACAGTCCACGCGAGAACCAGTCGTCCGGGATGCTCAGCGAAAAGTCCGTGGCCTCGCGTCCATCGGGGTACAACTCGTCTATCTGGGCGGACTCCGGCACGGGACAGAACGGCCGCTCGGTCAGGATGATGCTCATCGGCACGATGGTGGCGCGCGCCCAGCTGGAGAATTCGTAGATGTTGAACGGCGCCCACGACGGCAGGAGGATGAGCTCAGGTGGCAGGTTTGGAGTGCCGCTCCACTCCCACTGACCGAACAGGGCCAGCCAGATCTTGGTGAACACCCTGGTCTTCGGGACGCCGCCCCTGCTGAGGATGAACTCTCGGGCCTTTATCAGCGGGGGCGAATCCGCGGTATGGCCCGCCAGTTTCAGGGCAAAATAGCACTCCACGCTGGTGCTGATGTCTCCGGGAGCCTCGTAATACTGGCCCCAGGAGCCGTCGGGCTGCTGCTTGGTCAGAATGTAGTTGGCCATCTTGCGCCAGCGTTCCGGGTTCTGGCGCCCCAGGAAATGGCTCAGCATCAGGTACTCGGCTTCCATTGTGGGGTTGGATTCCAGCTCCCCCCACCAGTATCCGTCCCGGTGTTGGGCACCACGAAAATATTCGTGGGAGTGGCTGATTGCCTTCCTCACTTCTTTCGCCAGCCCTTCCGGCGTGGCCACGCCATTCGGCGATGGATGTACAGACTCTGTCATCAACGCCTAATCCCTACCTCGCAGTTCCATTTGACGCCCGCTTACGCGCAACCATATAGCCATTGGCGGCGAACCATTCGACCGCCCTCTCAAGCGCCCCCTCCACAGGGCTTTGGGGTAATCCGAGTTCGGAGATCGCCCGCTGGCTGCTGACCCAGGCGGGCTTCCTCGACGCAATCACTCCCTCCACGGGGATCAGCGGCTCCCGGCGCAGGAGTCCCGCCGACACTGCCTGCTCGGCGTAACCGGCCCCGACCACTAGCCAGTAAGGCAACCGCACTCGCGGCGCCGGCAGCCCGGTTATATTGCAGAGCATCGCAAACATCTCTTTAAGCGTCACGTTCCGATTTCCCAGGATGTATCTTTCGCCGTTGCGGCCCCGTTCCAGCGCCAGGATATGTCCTGCGCTGACGTCGGCCACATCCACCAGGTTCATTCCGGTGGCCAGGTACGCCGGTATTTTTCTCCTTAGAAAGTCCAGTATTATTTTTCCTGTGGGCGTCGGCTTTACGTCCCATGGGCCCACCGGGGCCGTCGGATTGACCACCACCACCGGGACGCCCTCTTCTGCCAGTCTCAGCGCCTCCTGTTCCGCCTCGAACTTGCTTTCCTTGTAATGACCGTGGAGCGCCTGCGGGGTGAGGGGTGTCCCCTCATCTCCCAGGCCGCCGTCCTTCGGGATGCCGATGGTGGAGACGGTGCTGGTGTACACCACGCGCTCCACGCGTGCTGCCGTCGCGCATTCCAGGACGTTGATCGTGCCCTCCACGTTGGCCCGCCGCACCCCCATTGGCTGCCGCGACCAGAAGGTGTAGGCGGCGGCGCAGTGGAAGACCGCCTCGCAACCCTCCATCGCGCGGTCAAGCGACTCCCTTTCAAGGATGTCGCCCTCAACCCGGTGGATGCCGGTGCCATCCGTTGTTAAGGTGTTACTCCCGGGCCTGGCCAGCGCCCGGACCTCGTAGCCCCTGCCCCAGAGCTCACGGGCCAGATTTCCACCCACGAACCCCGTTGCGCCGGTGACCAGGACTTTCATGCCAACTTGCTATTCTCCGGTTTTCCTGCCTGATCGAGCTAGTAAATGGCCTCGCTGGCCGCCTTTTCCCTTTGTCTTTTTCGCCTTTGGGCCTCCCGTTCCAGGTATAACAGTCCGAAGCGGGTGAGAACCGCCTGGCACAAATCCATCTGCGATTTCAGCTTCCACAGCGTGGGAATTCGCCATGGCTTGAGAGCGATTTGGGTCAGCACGGCATTGGGTTTGCGTGACAGTCCCGGCAGGAAACCCGGGATGCTCTGTTCCGCGGTGTCCAGGATTACGCGCACAGAAAGGAAGGGCACGCCCGCCTGCGTGGCAGCGGACGCCACGGCGTAATCCTCCATGTTCACGCTGCCGACATCGTACTTTTCCCTGAGCTCCCGTCGCTCCGCACCTTCCACGACCAGGTGGTCGACGGTGAGGGAGCTTGCCCGGCTCACTGGCATCCTGAGTTCGGTCGCTGTCGCCTCAGCCAATTCCAGCATCCCTGCGTCGGGTGAGATATCCGTCCCACCGTCTGCCTCGGAGTCGAGGGCATATTTATCGGCCAGGATCAGGTCGCCTGTTTGCATGCCGGGATTCACGGCACCGGCCACTCCCAGCATCAGCACCCCCTCGGGCCGACGCCTGGCCTTCGCCAGGGCCTCGCTCATCGCTGCGCCGGCGCGCCGGGGTCCAACGCCGGCAAAGTGGAACTCCACGGGCAATCTGCCGCCCCGATTTGGTTCGAGTGCGTCAACTTCCCGTTGCAAACCGGCCAGTTCCGGTTGCATAGCCGCGACGACGTAGAGCAACGCTACCTCTTCTCCCCTTCCTTATTCTGCGTCTTTGGCGTTGACATACCTGGGAAATCCCGCATTACGCCGCGGTGATACCGCCCTTGTGGGCCGCGCCGGACTTGATCAGTGTCGCCCAATCGCGGGGCGACTGGACCGCATTGAAAATGGTGGCCGATTCAAACCCGCAGTGCATCATGCAGTTGGAGCAGCGGGGGTCCCGGCCCACGCCATAGTTCTCCCACAGGTCCTTATCGAACAGTTCCGCCACGTGCTCCACGTGCTCGTCGGCCAGCGGATAGCAGGGCTTGCGCCATCCCATCACCGTGTAGGTGGGGTTGGACCATGCGGTGCACTGGTATTCCCGGTCGCCCTTGAGGAAATTCAGGTAGAGCGGATTGTTGTAGAACTTGGCCCCCTCCGATTGTTCAGGGTCCAGCAGCTGCCGGAACAACTCGTGCGATTCCTGGCGAGTGAGGAATAACTCCTGGTCAGGGGCGTCGATGAAATCGTACCCCGGCGAGATCATGGAGCCCTCAACCCCGATGTCGCTGACCATGCGGAACATTTCCGAGAGGTCCTCGACGTCGCTGCCGCGGAACACGGTGGTGTTGGTGCAGACCCTATATCCCTTGTCCAGAGCTTCCTGGATGGCGGACACGGCCCTTGTGAACACACCCTCGCGAGCCACCGACTCGTCGTGCTTTTCCTCCATGCCGTCCAGGTGCACCACCCAGCAGAGATACTTGGAAGGCTGCACCTTTTCCAGCACCCGGGGCAGGAGCAGCCCGTTGGTGCAGCAATAGACGAAGTACTTGTCCTCTATCAGACGGTTGATGATCTCGTGGATGCGCGGGTGGATCGTGGGCTCGCCTCCCGCGATGGACACGATGGGCGCTCCCGATTCCTTTACCGCTGCGATGGCTTCGTCGACGGGCATCATCTTGTCCAGCACCGGCTTGTACTCGCGGATCCGCCCGCAGCCGATGCAGGCCAGGTTGCACATCTCCAGGGGTTCCAGCATGGTCACCAGCGGGAACTTGCTCCTGCCCTTCGCCTTCTGCTTGAGGATGTAGCCGGCCAGGCGGACGGAGAGCTCCATGGGCCGTTTGGCGCGTTTTACTGTTGTGGTCATTGACCTTCCTTATCAGAACGGCTGCATTCGGTTCCCGGAGCCGCCTTTCGTGGGCGCCTCCAGTCATTGCATATTCTAGACTCTCCGGGGCTCCTAGTATTCCCTTCGTGCCAGGAAATCCACCAGTTCCTCGGCCTCGGCCTTGGCCCAACCCGGCAGCGACACGGGCGCCAGGGAGTCCAGGGCCCGGTTGGCCGCCTCCTCCGTCACCATCCGTGCGTTTTCGCGGGCACCCACCTCGTCCAGGATCGCCAGCACACGCTGGACATCGTCCTCCTCCAACTCGTCCTGGCCGTATATGCGCTGAAGATCGTCCAGGGCAGCCCCCGCTGCCCGTTCCAGGGCATACACCACCGGGTACGACTTCTTGCGGCGCAGGATGTCGTTCCCCGTTGCCTTGCCCAGGGTGGCCTCGTCGCCCCAGATGCCCAGGTAATCGTCCCTGATCTGGAATGCCCGGCCCAGTCCCTCGCCAAAGCTGGCAAAAGCCCGGACCGTCGGTTCATCGCCTTCGGCCAGCAACGCTCCGGTCTCCAGGCCGCACCGGATGAGGGCACCGGTCTTGCAGGCGATCATGTGCAGGTATTCGTCCGTCGTGATGTCCGTCCTGCTCTCGAACCGCAGGTCGAGACACTGCCCCTCGATCATTGCCAGGTAGCTGTTGGTCAGGATCGTCGATACCTGGAGAACGACCCCGGGGGAAACACCCTCCTCCTCCGCCCGCAACACCGCCAGGTCACCGGTGGAGTGCATTGCGTCGCCGGCCACCAGAGCACGGGGGACGCCCCACACGCTCCAGGCCGTGGGCTGGTGCCGCCGTTCCAGGTCCTGGTCCTGTATGTCGTCATGGAGCAGCGAGAAATTGTGAATCAGCTCCAGGGCCGCGGCAGCCGGCAGAGCGCGCTCGAATGAGGAAGCGACCGCCTCGCAGGCAAAGAGGCACAGCGTGGGACGCAGGGCCTTTCCCTGAGAAGAGCCGCCTACCGCGCGAGTGCCGTCCTGGCCGAGCCACCCCAGGTGATAGCCCTGCAGCAGATGGACGTCCGCCCCTGCGGTGTCCGGCACAGAACGACCGAGTTCATCCTCGATCCACGTCTTGTACCGGGTGAACATCCCCGGCAGTGCGGGACCAGAGGACACAGCCGCAGGTTTACCCGTGTTCGCTTCTGTTGTCATAGCCAGTGACTCAGTCCTGCCTTCGTCGAGAAGCCATCAGGAAGAATCATTAACATCGGCACCCGATGTATGGCATCGGATGTTAGCAATGGCCCATAACAGTGTCAAGTAAAAAATTGCGCCGAAAAGCAAGACTAGTACGGCGTTGCGGGAACTCGTGTAGCTCCGGTGCGTTCGGCTGGCCGGTCCGTTTCGACCAGGGGCAGGTTTGCCACAAAGCAGCATTCAATTCGATCCGCTTCCGGGAACCAGAAATACGGCAAAGATTTGCCTGCCGCCCTCCGCACCCTCTGCGAGTTTCACCGCGCCGGGAATCTCCGATTTCAACGCATCAGCCAAGGGTAAGAATTCATCCAGCAGCACGACTATCGTATCCCCCGCAACTTGACGGGTCGCAGGAACTGCTCCCTCCCCACAGGGCTCGCGGCTGCCGTCGGCACCCTCCGCGTCGGGGAGCAGAAAGCGGCGGATGCTGCTGTCAAAGGAGTGCCGCGCAGAGTATAAGCGGATTTCGGCCATTGGATTTGTATCCTGCAAGGAAAGCAATGCCTGGTGGTAGTCGTAATTGAAAAACCACCTCAGTGACTCTCCCTCGGACCAGCGGTCAACTTCCCGGAGGTTCTGGAACGAGAACATCGCCACGAAGGCAACGGCCCCGACCACGACTCCCGCGGCGGCAAGTCGCCGCGGCCAGGCCGGGAATGTGCCCGGCCATCGGACCCGCTGCCGTAGTTGGGTCCCCAGTACGTTCATCAGAGCGTCGGCGCCGATGGCGACGAATATCAGGAGGAAGAATATCCCCAGCAGGTAGCGTCTGCTTTCCACTCCGGGGACGAACAGGACCGGGACCATGCCGATGAACCATCCCGCCAGCAGAAGCTGGCTTCGCCGGTCCTTGAGAGTAAGGAGCGTGGCCGCCAATCCCACCCAAAACAGCGGGGCCGCGACCAGTGGCAGCAACGGAATGGCAGGCGCTGCGTCGGTCGTGTTTCCTTGGACTGGCAGGTGCACCAGCAACACCGCGTCGATGGCCAGACCGGGGATTCTCAGCCAGGTGGACGGAGAGGCCAGGGAGACGTGGTAGAGGTCGTTGAGATTGGCCCCGATGAAACCCGACGTCGCGTAGAACATCAGCATGGGGCCACCCACTATCACCGAGACGGCCAGAGCCAGCCAAATCTCGCGGTTGCGCCTCACCTCGGGGTGCATTGCGGCGGCCAACAGGGCCACACCCCAGATACCCGCGAAATATATGAGGAAGGTCTTGAACGTGTAGAGACCCAGGCCGAGGGCCACCCCACCCGCGACCGCAATCCACCATCGCCGTCCGCGCACGGTCTCGATGAGCAGCCACATGGCCAGCATTGCCATCAGCACAGCGGTGATTCCGCCGAAGGCGATGCGACTCTGGATTACAAACCAGAAGGAAAAGACCAGCAGTGCTGAAGACAACAGCGCAACGCGAAAGGGAAACAGGCTCCGCACCAGCAGGTAGGCGATGGGCACCATGGCGACTCCCGGGATCGCAGAGGCCAGTCGCATGGTCGTCACGTCGGCCTCGCCAACGCGGAAGATCAGGGACATCCAGTGGGCGTATCCCGCTGGGTGCCCCAGGGTGACACCGGACCAGATGCCCAGCCCTCCGCTCTCTATCGACCGGATGGCCTCCAGGGCCAGCTCAGTTTCGTCAGGGTGGATGCCCGCGGGTACCCCGGAGAGGTCCCAGGCCCGCAGGAACAACGCCACCAGCGTCAGGGCCGCTACCGCCACCACCTCCACATAACGCGGCACCGTCAGTACTTCCGCCGAAGCCAGTGTGCTGCGAACGCTGCCCGACGCGGCGCTCACCATGCCGAAAGCGCCGGTTGCGCGGGTGACCATATCAGGAGCAAGCCGCCAGCCGGAAACCGCCGACAGGACCCGCAAACGGGAGCCAATCCGGGGAGTAATGGCGGGTGGTGGGGCAAGTCGGGCTTCTCGGAGCTGGGCTGGCTCCGGTGTTTGAAACGCGTACGCCGAATCGTCTTGTGAAACGCCCCGGACCGCACTACTCTGATTGTTGCGACCAGCCGGGCGGACTGTGGCAGTGTATACAGCCGGACTTACAGTCGGCCTAGAACCCGCCGGCAGCAAGTGTCGAAGCAGGAATGCCCTTGCCAGCCAGTGCAGGGCGGCATCAACTGCCCCGCTCCTGCCTCTCGGAAATTCCACTGACGGCGCCATCCGCTCGGCTCCAACGTCGCTGGCGATTGCCTCAGCGGTTGGCGTGTCAGTGGCCTCGAGTGCCGCAGTTTGGCCAGCTGTAGCATTACGGGGAAACAGTTCCTTGGGGTGGGATCGCACTGCAGCTGTATTGGCACTGGCTTCAGGAGCGATTGAAGCCAGGGTTCCGGTCGCAACTCTGCCGGACTTAGTCGCTGCAGCGTTGTTTACCCGGGAAGATAGTGGCCTCTGATTGATCATCACGGCCCGTATCAGCCTGTAGAGGCCGGAACGGAACGACCCCCGCGGAGGCAGCCTCGACTCATCGGGTGGGCGCCGGAACGCCGAGTGCTCAGATCCGGGGATGGCACCGGACGTATCTTCGCCAAGCCACGAGCCACACCGATGGCAAAAGGAGTGGTCGGGCGGATTCCGGTTGGCGCAGTAGGGACAGGTGATAGCCAAGGTGCTGCTGCTCTCGTGTGGGTCGGCGCTACGGATTTACTCTCTGATTCTCGACGAAATACGGGCGAGTGCGAGGCCAAAGTCCGGGCGACGTTGAGCGGTTCAGTACTGCTGCTGATAACGGGCCCCGCGTATAGTACAATAGCCCGCCAGAGATACCAGTGAAATCGCGCGGCCAATCAGGAATATGGTTGACACCTCTCCCTGATTGCCATATATTTCTATCTTGTAATGAATGTTACATAAGGGTTGCATCCCAAGCTGACGGAGCTTCCGTCAAAGCGGGGCGCACCCTGTTGTAACACGGCAGTATGGCCGAATATAACAACCTGGTATCAGACACAACGGAAAAGGAAAAGCAAAAAAGGAGGAGCATATGGCTGACCAGGACATCGCATTGGTAGCTCACCTGATGCGCCGCGCCGGTTTTGGCGCCAGCAGGGATGAGATCGAAGCCAAGGCGGCTCAGGGCTACGATAAGGTAGTCCATGAACTGCTCAACCCCACCGGTGGCCTCGACGAAGACATCCTGATGCGCTACAACCCGGCTTATTACGAACCGGGCGCCATCGAAGTCAATACCCAGCTCTGGGTATACCGGATGATCAACAGCCCCAACCAGCTCCAGGAGAAGGTAGCCCTCTTCTGGCATATGATCTTCTGCGCCGGCCACAGCAAGATCGACTCCGGCCAGGAAATGGGCATCATGGTCAACATGTTCCGGGAGCACGGCATGGGCCGCTTCGACGACCTGCTGCTCAGGCTGTCCGAGAACCCCGGCATGATGTACTACCTGGACAACACCGAGTCCCATAAGGCCAACCTGAACGAGAACTACGGCCGTGAGCTCCTTGAGCTCTTCTCCCTCGGTGTCGGGCACGACGGCGCGTTCAACTACAGCGAGGACGACGTCAAGGTTTGCGCCCGCGCCTTTACCGGGTGGAACGTTGCTCCGGCATATCCGCCATTCCCCCACGGCCGCAGTCCCTGGCAGTTCCGCTTCGACCCGGCCGACCACGACGACTCGGAAAAGACCTTTTTGGGCGAAACGGGTCCCTGGAACGGCGACGACATCATCCGCATCATCTGCGAGCAGCAGGGCACGGCCCGCTTCCTCGCCCGCCATATGTACAATTTCTTCGTCGCGGACGAGCCGCAGATACCCGCCTGGCGTCTGACCCCGCCGCGGGACATCGAGGCCATCAAGGCGCTTGAAAAGGCCTACTTCGATTCCGGCCATTCCATTCAGGCCATGCTCGAGGTCCTCTTCACCTCCGAGTTCTTCAAGGATGAGTCGGTCCGGTACCAGAAGGTCAAGAACCCCGCCGAAATGGTCATCAGCCTGCTCCGCATGGTCGGCGAGCACAAGGAAATCAAGCCCGGCCTGTTCGAGCTGTCCCAGGAGCCCAAGTACATGGGCCAGGACCTGATGAACCCGCCCACGGTGGAAGGCTGGCACACCGGCCGTGAGTGGATCGACAGCGGCACGCTGGTTGAGCGCATCAACTTCGCCGCTGAGCTCCTCGGTAACACCGAGCTCGATGGCGTTCGTGGCCTGGTCGACCGCCTGATGGCTCGCGGCGCCAGCATGACGCCCGAGCAGTTCGTGGACGGCTGCCTCGAAATGACCGGCCCGGTGCAGGTCACCTCCGACACCCACGCCCAGCTGGTCGCCCACGCTTCCCAGGAGGGCAACCTCAGCCACGGCAGCGATGACGAGCGCACCACCTTCACTCGCCGCACCGGCGAAATGTTCCAGATGATCGCCGCCACCGCCGAGTTCCAGTTCGAGTAAAACCGGCTTTTGCTGTCCCAACCGCTCACGCCAGAGTGGGCGGTTGGACAAAGAATCCAGGTAACGGTAAAAGAGCAAATCACAACGCTATAAGGAGCAGCAAATGGTATCGACCGCGAAAGATCCCGTCCTGGCAGTCCTCTCTCTGTCCGGCGGTAACGACGGCCTGAACACCGTCATCCCCCGCAACAGCAGCCACTACCGCGACTTCCGCCCCACCATTGGTGTGCCGGAAGACCAGATCATTCCCATCAACGACGAGCTGGGCTTTCACCCCACCATGGCTCCCCTGATGAAGTTCTGGGAAGCCGGCCAGCTGGCAGTGTTCGTCGGCATCGGCTATCCGACCCCCAGCTACTCGCACTTCCGCAGCATGGACATCTGGCACACCTGTGAGCCCGAAATCATCGGAACCGAGGGCTGGCTGGGCCGCGCCGCCAAGCTGATGGATCCCACCGCCGAGAACGTTCTCACCTCCGTTAACTTCGGCCGCGGCCTGCCCCGCGCCCTGGTGATGGAAGGCGTTCCCGTTGCCTCCGTCGGCAACCTGGAGACCTATGGCCTGCTCACCGGCATCGACGGTGAGAACCAGCGGAACGAGGCTCTGGACGTATTTGGCCGCATGTACTCCCCGGCCATCGGAACCGGCCCGGTCATGGACTACATCCACTCCACCGGAACCGATGCCCTCAAGGGCGCCGACATTTTGGCCACCGCTCCCGACAAGTACACCTCCAATGTCGAGTACTCGAATACCGTCATTGGCGGCTACATGAAGAACATCGCCCAGACCCATCTGGCCAACTTCGGCACCCGCGTGCTGTACACCACGTCGCCCTACAATGGCTTTGATTCCCACGCCAACCAGGCGCAGGCCAACGCCGCCCTGTGGACCGACGTTTCCAACACCGTTGACACCTTCTTCACCGACCTGCGCGACCACGACGCCAGCGACAACGTAACCCTGTTGCTGTTTAGTGAGTTCGGCCGCCGCGTCGCCGACAACGGCTCCGGCACCGACCACGGCGCAGCCAGCGTCGCCTTCGCAGTGGGCGAGCACGTCAAGGGCGGCGTCTACGGCACGTACCCGTCCCTGGCTCCGGCAGATCAGGAAGTGGGCGGCAACCTCGCCTTCAACCTGGACTTCCGCTCTGTCTACTCCACTATTCTCGAAGATTGGTTCAACCTCGAGGCTGAGCCCATCGTCAACGGCAACTTCGAGCGGGTGAAGTTCTTCAACACCTAAACGAGTTCTGGCCACTGAATCCACAGGGAGGGCGCCACGCATGGCGCCTTCCCCACGCACAAAGCAAGACGAGGTAAGGATATGGCAACACATTTCTTCGGTCTGAAAGACCGAACGTTTTACCATAGCCATGCCGTCGGCCGGAATGAATTCGCCGGCACCGGCTTCCGCAACCCGGTGGACATGGCAATCGCTTCCGACGGCTCGGTCTATGTCGTCAACCGCTCCTACGAGAACCGTCCCGATGGTGTCCACATGACTGTGTGTACGCTGGACGAGGAATATGTCAGCGCTTTCGGCGAGTACGGTGAGGGCGACGGCCAGTTCGTCTGGCCCACCGCCGTGGCACTGGACGCCGACAGCAACGTCTATGTCGCCGATGAGTGGCTCAATCGCGTCACCAAGTTCACTGCCGATGGCGATTACGTCAGCAAGTGGGGCGTCTCCGGATCTGCCGAAGGCGAGCTCAACGGTCCTGCCGGTTTGGCCATCGATTCCCACGGCCACATGATTGTCGTGGACAGCAAGAACAACCGGGTGCAGAAGTTCTCGCTTGATGGCCAGTTCATCAGTAGCTTCGGCTCCGAGGGCAGCGGCCCCGGTGAGTTCAACCTGCCGTGGGGCATCAGCCTCGACAGCAACGACAACATCTACATCGCCGACTGGCGCAACGACCGCATCCAGGTCTTCAGCCACGACGGCGAATGGCAGCAGTCCATCGGACAGACCGGCGATGGCGTCGGCCAGTTCAACCGTCCCAACGGCGTCGCTGTCGACGCCGACGGCGACATCTACGTCGCTGACTGGATGAACAACCGGGTGCAGGTCTTCGCTCCCGACGGTCGCTTCGTCACCATGTTCCGCGGCGACGCCGCCCTCTCCAAGTGGGGCAAGGACAAGCTGAATTCCAACCCCGACATGATTCGGCAGCGGAATCTGGCCCACGCCAACGATCCCACCTACGAGCAGCGCTTCGCCCATCCCTGCGGCGTCCGCGTCGACGAACAGGGTCGGATCGCCATCATCGACCACACCCGTGGCCGCATCCAGGTCTACGTCAAGGAAGACGAGCCCGTCCTCCGCTAGACCCGGGCCTGCAATGGCAAACAGCCAGGGGCGCTCATTTGAGCGCCCCTTTCTTCATTCCCGGATTTGCCCGTCATACCTGTCGCTAGCTGTGCCGGTTGAGAGACGGTTGGAATGGCGATCTTCCAGACGAGGCCAAGAAATAACGTAGGGGCGCACAGTCGTGCGCCCCATTTTCTGGTCTTACCCCGCTCATCCTGCGAAGGCAGGTCA
Source organism: Dehalococcoidia bacterium (assembly GCA_963664175.2). Taxonomy (GTDB): domain Bacteria; phylum Chloroflexota; class Dehalococcoidia; order Lucifugimonadales; family UBA3495; genus VXOI01. Next base: position 18,981 of record CAXXOI010000046.1, read on the forward strand.
CAGCGCCGGTTTGATCACGGTCTCCTAGCAGTCCGGACCGTGGGGCATCCCGTTGTCGATCCAATCGATGATTTCCTGGATTTCGTCACGAGGCATGAAGGGACCTCGCAGAGGCATCCGGCCGGAGGTGCCCACGCTGCGGGCCAGGGACCGGACCAGCTGCGTATCCTTGCCCTCTACGCCGGGCTCGATGGCACGGATGCCGGAAAGCACCGATGCCTGCAGTTCCTCGGGTGTCTCCCAGTAGTAGGCGTGGATGCCGGGCAGCGGGTCTCGCCCCCAGCGTTCGATCCATCTCGCCATGATACCGTCGAGTAGTTCCTTTACCCTGGGCCAGTAGACCACATTCTTTTCGATGGACTCGTCACTCATCCTTGCCAATCCGATTCAAGAGTCTTGTTGCGCCCTTGGCGCAAATTCACCCGCAACGTGCTTATCGCGTTACGGGCGATGCAATACGTGTCTTGTATGGTTTTCCCGGCACCCTCAGTTGGGGTGCTCGCTCACTGTTTCCCGCTGCAGCAGGTCTATGGAGTGATGCAGCACAGGTTGTACCACCTCGAGGCATTCCCGCACGCCCTTGGTGCTGCCGGGAAGGGTGATGATCAGAGTGCTGTTTCGGATTCCGACGACCGATCGACTGATCATCGCCATGGGAGTGAACTCCAGGGTCTTGGCCCGCATGGCCTCGGCCATCCCTGGGACTTCCTTGTCCAGGATGGATAGGCAGGCTTCGGGGGTGACATCGTGCCGGCCCAAGCCGGTCCCGCCGGTGGAAACGATCAAGTTCACGTCCGGTGAGTCGGCCCATTCGGCCATCTTTGCCGCGATGGTGGCGTGGTCATCGGGAACGATTTCCGATCGCACGAGCTCGAAGCCCTCGGCCGTCAGCATGTCGCGTATGGCCTGACCGCTGGTATCCTCGCGGTTGCCCTGTGCGCCCGATGTACTGACTGTCAACACGCCCAATCCGAACATTGCATCCTCCGTCGCAAATAATACCATAACCCGCCATGCCCGAAAACGCGCCACACTCACCAGACGTGGTCTTTTTATTCTCCGAAACCCTTGCAGGCAATAAGGTGGGAGCGGCGGTAGAGTCGTGAGTGTTTCCCCCAAGTTTGCCACAGGGGTACGCCCTCACCCTAACCCTCTCCCAGAGGGAGAGGGAACAATTAAAATGCGCCACACTCACCAGCCGGGGTCTCTTGGTGTTTGCAGCCAAGCCGTCAAATCCGTTCATGGTGAGTTTGTCGAACCACGGACTGACGGCCTTTCGACAGGCTAGAGTCCAACGGATTCTCGATGAACCTACCGGATTTCCGACGAACGGAGCCAGGCTACCCGCGTTGACAACCTCACGGCCCACGACTATATTCATTCCGAATTTCGCCGCCAAGTTTCCTTTGGAAGTAGGTCTTTGAGAACTGAACCCAACTGTATCTTTTGCCAGATAGTTGCAGGCAAGTCCCCCGCCCGTGTCCGGTACGTGGATAATGACATAATCGTGATCGTCAACAGGCTGGACTGGGTGCCCCTGATGCTTCTGGTGATGCCCAAGGAACACCTTTCCCAGATAGGCATGTGGGACAGTGACCTGCTGCCTAGGCTAGGGAAACTGGCGGTGGATATGGGCGCTATGTATTCCCCGAATGGCTTTCGCGTGCTGTCGAACTTCGGGCGCGACGGCCTCCAGAGCCAGAGCCATGGCCACCTACACGTGGTTGGCGGCACTTTCCTGGGGCACTATGTTGAGCACGATCTGAGCATGTCGTCCATTCCCAGTCCATATCCCGCCCGGCCCTAGGGCCACCAGACTACAAGAGGGAGCAAATCACCTTGGCTGAGACAATCCTGTACGAAAAACGCGATAACATCGTGATAATGACCCTGAACCGGCCCGATGCGCTGAACGCCATCAACCGGCAACTGCGCCGGGAACTGGCGGAGGCCATTACCGAGTTCGATAGCGATCCTGAAGCCTACGTGGCCATCGTCACCGGTGCCGGTCGGGCCTTCTGCTCGGGCAGGGACCTGAAGGAGCGAGCCGAGGACAATGCCGAGGGCGTGCAGGCCCGGGCCTCCCACAGCATGAGCCCCGACCGGCCCTATATGTGGCCGCAGACCTGGAAGCCCATGATTGCTGCGGTCAACGGCTTTGCCCTGGCCGGCGGCTGGTCCATCGCCCAGATGTGCGACCTGCGTATCGCCTCCGAGGACGCCAGGCTTGGCATCACCGAGAGCAAGTGGAGCCTGCTGCCGCCTTTCGGTACCATACTGCCCAAGATGATGCCGCTCTCCGCCGTGCTGGAGTTGGTGTTTACCGCCGCGCCCATCACAGCCCAACGCGCCTACGACGTGGGGTTCCTCAACAAGGTGGTTCCCGCCGAGGATCTGATGGAGGAGGCCATGGGCATGGCGCAGCAGATCGCGGAGAACGCCCCGCTGGCCGTACAGTACTTCAAGGAGCTGGCCTACCGCGGACTGAACATGTCCAACCAGGACATCTCAGCCCTGACCTACCACATGTACGATCAGCTGCTGACCACCGAGGACAGCAAGGAGGGGCCCCGCGCCTTCGCCGAAAAGCGCAAGCCCAACTGGCAGGGTCGCTAAGCGAACGGTGGAAACAGGCCAAACAAACAGGGGCGGGAAATACTCCCGCCCCTCATTGCATCGACGAATCTCGACTGAACCCTGGCGGTCAAGACCTGGCCTGATGGTCTCTCGGACGAGGATAAAGGGGCACTTCAATCACACAATGGGCATTGTCTCTGGCGATTACTTCGATTGCCTTGTGTCGCCCGGATTGATTGACTATTCTTGGTTGAGAAATACGCCGTGCGACGATGCGTATATGGTCTCCGCGTATCGCGTCGCCTATTTCAAAGAGCGTTTGCATCCAGACCTATTGCCCCCTCGTCAATCAATTCCTGGCAGATCTCCACGACCATATCATAGTCAATGCCGAGTTTTGCTTGAATGTCGGAAAAATACAGGTGCCCCTTAGTTGTGCCAAAGAGCTCGACTATCTCCGATTTAGCCTGTTCCCGGCCAATGTCCCTCAGCTCGACCACTTCCACTCTTGATAAATCAAGCAAAACCGCGACCTGTTCCTCAAGAGCGGAAACCCTATCCCGCAGATCCTGGATTTGAGAATTATGAATTTCCGCAATGAGAGTCATATCTCTACCTATCGAGAAATTGCTCCTTGACCAGCCTATTTGAATGATGTTTGCTCGTCAACCGGATTCAGAGGGACATACATCGGGGACTACAGCATTAACCCCGCTTCCCGTACCATGCGGCGTATGCGGTCCGGGCTCAGCGGCAAGTCTCTGACCTGAACGCCCAGCGGCGCCAGCGCGCTCGACACGGCGTTGGACAGTGCCGCCCCCGTCGCCACGATTCCGATTTCGCCGCCGCCCTTAACGCCCAGAGGGTTCAGGGGCGATGGGTCCAGGTCCAGCACCTTCGTCTCGAAGTCCGGGATGTCCGTGGCTGTGGGCAGCAGGTAGTCCATGAACGTCCCGGCCAGCATCTGCCCCTGCTCGTCATAGACCAGTTCCTCAAGAATCGTTGCGCCCACACCCTGTGCGGCGGCGCCGGTTATCTGTCCTTGCAACAGCAGGGGGTTGATCACGTGCCCAACATCCTCAGCGATAACGTATCGCAGGATGTCGATCTCGCCCGTCTCCGCGTCCACCGTCAAATGCACCACGTGGGCCCCGCAGGGATATAGCTCCTGGGGCGACTGGAAATAGTGGTTGGCTTCCAGACCGGCCTCGCCCTGGTTGTACCTGCTGGCCGGAGCCGCCAGCCGCAGCACCTCTGGCAGTGACAGGGTGATGCCGGAGCCCTCGGGGTCATCCGCGCGATGGACCTGCCCGCCGGTCAGGGTCAGTTCCGACGGGTCAACGTCCAAAAAGCCTGCGGCCACCGCCAGCACCCGGTCCCGCAGCTTCTGAGCCGCGCCGTAAACAGCGTTGCCCGCCAGCGTGGTTCCCCGGCTGGCGTATGTGCCGCCTCCGAAGGATGTCAGATCGGTGCTGCCGTGATAGACGGTGATGCCCTCCAGCGGAACGCCCAGGCCGTCGGCGCATATCTGCGCGAAGATGGTCTCGTGTCCCTGACCCATGGTGGCGATGCCCAGGTAGACGGCCACCTCGGCACGCGGCGGCGCCTCTGAGCTTTCCTGTCCCGGATACTGCTCCATGCCTCTCTCGCCGGGCAGCGGACCCTGGAACGGACCTCCGGCGTTGGTGATCGCGATTCGGGCACCCTCCCCAGGATCGCCAGTTCCGGTGCTTTTTACGAAGCACGCCGTGCCGACGCCGTGGTACTTGCCGTCAACGTTCTTTCCAACGTTGGGTTTCAGAGATTCGTAGTTTATTTCATCCAGGGCCTGCCGCAGCAGTTCCGGGTAATTGCCGCTGTCGTAGATGATGGAGTAGGACTCAGGGCGAGTCCGGCCCAGCTCGTAGGGCATCATTTCCGGGGGTATGAGATTTTTCATCCGGAACTCGGTGGGGTCCATGCCCAGGTCGGCGGCCACTAGGTCGAACATCCGCTCCCGGAAAAAACAGGACTCGTAACGGCCCGGCGCGCTGAACGTTCCCATGCCCACCTTGTTGGTCAGCACGCACTTGACGTCCCACTCGTAATTGGGGATGTAGTACGGCCCGGGCAGCAGCGCCGTCGTGGACGTGGGCACGGAGGCGCCATGGGTGCGCACGTACCCGCCTAATGCCCCCAACACCCTGGCTCGCATGCCGGTTATGGTGCCGTCGCTCTTGACGGCCAACTCCATCTCGCAGACGTGCTCCCGCGAGTGGTTGGCGGAGATGAGATGCTCGGCCCGGTCCTCGGTCCACTTGACCGGCCGCCCGGTCTTCATCGCGGCAAATGGGACGAGGAAGTTCTCCGGGTAGAACTCACCGCGCACCCCGAACCCGCCGCCAACGTCGGGCTCGACGAAATGGATGCGGTGTTCGGGCAGCTGCAGCAGCGATGACAGCACACCCCGGTTGTAGTGCGGGACCTTGGTCTCACCCCACACCGTGAGCTGCTCCCGGCCCGGGTCGTAGGACGCCGCCAGGCCGCGCGTCTCCATGGGGTTGGCCGTGTGCCGGTGGCAGCGGAACTCCTCCTTCCGCACGTGGTCGGCGTCCCGGAATGCCGTGTCAGGATCGCCGATGGAGGACGTGTACTCGAAAGCCACGTTGGTGCCCTGCGCCTCATGTATCACGATCTCGCCTTTCAGCGACTCCTTGACGTCCACCAGGGCCTGCAGAGGATGGTATGTCACCTCCACCGCCTCGGCCCCATCCTCGGCCAGGTACCGGCTCTCCGCCAGCACCACTGCCACTGGGTCGCCGACGTAGTGCACCTTGCCGTGGGCCAGCGGGTACTGCAGAAATTTCATCAGGTCGCTGTAGGCACGCAGCCGCACCGGGATCTGCCTCGGCTCGACCGTGGCCGCAATGTCCTCGAAAGTGAATACGGCGACCACACCTGGCATCTCCAGCGCCGGCCCGGTGTCGATGGAGAGAATGCGCGCGTGGGCGTGGGGGCTGCGCACGATGGCGGCGTGGAGCGCGTTGGGCAGCTTCACGTCATCAACGAACTGACCGCGCCCCGTCAGGAACCGCCGGTCCTCCTTGCGCCGGATCGGAGCGCCGATGTAACTGGCAGTCATGACTTCACCTTTTTTAACTTGCGTGGGCGGTAACCGGCCCCTTGTTGGAGGGAGCTATTGGGTTTCGACCGGAATCCTGACAGCGTCCTCGATTACCAAGGAGTAACCGAGGGCGTGGAGAGCGGTTTCCAACTGCGTCAAATGGGATCGGTGGCCTGGGTGAAGAAGCTTGTGGACGGCGTCATTATCGATTCGGAGTATATCGGCTAAGTCTTCAGCGGTAAGGCGTCGCTTGCGCATAACAGTGTAGAGCGACAGTTTTGCCGCCACAATGGGTGGTACAGGAATTGCCACCTGCCCTTCAGCAATGGCACTAGGCTCGGGAATGTCCTCACCAGCCTTCATATACATGCCCAAAGCAACTCCGAGGCAGTCTTCTGCCATCTCGATGGCTTCGTCCCATGACCATCCGCCAGTGTTTGCACCATACACGTCTGGAAATCTGACGTTATAGGCATTCCTTCCCGAATGTAGCAATTCTTCTTGGTCAAGTACGATATCGCAGGGAAATACGTACCGCATATATCAAAACTCCCGTCTAGGGATGTTCAGGTCCCGGAGCATCGATGACAAAGTGCCCACAGGAATTTCGCCGCGTTGTACGATGGTTCTGAAATTCCCAATGTGGACTTCCCCGTGGCTGCCCTTTCCTCTGGCGGGGTCAAAATAGAATTCCAGTCCATTGGCGCGGGCGTATCGACGAGCTCGCCGCAGGAACTCCCGGTCGTTCAAAGGACCAACACTGCTTCCGGTTCTAGGTGCATTTTGGCTTAGCTTTCCGCTCCCTTGATCATCTCCCACACCCGCTTTGGCCCCACTGGCGGGTGCGTTACCTCCACCCCCAGCGGCAGCAGAGCGTCGGCCACCGCGCTGCCCACGGCCGTGTAGGCCCCGACGGTCCCGGCTTCGCCCACGCCCTTGACGCCGCCCTGCGTAAAGGGCGACGGCGTTTCGGTGTGCGTGGTCTGGATGTCGGGGATGTCGGAGGCTGTGTGAACCAGGTAGTCCATCATCGTGCCAGTGAGCAGCTGACCTCCCTCGTCGTAGACCAACTCCTCGTGCAGCGCGTTGCTAATGCCGAACGCCACGGCTCCCACAACCTGCCCGTCCACGATGACGTGGTCGATGATGGTTCCGCAGTCCTCGACGCAGAAGTACTGCTCTACGTTGACCATCCCGGTCTCCGGGTCTACCCGCGTCACCGCCAGGTGCGCTCCGTGTCCGAAGGTCTGGTGTGGCGGGTCGAAGGTGCGCGTAGCTTGCAGTCCCCGCTCGATGTTGTCCGGCAGCGACACGATCCTGGAGGCGTCGTGGGCTGCGGCGGCCACGGCAGCAAACGACACGGTCTTTGCCGGTTCGGAGGGATCAAATATCTGCCCGTTCGAGATCTGCAGTTCTTCGTTCTCCGTCTCCAGGAAGAAGCGGGCGATCTCCGTCGCTTTCCGCCGGATGTCGGCGGCGGCTAGCCTGATGGCGCCCCCGGTGCTGACGGCGCTCCGGCTCACTCCAGTGCCGGAGCCGAAAGGCGTGGCGTCGGTGTCTCCCTCCAGTATTTTCACCGTCTCGTATGGCACCCCCAACTCCCGGGCCACCAGGGTTGCGAAAACGCTGTCGTGGCTCTGGCCCGTGGACTTGGCGCTGACCGCTGCCAGTATGTTGCCCCCTGCATCCACGCGGATGGTGGCCGAGTCGAAAGCCGGTAAGCCGTACACGCCGCGCTTGATGTAGTCCTGCGAACCAGTGCTGGAGTGCTCGACGAAACAGCAGATGCCGATGCCCACCACCTCGCCGCGTTCCCGTGCCCTGGCCTGCTCCTCGCGCAGTTGCTGGTAGTTGGACACCTCGAGCAGCTTGGCCAGTGTGTCCGGGTAGTCTCCGCTGTCGTACAGCCGGTCCGCTGAGGTGTGGAACGGCTGGTCCTCGGGCTGGATGAAATTCTTCATCCGAACGTCCGCTGGGTCCAGGCCCAGCTCATCGGCCAGCATGTCCATCACCCGCTCGATGACGAAAACGCCCTGAACCGTGCCGACTCCCCGATAGGCAGCGCCGGGACACTTGTTGGTCAACAATCCGTAGGATTCGCAGGAGAAATTATCAATCCGGTATGGTCCAACGATTGACTGTCCTGCGGTCATGGGCTCAAGCCCCGCCGAGGTGGGGCCCAGGGTATGAGCGCCCTGGTCTACTAGGACCCGCGCCTTGACTCCCAGCACGCGACCCTCGTTGTTGGCCGCCACCGATACATCAACGGCCATTTCGTGGGCGTGACCGCAGGCCAGCAGGCTCTCCATTCTGTCCTCGACCCACTTGACCGGACGGTCCACCTTGCGGGAAAGGAACGAGAGAATGATGCTCTCCGGGTAGGCGGCGCCCTTGATTCCGAACTCGCCGCCCACGTCGCCGGATATCACCCGTACCGAGTGCTGGGGCAACCGCATCACGTTGGAAACCGTGGTTTTCACCAGGTGAGGCGACCGGCACGACGCCCAGATGGTCAGGCGGTCCTGCCCGCTGTCGTAGCTGGCGATGACCCCTCGGGGCTCCAGTGGCACGCCGGTCTGTCTGGGAAAGTTGAACGTCTTGTCCAGCACCAGGCTGGCCCGCGAGAAAGCCCCGTCGACGTCACCGTCGCCGAACTGCCGGTGGAACACGATGTTGTCTTTCATCCCGTCGTGGATTACCGGCGCGTCGGGAGCCATCGCCTGCTCAGCCCCACCGACGATCGGCAACGGCTCGTACTCCACCAGCACCGCCTCGGCCATGTCCTGTGCTGCGTGGGGGGTCTCAGCGGCCACTGCCACGATGGGGTCGCCGACGTAGGTCACCTTGCCCGGCGGCACGGGATAGCGGTCGTAGGGTCGCGCGAATTCGCTGGACCCGGGCGCAGCGGGCCGCACCGGGTTCACGTGCGGCAGTATCTCGTCGGGCAGGATCACGCCGACGGCGCCCGACACCTCCATGGCCGCCGACACGTCAATGGACACGATGTTGGCGTGGGGGTATTCGCTGCGCACGAAGGCAGCGTAACACATCCCCTGCAGCTTGGTATCGTCCAGAAACCTTCCGCGCCCTCGCACCATTCTCGCCAGCTCGGGACGGGCAACCTCATCGTGATCAGCCATCACGCACTCCATACTACAATCGGACTGCGATTCCAGTCGTTAAGTTCGACAGGCTTACTGTCCCCAATGAAAAAAGCTTCGCACCGCACACGAGAATCCAGGGAGTATCTCGCCTCCGTCAAACACGTCGTCCACGGTAAGGGTAATTGGCGCTGAGTTTGGCTTGTGAACGATGAGCGTTTCAGCCTCTGGATACACAACCAACGCCATCTTTGCGCCGTAGCTAAGCCACATGGTAGCTTTTGCTGCTATTTCGCGAGCAGAATTGCTGGGTGACTTTACCTCTACAACCAAATCAGGAACCGTTTCAGGAAACCCTTGAGTTCCTGGAGGTGGGACGTTTTCGGGAGAGTACCATGCCACGTCCGGGGCACGCACTGTGTCGGGATCTCGTTCCAGACGGTATCCGGGTTCTCCGGTGCGAGTCTGCCCGTTGCCTGAGGAGAGGGCGTAATGGGTAATGTGGTGTGCAGTCAAAGCTACGACGAGCCCGTGAGACTCCCCCGTTGGCATCTTCCTTATCAACACTCCCCTGATTAGCTCATACCGGTGACCATCCTCCGGCATCGCCAGCAATTCATCTGCGGTTATTAGCTTTGTCTGGGTGGTCATGGTTCGACTCCCATAGCCTCAAGTAGGTCGGACCTACACCGTACCTGTCTTGACGATGGCCTGCACGATGGGCGCGTAGCCGGTGCAGCGGCAGATGTTGCCGCTGATACCCGTGCGCACCTCCGCCTCTGACGGGTTGGGGTTGTCCCGCAGGAACGCGTAGGCGGTCATCAGGAACCCTGGGGTGCAGAAACCGCACTGGAGCGCGTGGTTCTCCTGGAACTGCGCCTGTAGCGGGTGCAGCTCGTCACCATTGGCCAGGCCCTCGACGGTCATTAGCTCAGCTCCGTCCGCCTGTACCGCCAGCAGCAGGCACGAGCGCACCGCCTCGCCGTCCACCAGGATGGTGCAGGCGCCGCAGACGCCGTGTTCACAGCCGAGGTGCGTCCCCGTCAGGTTGAGTTCCTGGCGGATAAAGTCGGCGAGGGTCAGCCGGGGCTCCACACGCCCGGTGTACTCCCTGCCGTTCACTGTCATCTTGATGTCGATCAACTGCTGCGTCATGCTGCTTCCTCTCGTGGAGTGTTGATGGATGGGAGGAACGTGGTGCCAGGGACTTCACCCCCACCATAGCCCTCCCCCTCAGGGGGAGGGAATTGCTCTCTGACTAATTGGAACAGGCGTCTTCCAGCGCGCGCCGGGCCATCACCGCGCTGACCTCCGTCCGGTACTCCGCCGAGGCATGGATGTCCGATCCCGGCGTAACCGCCTCAGAGACCAGCGCCGCCGCCTCTCTACGGGCGGCATCGTCGACTACACGGCCCACCAGCGACTGCTCGGCGGCGGGCATGCGGGCCGGCCCGTCGCCCACGGCAAACATGGTGATCCGCGCATCCTGGCAGACGCCGTTCTCGTCCGCCCTGAGCATGGCGATGGACCCCACCAGCGCGAAGTCCCCTTCGCGGCGGCTCACCTCGCGGAATCCCCAGCGCCAGCCATCACCCAGCGTCGGCAGCCGGACCTCGGTCAGCAGCTGTTCCGGCGCCAGGGAGGTAATCAGCGGTGCGATTGCAAACTCGGAGGCGGCCATGGTCTGGGTGCCGCTGCTGTCCGCCAGTACCAGCTCTCCGTTTAGAGCCGTGCAGATCGCCGGGAGCTCGGCAGCCGGGTCGGCGTGGGCCAGGCTTCCGCCGATGGTACCCCGGTTGCGTATCTGGAAATGCCCGATGTGCGATATCGCGGCCGTCATCATCGGGAAGGCGTTCCGGACCGCGTCGGAGCGTTCCAGGTCTCGCTGCCTGGCGAGCGCGCCGATCGTTACGGTGCCGTTGGCCGCGGAAACGCCTGACAAACCCTCGATGCGGTTGAGGTCGACGATCACGGCAGGGCGCACCAGCCGCAGGTTCATCATGGGCATCAGGCTCTGACCGCCGGCCAGCACCTTGGCATCCGGGCCGTTTTGCGCCAGGAGCTCCATCGCCTCTTCCAGGGTGCCTGGCGCGAAATAGTCGAACTTGGCGGGTTTCATATTCTTTCCCTCATCCTGACCTCCTCCCGCTGGAAGAGGAAATTCATCGAGAACCCTTGAAATGACAAGAGGGGAGTCGATGGGATGACTCACCCTCTGGAAATTGGCCCTATTGTTACACAGCCGCGCTAAATCTGGTACTCCGGGCGCCTCAGCAATTGCCGCGCGATCACCACCCGCATTACCTCGTTGGTGCCTTCGCCGATGATCATCAACGGCGCGTCGCGGTAGTAGCGCTCCACCGGCGACTCCTTGATGAACCCGTAGCCGCCGTGGACGCGCATGGCCTCCATGGTCACCTCGCCGCACACCTCGCTGGCGAACAGCTTGGCCATGCCCGACTCGAGGTCGATGCGCCCGCCGGCGTCCTTCTTGTTGGCGGCATCGTAAACGAGCAGTCGCGCAGCCTGGATCTTGGTCGCCATGTCGGCCAGCTTGAGCTGGATGGCCTGGTGCTCCGCGATGGGTTTGCCGAAGGACTCCCGCTGTTGCGCGTAGCGGATGGCCGCGTTGAACGCCGCCTGCGCCACACCCACGGCCCGGGCCGCCACGTTTATGCGACCCGTCTCCAGCCCACTCATCACGTGGCCGAAGCCAACGCCCTCCTCCTCGCCAATCAGGTTGTCGGCGGGGATGGCGTAGTTGTTGAAATTGAGCTCCACTGTGTCCAGCCCACGGTAGCCCAGCTTGTCCAGGTCGCGGCCGACCTCGAAGCCCGAACCCGGCTCGCCGCGCTCCATGACGAAGGCGCTCAGCCCCCGGTGGCGCGGCTCCATGTCGCGGTCGGTGCGGGCCAGCAGGCAGAACATATCGCCATACCGCCCGTTGGTGATGAACATCTTGGAGCCGTTGACGATGTACTCCTCGCCGTCCTTGGTGGCCGTCGTCTGGAGGTTGGCCACGTCAGTGCCGCCGCCGGGCTCGGTAAGCGCCAGGCCGCCGCGCTTGCGACCCGAGGCCAGGTCCGGCAGGAACCGCTCCTTCTGCTCCTCGGTGCCGTAGTGGGTCAGCACGTAGGTCAGGATGTGGTGGGTCCCGATGGCGCCGCTTAGGCTCATCAGCCCCATGCTCAGTTCCTCAAAAATGGAGGCGAAGGTGGTGTAGTCCAGCCCCAGGCCTCCGTACTCTTCTGGCACGGTGATGCCGAACAGTCCCAACTCCTTCATCTGGTCGATCAGGTCGTGAGGCACGCGGTCCTCGCGGTCCAGCTCGGCGGCCACCGGCTCCACCTCGCGGCGCACGAAATCGCGCACCAGCGCTACAATCTGGGCACGGGCTTCCTCGTTAGCTCCGGTTGCTACCACGGTTTGCTCCTTGGCAAAGTTTCTGTCGCTTAGTCTTACTGATTATAACGGATTCTGCCACCGGCATTGCCGCGTTCCAGGGTGTCAGTACCGGGCGTCAGTGATGATGCTCGTTCTCGTACCCCGGTGTGGGTACTACGGAATGATACTCTCCGGTCCCGTCAGGGAGCCGAGAATAGCTCTCACCCTCGCCGGCGTCCCCTGCGTCCCAGTCCACGCTGTCCACCAGAACGCCCTCCGAGGTCCAGACGCCGAGCTCCTCGTCGCTGCCCAGCTTGAACCCGGCCCAGTTGTCGCTGTCGACTTCCACTTGCAGGTACTCACCCGGCGCGATCGCGAGGCCCGAGGGGAAGGCCACACGCTTGGCCGCGTTGGTCAGGTCGTCGGCCACCACGAGGCCGCTCAGGTCTATGTCCGAATCTCCGCTGTTGTACAGCTCAAACCAGTCCAACGGGTCACCCTTGGCGGCAACCTCGTTGATCACCAGTCCGGCGACCGACGTTGTAGTGCTGGGTTCGCCCTCGTAGGTATAGGTTCTGGTCGGCCCCGCATCAGTCGTTGTGCCGTAGGAGCCGCTGAAGATGCCGGATATTGTCGCGCCGGCCTCTGTCCCGGCCTCAGACAACTTTAGGGTGCCCTCCGTGAACGGTAGGAAGAACTCCGGCTCGGTGGCGCCCGGCGCTATAACCCAGATTCCTCCTGCGATGCTGTCTCCGCCGATGACCAGGGCGAAGCTACCCTTCAGCAGCGATCTGGGCATCACGAGGGTCAACCCGACCAGAGAGCCATCATCCTCGAGGCCCAGGACCGAAATGGAGGCCAAGTCGTCCACCCCCGGCAGCAGCAGCCGCTCATCCGGGCCCGCAAGACCGGAAATGACCCCAAAGCCCTCGGCAGATTCCTCGCCTCCGTCACCCACCAGTCGAGTGACGGCCCCCTCTCCAAACGGCTTTGCGCTCTTGTTGGAACCCCAAGTCGTTTCAAAATCGACCGTCAGGGAACCGGGCTCCACCTCTACCGGCGCGGGAACCGCATCCTCTCCGGTGGCCCCGCTGAACCGACCGGAAATGACCGCACCCGGACCCGAGCCGGCCTGGGTCAGCTCAAGTGTCCCGGCCGTCAGGGGCTCGAACCACTCGGGCAGAGCGGCGCCGGATGGAATGCCCCACGCCACGGCACCGATGGGGTCTTTGCCCAGGGTCAGCACTGCCCCGTCAGTCAGCATCTCCCGAGGCAGAACCACGGTTACTCCCTCGACCTCCCCGCTCTCGGGCAGGAACATCATCAATGTTAATGACGCCAGGTCGTCAACACCCGGCAGTAACGTCTGCTCCTCGGGACCGGCGGGCCCGGCAGTCACTCCCATCCACTCAATGCGATCGGCGGTTTGCGCGCCGTCCTCGCTGAGCAGGTAGGTGACACGCCCCTCCGCGATGGGATTAGCGCTGGAGTTTGAGCCCCAGGTAGTCTCGAAATGAATTTCAAACTCCGAGAAATCTGCCCCGAGTCCGGCAGCTGCGCCGTCGTACGGCTCCGGCCAGTCCGGCGTTTCCGGCGTCAGGTCTGCTAGGATCTCGCCCCTGCGTTTCAGGATGAACTTGCGCACCCGTTCCGTATCCTCGGCCGCCCTGGCTCTGTCGGCAGGCAAAGCGTGCTCCTGCACGATGGCTGCCATCTCGTCCACCCTGGCCAGCAGCGTCTCCTCGTCCCAGGCAGTGTCCAGTATCTCCTTGAGCCGTTCGGCGTATTTCTCCCGCCACTCCGGGGCGTTGTACAGCCGGTTGGGGATGGCAGTGAGGGCCAGCACCGATGGCGGCGGATTGCTGATGTTGTCGAAGGGATTGGGGTCGTCCTTCAGGTGGAAGGTGTCGTCCACGCCCCAAGGGATGAACACGAACTTTCCGCCGGGCTCCCGGTAGAAGTGATAGTTGTTGCGGTCGCCGGCATACCCGTCCCAATGCCCCACCAGCACCTCGGTGGCCCAGAACGACAGGAACCGGTCGAGGTCAACGATCTTGCCCAGCGCCTCAAGCCCTGCGTCCGATGGATCCTGCAGCGCCGCGATCACGGCGTCGATGTCCGACCAGTCGTCCTCATCCTCGTTGGTCTTTTTCTCGAAGGTGCCGCGATACACCGGGTCAAAGTCGCTTACCGTACCCTCGTACAGGTTGCCCTCGGCGCTGTCGAAGTGGCGCGCCAGCATGGGCGCCTTGATTTCCTCCACATGAATGTACAGCCCCAGTGCCTTGCCATTCACCGTGACCGTCGCGAAATTGCAGCGCGGCGAGGGCAGCCCGGCGGCGGCAAATACCTGATACGACAGGCAGGTGTTGATCATCGACGGGTCCTGGATGCTGTTGTTCAGGGTCATTCGCTCGATGGCGCCGCCAAGACTCTGGCCGTCGACGTATTTGTCGTAGCGCAGCTTGAGCGCAGGCTTGGTATCGCTCTGCGAACCCAGGAATCCCTTCTTGCGGACACCAACCTCGGTGTGCGTCTCCCCGTCGATGGTCACCGTGGCGGAAAACCAGGTGTAGATATCAGCGAATGGTCGGGACAGCTCATACCTCTCGATCTCCGCCATCAGGTCCTCGAAGGTGCGGGTCTGGTAGCGCAGCGTGTCCCAGTCCTCTACGGCGATCTCGATGCTGACCTCCAGCACGCGGTCCACGGCAAAGTAGGCATCGCTGGGATCAACCTTCGCTGGAGTCACCTCCGGTGTCGGCGCAACAGTAGCCGCCGGCGTTAACGGCGCGGGGGTCGGTGCCGTCGTAGGTTCGACAGTAGGGGTCGCTGCAGGTTCGACGGTCCGGGCATTTGTTGGAACGGACGTCGGCGCCGCAGCGCCGGGCGTTGTTGTGGGGTCTGACCCGCACGCAACAGTAAGGAGCGCCAGCAGGAAAACTGCCAGCGCTCCTGAGCGCATCAGGATTCGATCCATGACAGGAATGTCTCCGGAACGCGATTTAGCAGTCCTGCAACGCCGCCTGTGCCGCAGCCAGCCGGGCCACCGGAACCCGGAAGGGGGAGCAGCTGACGTAGTCCAGCGCTGCCTCGTGGCAGAAGGCCACGCTCTTCGGGTCGCCGCCGTGCTCGCCGCAGATGCCGATCTCCAGGTCCGGGCGCACCTTGCGGCCCGCGTTCACGGCCAGCCGCACCAGCTCTCCCACGCCGTGCCGGTCGATGCTCTCGAACGGGTCCACAGGCAGGATCCCCTCGTTGATGTAGTTCCGCAGGAACTTGCCCTCGGCGTCGTCGCGGCTGAACCCGTAGGTCATTTGCGTCAGGTCGTTGGTGCCGAAGCTGAAGAACTCCGACTCCTCGGCCACCGCCCCGGCGGTCAACGCCGCCCTTGGCGTCTCCACCATGGTACCGAACTTGTAGTGGACCTCCACGCCCATCCGTTCCTGCACCTCGGCGGCCACGCGCGTCAGGTCTGCCCTGAGGCGCCGCATCTCCTCCACGTCCACGGTCAGGGGGATCATGATTTCCGGGTGGACCTCGAGCCCCTCGGATACCAGTTGGGCTCCCGCAGTGATGATGGCTTCCACCTGCATCCGGTAGATCTCGGGGAACGACAGCCCCAGCCGGCAGCCCCGGTGGCCCAGCATGGGATTCGACTCTCGCAGCGAGTCCACGCGACTCAGGAACGCCTCTTTCTCCGCGATCACGCTGGCATCGGCACCCGTGGCCCTGAGAGTGGCCAACTCGGTCAGCAGCTCGTCGTATGGAGGCAGAAATTCGTGCAGCGGCGCGTCCAGCAGCCGGATGATAACCGGCTTGCGCGACATAACCCGCAGGATGCCCCGGAAATCATTGGTCTGCAGCCGCTTTACCCGGTCCAGGGCCTGGTAGAAGTCCACGACCGCAGCCGGAATGTCCGACACCTCGGGGTTCATGAACGGGTTGGCCAGGGGGTCGATGGAATGGCCATTGCGCTTCCGGCGCCACTCCTCGGCGACCTCCGAGTTCAGCAGCATCTGTCGCACCGCTGGCAGCCGACTGGGGTCCAGGAACATGTGCTCGGTGCGGCACAGTCCGATGCCCTCGGCGCCCATCACGATGGCCTGACGCGCGTCGGCGGGAGTGTCGGCGTTGGCCATAACGCCAAGCCTGCGGGTCTCGTCGGCCCAGCCCAACAGCTCGCTGGCTTCGGGCAGGTCCTCCAGCCTCGGATTCACCGTGGCCAGCTCCCCAACGTACACGTTGCCGAGAGCGCCGTCGATGCTGACCCGGTCGCCCTCGCGCAGGGTGTGGCCGTTGCCGCTCATCTCGCCCTGTTCCAGGTCAACGTGCATGCCCTCGCAGCCGACGATGCAGGGCTTGCCCAGGCCCCGGGTAACCACGGCGGCGTGGCTGGTGACCCCGCCGCGGCTGGTCACCACGCCGGCCGCGGCGATGATGCCGTGGATGTCGTCGGGCTTGGTCTCAGGACGCACCAGGATCACCGTCTCGCCACGCCGCGCCAGGTCCTCAGCCACGTCGGCGTCGAAGCAGACTCGGCCAGAGGCGGCCCCCGGCGACGCTCCAGCGCCCGTGGCCACCAGACGCTTCGACAGCTCCTGCTCCGAAAGGTCGGCGGCGAACTGCGGGACGAGCAATTGCGTGATCTCCTCGGGGTCCACGCGCTTAAGGGCCTGCTCGCGGTCGATCATTCCCTCGCGCACCATATCCACCGCCGTCCTGACCGACGATAGCGGCGTGCGCTTGGCGTTGCGGGTCTGCAGCAGATAGAGACGGCCCTGCTCGATGGTGAACTCCACGTCCTGGACGTCGCGGTAGTGCTTTTCGAGGTTAGAGGCCAGTCCCAGCAGTTCCTCGGACCGTTCCGGCATGGCTTTCGCCAGCGCTGACAGCGGCTCGGGGGTGCGCACGCCGGCGACCACGTCCTCACCCTGTGCATTGCTCAGGAACTCGCCGTAGACCTCGCGTTTGCCCGTCGATGGGTCGCGAGTGAACAGCACGCCGGTGCCGCTGGTCGCCCCAAGGTTGCCGTACACCATGCCCATTATTGTGACGGCGGTGCCCATGTCGTGGTCGATGCCGTACTGGTTCCGGTAGACGATGGCCCGCGAGTTGTTCCAGCTGCGGAACACCGCCTCCACTGCGCCAAACAGCTGCTCCCACGGGTCGTCAGGGGGAGCCGCCCCTGCGGACTCACGGGCGATGGCCTTGAAATCGCGGGTGACGGCCTGAAGCTGTTCCGCAGTCAGCTGGTAGTCAAGCTCCACGCCTGCGCGCGCCTTGTGCTCGGCCAGACACTCCTCGAAGGGCTCCGGCGCCACCTCCTGCACCACCTCGGCGTAGATCTGGATGAAGCGGCGGTAGGCGTCCCACGCCGGACGGCGGTCGCCCATCATGGCGCCCAGGCCCTCGACGATATCGTCGTTGATGCCCAGGTTCAGGATGGTGTCCATCATGCCGGGCATGGAGATGCGTGCGCCCGAGCGCACCGACACCAGCAGCGGGTTGGTGGTGGAGCCGAACTCGTGCCCGATGGCCTCTTCGAGCTCAGTGATGCGTTCGCGGACCGTGGCCGCCAGCCCCTCGGGCAGCGTATAGTCCCCGGCCAGGTAGTCGCGGCAGACCTGCGTGGTGATGACGAATCCCGGAGGAACCGGCAGTCCCAGCCGTGTCATCTCGCAGAGATTGCTTCCTTTGCCGCCGAGCAGGTCGCCCATGGAGGCGTCCCCCTCGCTGAACCGGTAGACCATTTGCGCTGTCTGAGCTTGTACAACCATGGGCAAGAGCTCCCTGAATCAGCCTCAAAACTCCCGGTAACCCCGCCCGCAGAAACACGCCCCTCCCAAAAACACCGGTTCATGCATTATACCCGACGGCGCGGAGGGGGCCAAACGCGCCGTGTCGTGGATGGAACGGGCGCTCCCTTGAGAGGCTAAGTGTAAATGCTTGGGCGGCTTGCCGATTCTGTACTCGCATTGCGAGGCTCATCTCAGTGTGATGACAAACCCCAAAGTGCCTTGTATCCTTTATTCTTCTTGGGGTTGACTATTGGCTACTTTCTTTGGTTGGCAATCGTCTCTTGGGGCAATTTGAGGAGGAGTCTGTTGTGGCTTTCTTTGAGCACCACCTCCACGGCTTAAGGTTCGAGGGGGGAGTTGTGCCGTTGGAGGTCTTGGGAGATTTAGCTGCCTTTCGGGAGATGGTACTTGAGGTCGCCAAATGGCGATTCTTTAGCCGCAATCCTGGCCGACAGCGGGTACCCAGGGGATTCACTGACAATTTCAGCTTCAATTTGGTTGGCTTGCGAGAGGGTAGCGCTGTTTGTGATATTGAATTAGACGCACCTAAAGGTTCATTATCGAGTGAATATGGCCCGTTCTACGAAGATTTCAGAGGGGCCCTAGAGTCGATAATCGCAGCTGTAGATTCTGACGATCCGGAAACAAAAATGCCGCTGGATTACTACGCATATTTTGACAGGGTCGGCCGAAGTCTCCGCGAGGGAGAAATGCTGGAGTTCCGGTTACCTTCGAAAGGAGTTGCAGCAAGCCTTGACCGAGGCCGCAGACAGGACTTGCTCGCAAAATCTCGATTATCTGAGTTCACCAATGAAGTGACCCTACGGGGATATGTTCCAGAAATGGATCAGGATCGGATGTTATTCGAATTGCGGCCTGCGTACGGCCCTAAAGTGTCAGCTCCACTCCCGGCGTTCCACTTTGACACGATCCTCAAGGCATTTAACGGATATTCCGGTGCCGAACCAATTAGAGTGCTAATTAAAGGAATCGGCCGGTTTAACCGCCAAGGTCGTCTGCAGTCACTGGAGAATGTTAATGACGTAAGCCTTTTGGATCCACTGGACGTCGCCTTCCGCCTGGACGAGTTCCGCAATTTGCAGAATGGTTGGTTTGAAGGAGAAGGGGTTGCCCCACCGCAAACCGGACTCGACTGGCTGACACGAACCTTTTATCAATATTACCCGGTCGCGGACGAGCTCCCCTATTCTTACCCAACTCCGGAGGGAGGGGTCCAGTTTGAATGGTCGGTGGGGTATTGGGAATTTACTTTGGAAGTTGACCTGATTGGGAAGAGTGGTGAGTGGCGACGCCTTAATCTAACCACTAAGGAATCATCCTCTGCTGAGCTAGATTTGTCAGGACCTGACGCATGGTTGGATCTATCCTCAGAAATCAGGGTATCAGTGGAGCAACTTGGATAGGTCGACTCCATTATGGCGGCAGGTTCACCCGTCCTTCGTTCAGAATGGTCGGATTACGTCCCAAGTTTTCAAACCGACTTCCAAAGACCAACACAGGCTGTCGGTCTATGATGGGTCAATGATCTCGGCTGAGGCATCTTGGGTTCACTACACTACAGAACTCGGTTGGGACTCTGCAGGAGTCATGTCCGTTACTTGCGGAAATTGCTACGACCTGAACATAGGGGTAAATCCTGATCCTGAACCATATCCAGAGCACGTCGTTTTGGAATTCAGGTCACTGTCGAGGAGACAGACTAACCAGATAGCAGAATCACTGAGTTCTATTGCCCGCGCAGCGGGATGGTCTTTTCTGCCGCAACAGTCAACTTCATAATATTCATCTCCGAAGCAAGCACGCACCCACCCCTAGATCTCGCGGAACGCGGGCTCGATGTCCTCCAGGTAGAACTTGTTCTGCCATAGCTCGTCCAGGTAGGCTTGCTCCTCGTCCGTCAGGGGTTCGGTCTCCACCGCGGCGGTGTACTCGTGCAGTTCCTCCATCTTGGTGAAGTTGGGCAGCACCGATACGATCTGCGGCCTCCTCAGCACGAACTGGAGCGCCGACTGCGCCAGCGTCCTCGAGTCCTCCTGGACCAGGAACCGTAGGCGGTCCACCCTCGCCAGCGTATCCCCAGGCGACTCATTGAGTCGCAGCGCCCGGTGCTCCGACTCATCCAGCAGCGGCAACCCGGAGAATTCTCCTGTCAGCGCCCTGGAGGCGTGGGGCCCTCGTGAAATCAGCCCCACCTCGCACTCCTCGGCCATGGGGAAGAAGTCGATGGCCGGCTCCATCTCCAGGATGTTGTAGATGATCTGCAGGCTGTGAACCTGCCACTGCCTCATTGCCATCTCGCCCTCGTCGGACCAGCCGGTGTCCGGTCCGAGTACGACTCCGAAATAGCGTATTTTGCCCTCGAACTGCAACTGTTCCAGCGTCTCGAACAGCTCGTCGCGCTCCAGCGCGTCCACTCGAGGATTGTGGACCTGGTAAAGGTCAATGTAGTCTGTGTTCAGGCGTCGTAGGCTCTGCTCGCAGGCAAACCTGATGTATTGCCGATCGAACTTCTGGGGCTGTTCCTGGTGTGCCTCCCGGGGAGTCGGGTCATAGATGTCGTAGCCGAACTTGGTGGCGATGACCAGATCGTTGCGCTTGTGGCCCAGCACCCTGGCCAGGACCTCCTCGCCGAAACCGTCACCGTAGGTGTCGGCGGTGTCGAAGAAGTTGATGCCCAGCTCCACTGCGTTTTCCAGCAATGCGGCCCGCTCGGCGTCCTCCAGCCTGCCCCACCCGTTGGTGGCCACGGTCCACACCCCGAACCCCACCTCGGAAAGCACCAGGTCGGTGCGCGGCAACCGTCTGAATTTCATAACGCCTGCATCCTTAACGATTAAGTCGACTCGGCCAGCCAGCGGCCGAGGCCCTCGATGAACTGGTCCCGCACCCCGCTGCTGTCGCCGCAGAACTCCCGGATGATCTGCTCCTTGAACTCCTGTGGGTCCCGTCCATCCGGCACCGGCAGCGTTTCGATGGGGTCGCAGGCGATGACCATGTCGGCCCCGGGCGTAAATTCCCGGTTCACCGGCATCCCCAGCGGCTCCGCGCTGCTCGGCCAGGTGCCGTCCACGATCTCAGGACCATCAGGCGTGCTCAGCCGCAGATACGTGTGTACGTCCGGCACAGGCCTCTCGGCGACTAGGGCCCGCAGCTCCGGCGGAAAGTGTCCGGTATTCTCCGAGGTGAACCGGTGGGTGACCATGACCACCTGGGTCTCCAGGCCAAGCTCGCGGAATATGTCAGCCAGCAGGTAGTGCTTGCCCGAGCACGTTCCCTGCCACTCCTCGACTATGGCCTCCGGACGACGGGAGCTAGCCCGACGGTACGGCATATCCCGCACCAGTTTGAAAGCCCGCTCCGCGGTAAGGGACTCTTCGTGGCCAAGTAATCCACGTTTGCGGCCTTCCTCTGCAAGCAGAGAGACCAGGCTGTTGGTTGTCATATCTCGTCCGGCCTACCCCGCTGCCACGGCGAGGCCCAGGCTGCCCTTGATGGCGTCCACCTGCGCCCGGAACTCCGAGTCCGACAGCACAGGCTCCAGACGGCCCAGGGGCACGTTCGCCAGTATCTCCACCCACGACGTGCACCCGCTGTACTCGGGGACCCACGGCACCGTAACCGGCGACTCCAGCCGGTAGGCCCGCAGCAGCATCACCGACAGCGGCAGCATGGGCTTCCAGCGGAGGCGCGACTGCGCGTAGTCGGTGGTCCAGATGTAGTGCGGCGCCAGGTCGTCGACCTCGCCCTGCTCCTCCAATTCCAGCACCTCTTCGGCCCTAGCGAAATGGGTGAACGTGATCTGCTTGTCGTTCCGCGGCCGCTCCAGCAGCGCCTCCAGCGCCGGCTGATGCTCCGGGCACAGCAGGTCGGCCTTCTGGTGTTCGAAGGTCGGGTACAGCAGGAACTCACGGTGTATCACCCGGAAGTCCTTGCCGTCCTCGTGGATGCCGCCCTTGCGCAGCAGGAGTACCTGATCGCCCCGGCCGATGGCCTCGCAGGTGATTGCCCATTCCTTGAGGGCCATCCGGCACTTGTCGGGAGTGGTCATCGAGTCAATCCTCCGGGCCCATAGCTACGGACGCGAATCGCCCTGTTGAGAATGACCGAATGGTACCACAGCAAGGTCGAGGAGAATCACTTGCCCCGGCTGCAGAACTCCCCGTAGTCCGGCACTTCCTCGCCCAACACGTAGAACCAGAAGTAGGTGCCGGTGTCGCCCATGTATTTGAATTGCTTGCGAACGTCCTTCAGCGCGGCGTAGAAGTCCTCGTGCGACCGCATGTAGTTCCAGATGCCGTCGTGCTCCTCATCCAATTCGATAAGCCGCTGGGCGTTGTGCACCGTGGCGGCGATCTTGCGACGGTTGCGAACGATGGCGGTGTCGGCCGCCAGTTCGTCGATCTCCGGCTCGCCCATGGCCGCGACCGCATTGACGTCGAATCCCCTGAACCCGGCCTGGAACCCGGGCCACTTGCTGTTGACCACCTGCCACGACAGCCCGCTCTGGAAGACCGCCTTGGTCATGACCTCGAGGTAGTCGTTCAGGCTCTGCGGTACGACCTGCTCGGGCGCTTCCGGGTGGGAGTGCTCGGGGTGCGCGTGCTCGGTGGTCATATAAACGTCTCCCGGCGATTCAGCATCTTCCTCAGGTTGGCCGTGGTGACCTCGGCCACTTCCTCCAGCGACACCCCCTTTACCTCCGCCAGGCACTGTGCCACCTCGGCCACGTGGCGCGGCTCGGTCCAGTTGTGGCGGTACTTCTTGAACGGCTGCGGATATGCGTCGGTCTCCAACACTATGTTCTCCAAAGGGATGGCCCGCGCCGCCTCCTGCACCTCGGGCAGCCGAGTCAGGGGCCGCGCAAGGGAGATATAGAACCCGCAGTCGATTGCCTCCCGCGCCGTGGCCTCGTCGGCCCGGAAGTAGTGCATGGCGCCGCCGACTTCGCCGGCATGCTCCTCCCGCAGCACCTGGAAGCAGGCCGAGTGCGCCTCGCGCGAGTGGAAGATGATCGGCAGCTCGAGGCTCTTGGCCAGCCGGATATGCGCCCGGAACACCTGGTCCTGCACCGCGTGGTCCGGTGATTCGGGCAGGTAGTCCAGCCCCACCTCGCTAATCGTCACCACCTTGGGCAGCTGGGCCAGTCGCTCCAGCTCCGCGTACATCGCATCGTCCACGCGCTCCCACGCGTGGCAGGGGTGGATCCCGACGCCCGCGTAGAACGCGTCGTAGCGCTCCGCCAGCCCGATGCAGGCCCGCGTGGATTCCAGCGTGGTTCCCGCCAGCAGCACCGACGTCACGCCCGCCTCGGCGGCCCGCTCCAGGATGCCGGGCAGCTCCGCAACGTCGTACTGGTCCAGGTGGCTGTGGCAGTCGCCGAACAATAGAGGCGTGGTCATGGTGTTGCTCCAAATCCCTCATGTTTCCGGCTCCGATGATAGTCACCGTGGGCGATGGCGGTCAACTTTCGAGAACGTGAACACACGGCAGAGCAAGAATGTTACTGCGCCCTGCTAGAATAAACGGATAATTGGCAAAAGGGACAGCCATTGACGGGTTGGCGAGGGCACTAGCCATGTCAGACAAGTACACCTTGAGTTTCCAGAATTTTCGCTCTTTGGAGGATGTTACCCTCGAGGTGGCGCCCCTGACCGTTGTCTACGGCCCGAACGGTTCCGGAAAATCCTCGCTTATCTATGGTCTGCTGACCCTGCGAAATTTCCTTACCAACCCCAACCAGAACATTCCCAGCCTTTTTTCCTATCCGTCTATCAGCCTTGGAGGGCTCCAAGAAGTAGCGCATCGCCATTCGAATGACAAAGGTATTGTCCTGTCCATAGGTGTCTCAAACGTTGAGCAACTCTCGACCAAGTTGACTTTGAGACTATATGAATCAGCAGGAATAGCTAGTCTGTCGTTCGCTGAACCCAGCATTCGCAGGGATGACCGTATTATCGAATGGCCAGGGTCTCTGGATTTACCTTTAGCGGTCCCCTATCAGGCGAATCAGACGGTGGAGGATAGGTTCACTCTAGCGGGGCGACCTCCGGTTCCCAGCAATGTCCCAAAGCCAGAGCCAACGCCCGTGCCAGGGATTTTGAACTGGAATGGCGTTACCCTAGCAGCCTATCTGACAGCGGACTTGGCTTCTTACTCTTACATGCTACCGACCTTGAATCAAAGAGCCAACTTCCCAATGGAATTGGCGAGACTGACGGGTTTCGTTCCGCTTCGCCGAGGATTTTCGAAGCCAATGTACAGTTCCTCTCCAGTTTCTCCTTGGCTGGTAAGTGAGGACGAGGTTGCGTCTATGCTAACTTCGCCGGCTGGACGATTTGTGCAATATGACATTAGTGCTTTCTTAGAGAGAATCGCAGCACGCAGAATTCACCCGCAGGTGCAAATTGGAACCTCGGTTTTTACGATAGACTCCGTTCCAGTCGGCAAAGGAACTCCCGCCTCAATCGTCAACGAAGGATTCGGTATCAACCAACTCGTCTACTTGCTGACGATCTGCCTGTATTCCCCTTACAAGATCGTGGCAATAGAGGAACCTGAAATCCACCTCCATCCGTCTATGGTCCGGGAACTCGCTATCGCGCTGGCCGAGATCGCCGTTGAAAAGGATCGCCGCCTTATCGTTTCAACCCATAGCGAGACATTCGTGATCGCCCTCCTCTCCCAGATCTCCGCAGGTAAGATCAAGACTGACGATGTGTCTTTCGTGTTGGCCGAAAATCCCGACGGCAGCACAGTGCTGACCCAGCAGAAGGCGAACCGCAACGGCCAGATAGAGGGCGGCCTGCGCGCCTTCATGGCATCGGAGGCAAAGGACCTCGTGGACTTCCTGGGCCTCTCAGAAGAGTAGGGCCCAGCAAGGTGATCCTGGTAATCAACGAATGGATTTTCGATGACCTGAATGGCGCGAACGGTCCTGATAGATTCAAGGAAACTGCAAGGTTCGTTTTGCGGCTGAACAGCTCCGGGGACACAGTGGTAATGCCGGTCGAACAGCGATGGAGGGACAAAGCAAGCAGAGCGCGCACGGCAGCCGACCCGATGCACAGAGAGGCAGGACGGTTATTCGTCGATCTCTTTTGGGACTTATCCAGAAGTATCGTCCTCAACCCCGACGATATTCCACAAGCACCGGAATGTGAATACGACTGGGCACCGGAAGAGGACGTCTACCTCATTGAGGCTTACGTTGCCACGAAAGCCGACTTGCTGGTAACGACCGACGAGACATTGTTCGACAAGATTGTGGAACACGGGCGATTCGCCTGCCAGCTAAGAGACGAATTCCTTTCCACCTACGGTGCTGGGGGTTAAGAGAAGAACCTCGCCAAACGGCGTAGGCCACTTGATGCGGCTGCCACTCGACTGACCGTTAGCGCTTTTTTCGGTCCCGCTTCTCTTTCTCTTTCCGCAGTTTCTCCAACGCCTTTCCGTATTCCAGCTTGGTGTTGCCTCCGACATTTTGGATAACCCTTATATTGGTCTCCAATTGGTCATCGGCCAGGAGATCAAGGAGCTTTTCTTTGTCTTTCTTGGGGTTATCCAGCAGCTTGTGCAACACCTCGAGGCTGTTTTCCTTCAGCGTAGATACCTGCTTCCCCTGCAGCATATTGTCTATCTTCGAGTAGGCACTCCAGAAGCTGTTCTGCGACTGCTCCTGCTTTAGCCGCGTTTCCTGCCTGCGAAATGCCTCCCGTTGATTTTCCAGGGTGCTCTCGCTAGCGTGCAGGCGATCGTTGTTGGCCCGCAGTCGCGCCTCTCTTTCCTGAAGCTTGTCCTCTTCCCCGGTGAGTTGGTTCTTCGAAGCATTTAGATTAGTCTCATAAGCCTGCAGGGCTTCCAGCCATTTCTTGATGTCCTCGCCCGAAAGGTAGCGGGTTAGATCGGGAAGGCCCTTCGAAAGTTCCGCGCCCTGATTGGGTGCCTCAACCTTCTGTATTCCCCCCGGGAGGGGGAGGTTGACTTGTCGGGCCACTTCCGCTGAGCTTTGGATCGTCTCGAACGCAGGCCTCAAACGGCTCACGTCCAGTGTCTTGATCGCGGGGGCCAGTATGTCGCCCTGACGCTGCGCGGTCTCGCTCGGCCGTCCGTTGCTGAAGAACTCCGAGGTGGATCTGAGCCTAGAGTCGGGCAAGATCTGGCATACGTACTGGGAGCTCGCTTCTGACTTGGGCGTGAACGTAGCAATTCGAAGCGGCTTTTCCAGGCCAGCCTGGACGGCGATTTTCAGCAGCACCACCGCGAGCTTCGTGGCGTCCGATGCCTCCTTTACCCTCATTCTGAATCCAACGTCGGCCAGCACACATGCCAGCAATTGCGAAAGAAAGGACTTGGTTGAAGTCCCCCTCGGATCGCGAATCTCGGTTAATCGGGACAGCAGTTCGAGCTCTTCGGCCTGTATTCCGTGTCCTGAACTGGGTGGCTGTAAGTCCAGTGGGCCGATAATGCCCTCGTTTATAGACTCGGGCACCAATGCGTCTTTTCGCAAGGGTTCCAGGACGGATGAGTCGAATGACGCCGCGTAAGCGGCATACTTGTCCGACGGCAGAAAGCAGGATTGATTGGAGACGAAAGGCCTCTTGTGCTCGTCCAACCCTTTCCAGAGATAGGTACATACTGCCCACCAGTCCTTGGAGTCACGCTGTGTCTCCCAAACCGTAACTCCGAGGCCCTCCTCGAATGCTCGGCCGTCCCCGGCCTGGGGGGTTTTCAGCAGCCCCCTCCTTTCCGAGGCCTTCCAATGACCCGGTTGAACCGGCGCGTCGGGAGTGGACAGCTCGCTGTAGCCTCGCCCGGGCACGACTATGTGCAGAAATCGCTCGGACCTCATTCCGCCAGGC
Organism: Dehalococcoidia bacterium; assembly: GCA_963664175.2. Lineage (GTDB taxonomy): Bacteria > Chloroflexota > Dehalococcoidia > Lucifugimonadales > UBA3495 > VXOI01. Next base: position 45,826 of record CAXXOI010000046.1, read on the forward strand.
TTCCCATCCACTTGATCAGCTGTTTGTACTGTTCCGATGAGTATGCGGGCCTTCGCCGGTTCTCGACCTGCTGGATACGTTGCTCCTCAAATTCTGATTGTCCCGGCATCAGGTCAACGGAACTGTGAAACACCTGCAGGTGGTCCATGATGTCGTTGGTATGAAATAGCTGCTTCAGGTTTTGATTGGTCTGGGGAAGATGGTTGAAGAGAAAGATCGCTGCGCTTCGAGGATCTCCCAGGTGGCCATACATATCCTTGTTGCCAAATCCGGGACTGTCGAGGATTTCACCCCTGACCGTGTCGTATTTCGTCCCCAGCAAAGCGACCGATTTTATCTGTGGCGAGGTGGGATCGTTTTCCTTCCAACGGTGCAGATAGTCCACAAACCTGGCAAGCTTGGCATCGGCTGCAGTATCGCCAGACGTTCCGCCGTCTCCTTTTCCCAACACCGATTCCATATCTACCAGTATCACGAACGCGCTTGAGCTCAGAACGAATTTGTTAATTTCGTCGATCTGCCTCATGTCCAGGCGCAGCGAGAAATTCCCGCTATCGGCATTGTCCATGAGCTGGCTCAGGGTTTCGCCGGCAGAGTCGGTAATGGTCAGTTCTACGGTCCGTCGCCTGGCGCCTATCAGCCGCTTCCACTCAAATTCCAGTGTCAGCTTCGACTGGTATGCCTGGTCTGGCGGTGTGGGCGGCGGGAATCGCATGTCCTGAAGGTCGGACATTATCGAACGGACAGATGAACTCATTTCATCTATGGATGAGCGGACCAGCCTCATACCAGATGCCGCGTCCAGCAGTCCTCTCTGTTCTGCACTGGCGTACGGGTCGTCAGTCAGGTCCATTGCCGTCAGGTTCAGAAGACCGATGCAGGTGCTTTTCCCTGAGGCGCGGGACCCTACCAGTGCCAACCGGGTGGGTTCGTTCGGGGCTACAGGCTGGGACGGTTCCTGGCCTCTCCCCCGGCGTACGATTCGAACCACGTTTCCCTCCGCTGCAGTCCACCCATACTGCGGTGATAAACAGCCCAAGGTGGTCGTATTATTTTCTGCTGACGCGCTACTAGGCCGAACACTACCATTTAGAGTTGTTTGTTTTCAACCCTAACGCTCTGGCACATCGAAAAACACATCAAACGGCTGCGACCCGGATTAATACGAAATATCATACGGGGATTTACAGCAGGGGTTGAATGGTGTAGTTCAACCCCCTCTGCAATGGTTTCGGATGAACCAAGTGCAACTCCCCCCGCATTGATGGAGGCCCCAGGGCCCGGCGGTGACCATTCTACCGCTGTTCTGCCCTGGTCAATGGCGTGGACCCGGCGCATCATTTTGGGCACCGACGAACCTCGTTGACACTCCCACGCGCCAATGCTAGCATAATTGTTGACTCATTACATCAACAATGTTAGCCTTCGGCCCGGTTGCCACAGGCGCGGCAGCCAGCTATGAAACAGCCCTCGCCCGGGGATGGCTCCCGGGCGACATTTGCGCAGTGCGAGGAACAACCCATGACCACTCCCAGGGTCATTTCCCGCGACACCACCTCCACCGAGCTGGACTCCGACTACAAGTGGGGGTTCACCATCGACATCGACTCAGACCTGGCCCCCAAGGGGCTCAGCGAGGATGTCGTCCGGCTCATATCCGCCAAGAAGGAAGAGCCCGGCTGGATGCTGGAGTGGCGCCTCAAGGCCTTCCGGCACTGGGAGCGGCTGAAGTACCAGGAGCCGGGCTGGGCCAACATCCACCACGCGCCCATCGACTACCAGGACATCTACTACTATGCCGCTCCCTCCAGCGGCGACGCCCCAAAGAGCCTGGACGAGGTGGACCCGGAGATTCTCGAAGCCTTTGACAAGCTGGGCATCCCGATCCAGGAGCGAGAGCGACTGGCAGGCGTAGCCGTGGACGCGGTGCTGGACAGCGTGTCTGTCGCCACCACCTACCAGGAGACGCTGGAAAAGGCAGGGGTAATCTTCTGCTCCATGAGCGAGGCGGTGAAGAACCACCCCGAGCTGGTGCAGAAATATCTCGGCTCCGTGGTGCCCTACACCGACAACTTCTTTGCCACCCTTAACTCGGCGGTGTTCAGCGACGGCTCCTTCGCTTACATCCCCAAGGGCGTGCGCTGTCCCATGGAGCTGATGACTTACTTCCGCATCAACCAGGCCGACTCCGGCCAGTTCGAGCGGACCCTCATCGTCTGCGAGGAGGGCGCCTACGTCAGCTATCTCGAGGGCTGCACTGCCCCCGCCCGCAAGGTCCACCAGCTCCACGCCGCCGTGGTCGAGCTCGTGGCGCTGGACGACGCCGAGATCAAGTACTCGACGCTGCAGAACTGGTTCCCCGGAGACAAGGACGGCAACGGTGGCGTCTACAACTTCGTGACCAAGCGGGGCCTTGCCGGAGGCCGCAACTCCAAGATTTCCTGGACCCAGGTGGAGACTGGTTCGGCCATCACCTGGAAGTATCCCAGCGTCATCCTGCAGGGCGACAACTCCACTGGCGAGTTCTACTCGGTGGCCTTGGTCAACAACCACCAGCAGGCAGACACCGGCACCAAGATGATCCACCAGGGCAAGAACACCAAGAGCACCATCATCGCCAAGGGAATATCCGCCGGGCAGGGCAACGCAACTTATCGCGGCCTGGTCAAGATGATGCCCACCGCCGACGGCGCTAGGAATTTCACCCAGTGCGACTCACTGCTCATCGGCGACCAGTGCGGCGCTCACACCGTCCCGTACATTGAGGTCAAGAACCCGACGGCACAGCTGGAGCACGAGGCGACGACCAGCAAGGTCAGCGACGACCAGCTCTTCTACTGCCTACAGCGTGGCATGTCCGCTGAGGATGCCAACTTCATGATCGTCAACGGCTTCTGCCGCGGCATCTTCCAGGAGCTCCCCTTCGAGTTCGCCATGGAGGCCTCCCAGCTCCTCAAGGTAAGCCTCGAAGGCACGGTGGGGTAGGTAAGAGGACTCCGCAAAGAGCCGAGAGTCACTCGATGCGCTTACTGGGGTGCGGGACAATAAGCAAGCACCAGCTACGTCTCTGAATAGGGATCGCCGTCTCCGAAAGAGCCACTCCCTTGCAGCAACCCGTCCCGAATGTCCATTCACAATTCACAACCGGATGTGACAATGACCGATAACCAGCCACTGCTTTCCGTCCGCGGCCTCCGCGCTTCGGCCGGCGATCTCGATATCCTGAACGGCGTTGACCTCCAGGTCAACGCGGGCGAAGTCCATGCCATCATGGGCCCCAACGGCTCCGGCAAGAGCACTTTCGCCAACGTCCTGGCCGGCCGCCCCGACTACAGCGTCACCGGGGGCGAGGCCATCTACGATGGCGAGGACCTACTGTCTCTCGAGCCAGAAATTCGCGCCCGCATGGGCGTGTTCCTCGCCTTCCAGTACCCCGTTGAACTCCCTGGCGTCCGGGCCTGGCAGTTCCTCAAGGCTGGCGTCGACGCCCGTCGCGTCCACAACGGCGAGGAGGAGATGTCGGCCCGCGAGTTCCAGCGGCATTTGGACGCCAAGGTCAAGGAGGTCGAGATCGACCCGGAGCTCGTACGCCGCGCTGTCAACGAGGGATTCTCCGGCGGCGAGAAGAAGCGAAACGAGATTCTGCAGATGGCCGTTCTGGAACCGCGCCTGGCCCTGCTGGACGAGACCGACTCCGGCCTCGATATCGACGCCCTGCGCATCGTGTCCGACGGTGTGAACAAGCTGCGCTCCGAGGACAACGCCATGGTACTTGTGACCCACTACCAGCGGATTCTCGACTACGTGCGCCCCGACAAGGTGCACGTGCTCCTGGACGGCCGCATCGTCCGCTCCGGCGGCCCCGAGTTGGCTCTCGATCTCGAGGAAAAGGGCTACGACTGGATCCGCGAGGAGGTTGAAGCGGGCAAGTAGCATCCTGCCCGCATCGATGGCTATGACCACCAGAACCATCAGCAACCACCGCTACCACGAGGACCATCTGGCCCTGGCATCTGCCAGCGCCGGCCCGGCGTGGCTCGCCGACCTGCGCGCTGCCGGCTGGGAGCGGTTCAACGAGCTCGGGTTCCCCACCGCCCGTCGGGGCAACGAGCGCTGGAAGTACACTGCCGTCGCCCCAATCTCCCGCATCAATTTCGCCTATCCGTTTTTGACTACGGAGAGCACGGAGAACGCAGAGATTGATTTGGGATTCTCTGTGATCTCTGCGTCCTCGACGTTTGATGAGGAAGCTGAGATTCGACAACACCTGGGAAGCCTCGCGCCGATGCAGGACGACGGCTTTACTGCCCTGAACACCGCTTTCCTGAGCGACGTCGCCGTGGTGCGAGTTCCTGACGGCGCCGAAGAGTCGATGGTCGTCCACGTGAACCACAACGGCCTGCCCGACCTCGACGACCAGCGCTACGCCCGCCACCCGCGCACGCTCGTCATCGCTGGACGCAACGCCAACCTGACCGTTGTGGAGACTTACACCGGCCCCAAGGGCCCGCGATATTTCACCAACGCCGTCACCGAGATCGTCGTCGGCGAGGGCGCCCGCGTCGACCACTACCGGCTGCTCGATGAAAGCCCCGAGGCCTTCCACGTCGGTACCACCCGGGTGCATCAGCAACGCGACAGCAGCTTCAGCTCGGCATCTTTCGCCCTCGGCACCACCCTGGCGCGCAACGATTTCGCGGTGACCCTGGACGGACCCGGCGCGTACTGCTCGCTGAACGGCCTGTACTACACCGGGCAGGGACAGCACATCGACAACCTGATCAGCATCGACCACGCCGAGCCGCACTGCACCAGTCGTCTCAACTATAAGGGCATCCTCGACGGCAACTCTCGGGCAGTGTTCGGCGGCGAGGTCATGGTGCGTCGCAACGCCCAGAAGAGCGACGCCCAGCAGACCGACAAAAACCTGTTGCTATCCGAGGACGCCGAGGTCGACAGCAAGCCCAGCCTGATGATCTACGCCGATGACGTGCAGTGCGCTCACGGCGCCACCGCCGGGCAGATCGACGCCCAGACACTGTTCTACCTGCGCAGCCGCGGCCTTGATTTGGAGACGGCCAGTCGCATGCTGGTGCAGGCTTTCGCCCGCGAGATCGTCGACACCGTCAGGCCCGAAAGCCTGCGCAACTACCTCGAGTCCCTGTTCGATCGTTCCATCGCTGTCAAGAGCCTTCCGGTCGCTTTCTTGTAGGGCTGGCCGGCAAGCTGAGGAGAGAACTCTAATGCCATCCGGTTTCGATGCGGAAAGAGTCCGGGCCGATTTCCCGATCCTGCAGCAGCAGGTCAATGGCAAACCGCTGGTCTACCTCGACAACGGCGCCACCTCTCAGAAGCCGCAGGCTGTCATAGACGAGCTCGTCCGCTACTACAGTACCGAGAACGCCAACGTCCACCGAGGCGTCCACACCCTGAGCCAGAATGCCACCGAGGACTACGAGGGCGCCCGCGCCAAGGTGAAGCGGCTACTGAACGCCGCCGATGACAACGAAATCGTGTTCACCCGGGGCACAACAGACAGCCTGAACATCGTTGCCCAGTCCTTCGGCAAGCAGACCCTCGGCCCCGGCGACGAGGTAATCGTCTCCAACATGGAGCACCACTCCAACATCGTCCCCTGGCAGATGCTCCGGGAGGAAAAGGGTGTCGTCCTCCGCGTGGTTCCCATCGACGAGTCAGGGGAACTGATGATGGACGAATACGAGCGGATGCTGTCGTCCCGCACCAAGCTCGTCTCCATCACCCACGTGTCCAACGCGCTAGGTACCATCCTGCCGGTGGAGCAGATCATTGGCATGGCCCACGCCCAGGGCGTCCCGGTGATGCTCGACGGCGCACAGGCCGTCCCCCACATGGCCGTCGACGTTCGTAAGCTCGACTGCGACTTTTACGTATTCTCCGGCCACAAGATGTTCGGCCCCACCGGGATCGGCATCCTCTACGGCAAGGCCGAGTTGCTGGACGAACTGCCTCCCGTCCAGGGTGGCGGCGACATGATCAAGTCTGTTACGTTCGAGAATACCATCTACAACGACCTGCCCTACAAGTTCGAGGCTGGCACTCCCAATATCGCTGGCGCAATCGGCCTCGGCGCCGCCGTCGACTACGTGCAGTCGGTGGGCTACGAGTCCTTCGCCTCCTATGAGGACGACCTGTTGGAGTATGGCACGAAAGCTCTCGAGGGCATCGAGGGACTGCGCATCATTGGCACCGCCCCTCGCAAGGCCGGTATCCTGTCCTTTGTGATGGAGAACGTCCACCCCCATGACATCGGGACCATCCTCGATGCCGAGGGCGTGGCCGTGCGCACTGGGCACCACTGCGCCCAGCCCGTGATGCAGCGCTTCCAGATCCCCGCCACCGTGCGGGCTTCCATGGCCATGTACAATACTAGGGAAGACATCGACGCCCTCGTCAGGGCCATCGACCGGGTAATCGAAGTCTTTTCCTGACCCGCCAGTCCGTTCATACCAAGCTCATCGAAGGACTTACGGACCGTTTAGAAAATAGTGGGAGACTGATAGATAAAGATATGTCCGGACTCAGCGATCTCTACCAGGAAATCCTGCTCGAGCACAACAGCAAGCCCCGCAACTTCCGCAAGGTCGAGGACGCCAGCACCACTGCCGACGGCTACAACCCGCTGTGCGGCGACCAGATCACCCTGTATCTCAAGGTCGTCGACGATAAGGTTGAAGACGTGGGTTTTCAGGGGGTAGGCTGCGCCATCTCCCGGGCCTCCGCCTCCATGATGACCCAGAGCATCAAGGGCCGGAGCCTCGACGAAGCCCAGGTGATCTTTGACGCCTTTCACAGCATGATCACCCATCCCAACGAGGAGCCCGACTACGACACCCTCGGCGACCTTGAGACCCTTGCCGGCGTCAACGAGTACCCCACCCGCATCAAGTGCGCCATCTTGGCCTGGCACACCATGCGGTCCGCCCTCAGCGGCGAGGCCGATACCGTCACGACGGAGTAACCGGTTACCGGTTCCTGCCCGTCCCCGCATACTCCAGCCACCGGCAGGCATTCAACCGGGAGCGGCCCTGCTAAAGTCATGACCCAGATGCCCGGCCCAGCATTCGACGGCCTTTTCGGCCAGATGATCATGGACCACTACCGCATGCCGCGAAACCGTGATCGCCTGCCTGCGCCCACACTCACGGCCTACGAGCTAAATCCCTTCTGCGGTGACCTCATCGACCTGCAACTCCGCCTCGACGACAGCGGGGCAGTGGATGGCGTCTATGCCAACAGCGAGGGATGCTCAATCATCCAGGCATCGGCGTCAATGATGTCCGAGGCGGTCAAGGGACGGACGGCAGAGGAAATGGCCGATCTCTCCACCCGGTTCAAGGCCTTTCTCCGTGATCGTGGCGGAGATGCCACCTCCGACCCGCCCCCGGAGCTTGGCGATCTGGGTGCCCTGGGCGTGGTCCGTCAGTACCCCGTCCGCATCAAATGCGCCCTCCTCCCCTGGACTGCCCTCGAGCAGGCGGTCAGGGGCGGTTAGGTGTGCCACCGCCGTCTTTTGGCTCTGGAATTCTCTTTGACGGTCAAAAGTTGACACCGACGAATCGAATACATATAATCGCGTTGCAGGTTCACTTCCGCACCTTCCCCTTTTCGCGCTGTCCAACCGGTTCCCCCTCGTTGTGCTCTCGCCAACAAAGGCGGTGCTGCGTCCCAACGTAGCGTCAGCGGAGTGGGCGTCATCAGACAGAAAGGCACTCCCACAATCCTGCAGCGCGGTTAAATGCCTACTAAGTTCATCTTCGTAACCGGCGGCGTCGTAAGCTCACTGGGCAAGGGTATCTGTGTCGCTTCCGTCGGCCGCATCCTGAAGAGCCGTGGCCTCAGCGTTTCGGTACTGAAGCTCGATCCATACCTGAACGTCGACCCCGGCACAATGTCGCCGTACCAGCACGGCGAGGTATTCGTCACCCATGACGGCGGCGAGACCGACCTGGACTTGGGACACTATGAGCGCTTCATCGACCTGGAGCTCACCCGCAGTTCCAATCTCACGGCCGGCGACATCTACATGAACCTCATCGCCAAGGAGCGCCGCGGCGATTTCCTTGGCGGGACGATACAGTCCGTGCCTCACGTGACCAATGACATCAAGGAACGCATACTCCGTCTCGCTGACGAGTCGGGGGCGGAGGTGATTGTCGTCGAAGTCGGCGGCACCGTCGGGGACATCGAGGGCCTCCCATTCCTGGAGGCCATAAGGCAGATGCGAAACCACGTCGGCCGCGACAACGTCTACTACATCCACCTGACCCTCCTCCCCTACCTCTCCGCAGCCCAGGAACTCAAGACCAAGCCCACCCAGCACAGCGTCAAGGAACTCCGCGCCATCGGCATTCAGCCCGACGCCATCATCTGCCGCAGCGACCAGCCCGTACCCCCAGGCATTTGCGACAAGATCGCCTCCTTCTGCGACGTTCCCAGCGAGGCAGTGATCCCGCTCGAGACCGTACAGAACGTTTACAGCGTGCCCCTCGTGCTGGAGGAAGCCGGGCTTGGCGACATAGTGCTCGATACTTTGGGCTTGCGCAGCTACCGGCGGGGTAGTCCAGGTTCTGAGGGCCTGGACGAGTGGCGCCGCATGGTCGAGATGATGGACCAGCCCAAGGACCCGCTGCCCATCGCCCTCGTGGGCAAATACGTTGAGTATCCAGACTCCTACCTCTCCGTCCGCGAGGCGCTGCGTCACGCAGGCCTGTGCCACACCCGGGACGTGGACCTGCAGTGGGTGCACTCGGAGAACATCGAAAGGGACGGACCAGATGCTTGGCTGCGCGACGCCTGCGGCATCGTGGTCCCCGGTGGCTTTGGGCCCCGCGGCGTCGAGGGCATGGTGGATACTGTGCGCTACGCCCGCGAGCACCAGGTCCCCTATCTCGGGCTCTGTCTCGGTCTGCAGGTGATGGTCATCGACTGGGCCCGCAACGTGCTGGGCATCGATGATGCCAACTCCGCCGAGCTGGTGCCCGAGACGCTCAACCCCGTCGTGCACATAATGGCCGAACAAGAAGGCATCGCCGATATGGGCGGAACCATGCGCCTCGGTAGCTACCCCTGCCGTCCGCAGTCCCGGACCCTGACCGAGGAGGCCTACGCGGAGCGCGAGGTGATGGAACGCCATCGCCACCGCTTCGAGCTGAACAACGCCTACCGCGAGCGATTGGAGGAGACCGGCTTCATCGCCGCTGGCCTCTCCCCAGACGGCAGGCTGGTTGAGGCGGGCGAGGTGAGCGGCCATCCGTTCATGGTTGGCGTGCAGTACCATCCCGAGTTCAAGTCCCGGCCCAACCGGCCGCACCCGCTCTTCGTGCGGTTCATCGCCGAG
>CAXXOI010000047.1:0-11921 GCA_963664175.2 Dehalococcoidia bacterium
CCGTGGTGCTGCATGTCGTAGGCATCGTGGATGTTCCGCATCACCTGCCGCTGCTCCGTCGACACCGGCCCCACCACGCTGCCGTACATGGACGAGAACCGGGCGAACAGCGCGACCTGGAAGGTGCCGATCCGCGCCGCTTCCTCCGGGTCATCATGCACCACCAGGGGCACGTAGGCGCCGAAGGGTATGTCCGCCGAGAGCCCGGACTCGGTGCGTGCGGCGCGGGCCACCTCCATTCCCCACCGGATCCGGTCGGGGTCCGCGCCGACGTTCAGGGTGACCCGATCGGCGTGCCGCGCTGCGGCCGAGATCACCTTCGGCCCGGTGGCCGCCACGTCCACGGGGACCTTCGGGGGCTGCACCTCGTCGATCCAGAATATCTGGCTGGAATTCTTGTAGTCTGCAAGACCCACTGAGTCGATGTCTCCTCCAGCCTCGAAGGTAACCTCCTCGCCTCGAAGGTAACCCTGCAGCCTCTCCAGGTAGTTCTCGAACTTGGGAACAGAGTCTGGTGCCCGCCCCAGGTGGGCCAGGGCCGAGTCGCCCCTGCCGATGCCAAGGTAGGCCCGTCCGTCGCTCTCCACCTGCACTGTCGTTATGGCCGACGCAGTGACGGCGGGATGGCGGGTGTGGGAGTTGGTGACGCCGGTGCCCAGCTTGATGGTGGACGTGGCGTGGGCGGCCAGGGCCATGGCCACGTACGTGTCCCCATAACGGTTCTGGGAATCAACGTAGACGATGCCGTCGTAACCGATTTCCTCGGCGCGGACCGCCTGTTTCACCGCGTTGAACTCGGGGGAATTGCGGCCACCCGCGTTCGGCCGCCCCATGGCCCAGAACTCTATAGACATGCGAACCTCCTGTTCTTGCGCCCGGTGGGTAAATTGAGCGGAGGAAAGGATACCATACCTCAGATCGCCACCTTGACCTCCATTCTGCCAGTGCACGAGGAAATTATGGAAGACGATTCAGGCCTCGCCGCGATGCAGGTGTCTTCCAAAAGCGACGGATACGATCAGGCACACCGCAGTGACGCCCAGGCAGAACCAGCCGATTCCTCCAAACCCGGTGGTGGCCAACAAGGCGCCCGCCGTCGCGCCCGCCAAGGCTCCCCCGGCCTGGTTGCTCATGCCCATGATGCTGGCGCCGGTGGACTTGGACTCTCCCGAGTGCTCGGTGCTGGCGGCGACGAGGGTGGGAATGGCCACCGCCAGCAGAACTCCCGCGACGGTCGCAATGGACACAACAATCCACAGCTGGAATTCAAAGGTGAAGCAGAGCAGGGCGCAGACTCCCCCACCCGCGGAGGTAGCTCCGATTAGCATAGCCCGCTGACCGTGATTCGCCACGGGCCCTCCGACGAAGCTGCCGATGGCCTGTCCCAGCGCAACGATGCCCAGAGGCAGGGCGGCGTAGGCCACACTCAGGTCGTATGTGTCCCGTAGGTAGGTCGGGAAATAGCTGACCATCGTCCAGAATGCGATGCGTTGCGACAGCCCCACAGACACGGCAACCCTGAAGAATGGCAGGGAAACCAGCGATCCGTACCGTGAAAAGAAAGCCCAGTTCCGTACCCGCTCCCTGCTGTCCCGTGGGAACCACAACCAATTCGCCAGCAAGGCCGTCGCCAGCAGAATGCCGGCAAATATGAAAACGAATCTCCAACCGCCAACGTCGACCAGGATCAGGGACAGAGGTACGCTGACGGCGGAGGTCAGTATGCCGATGCCCAGGAAACCGCTCACCGCCTGCGCCCTTCTCTCCGGCGATATTACGTCTGAGATCGCTCCCACCGAGGTGGGTGGCAGCGCTCCGGCTCCGAGGCCGTTCAGCACCCTCAGCGCCAGGAAAGTCTCGATGTTGGGAGCGAATGCTGAGGCGATGACCGAAATGATCAGCAGCGACAGCCCTCCCAGGATCACCGGGCGACGACCGAAGGAATCGGAAAGCGGCCCCGACGTTATCCCCGAGACGGCCCAGGCGGCAAACGTGGCGGTGGCCAGCTGTCCTGCCACCGCCACCGAGATCTCCAGGTCTGATGCGATTTCCACCAGCAGCGGCGGCAACATGAACACCGCGTTCTGTGCGCCGAAAATGGCAAAAGTCAGCACGGAATAGAACCGTGCCTTGTTGATGTCTCCCGCGCCCGCCGGTTTGGCCTGAGTCGCTATGCGGTTCGTCTCCCTTGCCGGGTATTCATTTCCGTGGCCTCCATCACGACGAGCGTGATCATTTCGATCCTTCAAGGGGCTTCTGCCCGTCCAGAGCCACTCAAACGGAGGGGCTGCCTTTGAGGCAGCCCCGTTTCTCCTATGATTTTACCAATTCTCCACCAAGCACCTCGTGGTGATTTCACCACTCGGTCCCAGTATCCCGGATTGCAACTTCCAGAATCAGTCTGCCTTATTCCCCCAACGTAGTTGTCAACACCCACATGGGGCGCGCGCCGACATCATAGGTTGCGAGGGGCGTCATCTCGCCGGTGTCGCGATTGATGCTGTGGGAAGAGAGTCGTCCAGTGGCTGAACCGGCGCCGAACACGAACTTACCCTGCGGATCGAGGCTGAAGGCGCTGGGGACGGATTCGGTGGAGGCCCGACCCGCCGCAGTTAGAGCGCCAGACTGCGCCTCGACCTTGAAGCTGGCAATGCTGTTGTGGCCCCGGTTGGGGACGAACAGCAGGCTGCCGTCGGATGTCATCTGGATCTGCGAGCACGTGTTCCGCTCGGTGTGACCATCCGGGAGTGTCGAAATAGTCTGGAACGCGGAGAGGCGGCCCTCCGAGTCCATGTTATAGGCCGTGACGCTGCTGCCCTGCTCGTCTGAGAAGTAGACAACGTCCAGCGACGGGTGGAATGTATAGTGCCGCGGGCCCAGGAACCCTCCCATCTCCAGCACCTGCGGGTCGTTGGGCGTCAGGCGTCCGCTGTCGGCGTCAAACCTGAATTGGTGGATCACGTTGGGGCCGGGAATGTTCTTCGGCGGCTCCAGCACATTGTCCTGAATGTAGGCGATGTGCGGCACGAAGGCGAAGCGGTTGGACCGGTCGGTCAGGATGGCATGGGCTCCGTCTGCGGTCGTCAGCGACTCGGTGGCTGCCCCGCCCAGCTCGCCGTCGGTGCCGATGGGGTAGACGCCAGCTTTAGCCCCGCCGTAAAAGGCGACCAAAAGGTGTCGCCCCGTGCGGTCGGTGGCGATGAACGCGGGCCACGTGTCGACGTCCACTGATCCAGTCTGGCTCAACCCGCCGCTGGCCGGGTCGATGCGGTGGCTGGAAAGCCTGAGCGACTCCCGGTGGCTCACGTAGAGGGTACCCTTGTCTGGGCTGATGGCCAGCAACGACGGTCCACCGGGCATCGCAACGTCCTGCTGGTGAGTCAGGGCGCCGGAGTCGGCGTCCATGGTGAAGATGCCGACCTTGTTGTCATCCTGCGCGGCGACGTAAACGTAGTGCGCCATGTTTGACCTCCTGCAATTAATTCCCTCTCCCTGGGGGGGAGGGTTAGGGTGGGGCGTTCCTTCGGTTGATGCAAGGTTGCCTATTCCTGGAATTCACCCTCACCCCAACCCTCTCCCTCAATGGAGAGGGAGTTTAAGGTCGCTAGAATATCGCGATGGGGTTGACCGGGGAGCCGGTGGTGTTGTGCAGCCGCAGCGGCCCGATGGATATCATGAATTCCCAGCGGTTGCGCTCCCTGCAAGCCACAGCCACCTCTTCGAGGTTGGCGTTGTCCAGGATCCAGATGCCCATAGCGGTGATGCCGACTTGGTGGATGGGGCTGGGCACCTTCTCGTATTGCGGCGGATTGACGTCATTGCCAGTGTCTGTGCCAAGCATCGCGATGCCGCGCTCGTAGAACAGGGGAAGGCAGGAGGCCTGGCAGGCGGCCGAACCGGCCTCCCGCGGCCATGGGCCCTCAATGTTGCGGCGGTTAAGCTGACCGGTGCGAATCAGCAGTACGTCGCCCTCCTCGACCTTGAAGCCGCAACGTTCCTCGGCGGCCAGGATGTCGTCGATCATCACGCCCTCGCCCCGGTCGATCCAGTCGATGCCCTTGACCAAGGGAACGTCTACCAGCACGGCGCGGCTGATGATGCCCTCCTTGGCCTCCTCGACGGAGCCGAAGGTTGCGCCGAGGCTGGTGGATACGAGGTGGGCGGGTTTCCCGTTGTACGTCTTTCCGTTCCAGAAGAAGTGGGCGAGGCTGTCCACGTGGGTGACGGTGTAGCCGTGGAAGATCATGCCGAAGTAGTCGGTGGCTGCGGGGAAGGTACGGTTGCTCACCTTCTGCCCGCTGGCCCAGCCCTCGCCGCTCTCCACCATGAAATGCACCGGCGGTACGGGAGCGTCGACCGTGGCCTCGAAGCTGATGGTACGTGCCATGGATATGCGCACGCCCTCCTCAACGGTGGCGATGGCCTGCTTGACCTTGGCCGGCGTGATCAGGTTGGGGGCTCCCAGCTCGTCGTCATCACCCCAGCGTCCCCAGTTGGAGAACTTGTCGAAATAGCTGAGGACTTCGTCCTCGGACGGTATGTTGGCTTGCGGCATTTCTGTTTCTCCTTAAATGGTCAATCCCCTTTCCCTGTGGGAGAGGGTTAGGATGAGGGCGTACCTATTTACACCGGCGGCGCGAGATGCACGTCCAGCACTCGCTCGCACCAGCGCGCGGCGGCGAGGAGGCGTTCCTCGCGGAAGGGCGCGGCGATGATCTGCAGCCCCATGGGCAGGCCGGACTCGGCCAGGCCTGACGGTATGGTGATGGTGGGCAGGCCGCAGGATGTCCATGGCCCCTGGAACGAGGTGTTGCCCGTGTTGGTCAGGTCGGCCAGCGCCGGGGTGGGCGTGGTCGGAGTCAGCAATATGTCTGCGCTCTCGGCCAGCACCTGCATTTCGGTGATGAGGCGCAGGCGGCGTTCCAGCGCACCGGAGTACGTGATGGCGTCGGTATCCAGGCCCCGGCGCAGCAGGCGCCGCAACAGCGGCTGGTATTCCTCGGAGCGGCTCTCGTACATGGGCCGGTGAAAGGCCGCAGCCTCGCAGCGCATGATGATCTGCTGGTCCTCAATGGCGGTACTGAAACTGTCCGGCAGCCTGACCTCATCGACCGTGGCGCCAGCTGCGGCCAGCTTCTGCAGCATGTCGCGCGTGTGCCGCTGCGTCTCCTCGTCAGATTCCTCCATGAAAAACGACGTGACCAGGCTGATGCGGGGCACCGCTCCGTTCTCCAGACCCGACAGGTAGTCGGGGGCAGGAAAACGGGCGCACACCGGGTCGTTGGCGTCGGGGCCGGCCATCACCTGCAGCATCATGGCGGCGTCTCCCACCGAGCGGGACATCCAGCCCATGGTGTCCAGCGACCAGCTCACCGGCACCACGTTGTGACGGCTCACCCGGCCGTAGGTGGGCTTGAGCCCCACCACGCCGTTGTATGACGCCGGACGCAGCACCGAGCCAACCGTCTGCGACCCGAGGGCCACGGGGCACATCCCCGAGGCCACGGACACAGCAGAGCCGCTGCTGGAGCCTCCGGGCGTGTGGGCCGGATTCCACGGGTTCAGCGTTGGTGACGGGTCGAGGCAGGCAAACTCGGTGGTGACCGTCTTGCCCATCATGACCGCCCCAGCCTGCTTCAGGCTGGTGAGCACCGCCGCGTCCTGCTCCGGCACGAAGTCGGCGTACAACCTCGAGCAGGCGGTTGTGGGGATGCCGGCGGTGTAGAAGATGTCCTTGACCCCCACCGGCACGCCGTGCAGTGGTCCGGGGTTGGGCAGCGAGTCCAGCTCACGCTGTCGCTGCTCCGCGTCGGCCAACACAGTCTCCCGGTCGATGTACACCCAGGCGCGAAGCGATTCCAGCGCATCGGTGCGGGCCAGAAGCGCCTCCGCCACGTCAACGGCGCTGATTTCGCGACTACGAATCTGGCGCGCCATCTCGGCGGCGGTAAGTTCATGCAGTTCTGACATTAGCGTTCCTCGAAAGTCCCCTCTCCCTTGATGGAGAAGGTTAAGGTGAGTGTGAAAGTGAGGGGGTCGTTCTGAGCCCTACACCGGCGGGCGGCGCGTGTGCCAGTCGGTGGCCTGCTCGTAGGTGTAGGCGGCGCGGAACAGCGTTGCCTCGTCGTACGGGCGACCCACCATCTGCAGGCCCACGGGCAAACCGTCCGATGTAAACCCGCAGTTGATGGACAGTCCCGGCACGCCGGCCAGGTTGGAGGGCGTCGTGTAAGTCCTTCGGCCTGCCAGCATGTTGAGGAACTCGTCTTTACCGTTTCTCGCCATCCCCACCTCAGTGGGTAGGGGCGTCGCCTGCACGGAGGATGTGGGCAGGATGAGTACATCCACCCGCTCCAGTGCATCGAGGATGTGCTGGCGGAAGATGTGCCGCAGGCGCGCGGCCTTCTGATGAGCCTGCGCCGGAATCAGGGCGCCGGTCAAGAGGCGCACACGGTTGTTGTAGTCATACCTCTCGGGATAGTCCCGCAGACCCTGGCGGTGAACGGCTGTGGCGTCCACGTAGATCAGCGTGGTTGAGATCACCGCGGACTCGGCCATCATTGGAATGTCGACGTCTTCAACCTCGGCACCCAGTTCTACCAGCCGGGCAACTGCACTATTCACGGAGTCGCGAATGTCTGGCTCCACGCTGTCGGCGTTCACCCGATCGCTGATGACGCCGACCCGCAGCCCTTGTATCCCGGCGTCTATGCCGTCCAGGTAGTCCGGGACTGGCGCGTTGCGAGTGTGGCCATCCCTTGGGTCATGCCCGGCGATGGCCTGCAGCGTGACGGCGCAGTCCCTGACGGTGCGGGATATGGGGCCAGCGGCATCCATGGACCATGTCGAGGCCAGCATGCCGTGGCGGCTCACCAGTCCCCAGGTCGGACGGATGCCAACCAGGCCACAGAACGCGGCGGGCCCCCGAATGGACCCGGCCGTGTCCTCACCAAGCGACGTGGCGCACAGGAATGCGGCGGTGGCCGCGCCCGACCCGCTGCTGGAGGTGCCGGGGTTGCGCGACAAATCCCAGGGGTTGCGCGGACGGCCATACGGGTGGTGGAAGGAGTCTCCCATGGCGAACTCGCTCATGTTGAGCTTGCCCAGCAGCACCGCACCGGCGTCCTTCAGACGTGCCATCACGGCGGCGTCATAGTCCGGAACGTATTCGCCGAGTATGGAGGACCCACCGGTGGTCAGCACTCCCTCGGTACAGAACTGGTCCTTCACAGCCACTGGAACACCGTGCAGGGGGCCGCGGTAGTTGCCCGCCGCTATTTCTGCCTCGGCCCGCCGGGCATCAGCACGCGCCTGATCTGCAGTGACCGTAATATAGGACATAAGGGACGGGTCGACCTGCTCGATCCTGGACAGGTAGGCCTCCGTCGCATCCACGGGCGACACCTGACCAGTCCTGATCAAATCCGCCAGTTCCGTGGCGCTTAGGAACGGTATATCGTTGCTGTTCATAGTTCTGATCCTCGATTGCATATGACGGAGGCTGTCGGCCTGTGAGCAGCCCAATTCTGAAGGGGGCATAAGACTATGTCAACGCGAATGGCTGCCCTCCGCGGGGCCCTTAAATTGTTCCCTCTCCCTCTGGGAGAGGGTTAGGGTGAGGGCGTATCCCAGTGGCTAACTAGGGGGAAACATTCACCACTCTACCGTCGCTCCCACCTAACTCCCTGCAAGGGTTTTGGAGAATTAAAAGCCCCTGCTGCCCTCCGTACCCTCCGTTATAATCGTTGGGAGGCAACATCTGCGCAGGTCTCCGGAGGTTACGGCAATGAGCTTGGTGGGCATAGTTATGGCAGCGGGAAAGGGCAGCCGGATGCGTTCCCGTATCCCCAAGCCGCTGCATCGCATCTGCGGGAAGGAGATGATCCGCTACCCGGTGGGGTTGCTGAAGGATGCAGGGGCAGATCGAGTGCTCGTGGTCGTATCACCTGACAATCGCGATGCCATCGAGAGCGTCCTGGGAGAGACCGTGCAGTATGCCGTTCAAGAGCAGGCCGACGGCACGGGAGGAGCAGTCAAAAGCTGCGTCGAACTGCTCAGGAACACTGTCGAAAACGTGCTCGTCATCGGCGCGGACACTGCTCTGGTCCGGTTGGATTCAGTCAACGCACTGCTGGCAACCCACTCGGCAACCGCTGCCTCAATGACAGTGCTGACTTCCCAAAATGAAGGGGGATCTGATCTCGGGAGAGTGGTGCTGTCCCAGGGAGGCAAGATCACCGGGATTGTGGAGGCATCCGAGGCCGAGGGGAACGGCGACGAACTAGCCCCCCTGCTCAACGCGGGCGTGTATTGCTTTAAGTACTCATGGCTGGAGCGAAACATGCGTGACCTCCGGACCCGCCCATCCGGTGAGCTGTACCTCACCGACCTTGCGGCGATGGGATCTCAGGCAAAGGGAGGTGTTTCTCCGGTCCTCGTTGGTGAAATGGAGGAAGTCATTGGAATCAACAACCGGTCCCAACTCGCCATCGCAGAGACGGTGATGCGCGATCGCATCCGCGAGCACTGGATGTTGGCCGGGGTAACCTTGACCGACCCCGGGTCGGTGTACATCGACGCCGACGTGTCCATCGGAATGGATACCATCATCCTGCCCAATACAATGGTCACCGGCCGTACCACTATTGGCGAGAACTGCGAAATCGGCCCAAATTCCGTGATTCGCGACAGCGCCATCGGCAACAGTTGCCGAGTCACGTCCTCCGCACTCGAGGAGGCCACGATGGAGGACGATACCGACATCGGGCCATTCAGCCACCTGCGTCCTGGGGCGTACCTGGAATCGGGCGTGCACATCGGGAACTACGTGGAGGTCAAGGAGAGCAGGTTCAAGGCAGGCGCAGTGATGGGACATTTCGGGTACGCGGGTGACGCCACCATCGGCGAGCGGGTCAACGTGGGTGCTGGCATGATCACCTGCAACTACGACGGCAAGGACAAGCATCGTACCGTAGTGGAGAACGATGCTTTCATCGGTTGTGACACTATGCTCGTAGCGCCCGTTACTGTGGGAGAGGGATCGATCACAGGGGCCGGGGCCGTGGTAACCAGAGACGTGCCCCCCGCTAGACTGGCCGTAGGGGTACCTGCTACCATTAAACGCACTCTGAAGTAGCCCGTCCCAGCCTAGGCGGTGAGTACAGGCCAACCCGCCACAGAGCCGTACGGCTAGAGATTCGGGAGATCAAGAGGTTTGGATACAGATTACCCTCCACCTGGTTTACCTCGTTTCGGGTCTTCGTTAATTGACCCGCGGGTACCGTTCAATCGGCGGACCGCCGTGCAGATGCGAAGTCGCCGGCGGGAAGTCCTCTTCCTTTCCCTGCGATTCGCAAATCTCCAACCTCAGCCTATTTGCCTGCATGTGAGGTGTGCCCATGCCTAGCTTTAGCTGGCTGGGCCGCCTTCTGCGCAAGCAGGAATCCCGGGATGTCCCCAGACGGCGATCCCAGGAAGGACTCGTCTCCGGCGTCGAAAACGGCGGTGGGAGAAGCCAGGGTCTGGCCTCATCAGATACCCTTCCGGGATTGATCACTCCTCCCGAGGAACCCGCCATCACCGAGGAGGAGCTGAGCGGACTGGACCACCGCGACCGGCAAATGCTCCGCTCCATCATCGAGTTGGACTACACCACAGTTCGCGAGGTGATGGTTCCCCGCCTCGACATGGTCGCGATAGAGGCTAGCGTGTCCCTTCAGAGTGCCGCTGCCACCATAGTGGAATTCGGCCACAGCCGATTGCCGGTTTACGTCGACACCATCGACGACATGTTGGGAATACTGTACGTCCGCGATCTGCTGGCAGCGATGGCCAAGCCCAATGACGAAAGCGACGTAAGGTCCCTGACACGACCTGCTTTTGTTGTTCCGGAAACCAAGCGGGTGGATGACCTCCTTGAGGAGTTCCGCCAGCGACACATACAGATCGCCATAGTAGTCGACGAGTACGGCGGCACCGAAGGCCTGGTGACCATGGAGGACGTGCTGGAGGAAATCGTCGGGGAAATCGAGGACGAGTTCTCCAAGGGCAGGCAGGCTGACATCGATTGGGACCAGGACGGGGCGGCCTACGTCAGCGCGGGGTTGGGTACCGAGGAAGTGCAGGGCCTGTTCGGTGTGAGCATAGAAAGCGACGACTTCGATACCGTGGGCGGGTTCGTATACCATCACTTGGGACGGGTGCCGCACGTGGGGGACGTGGTCGAGAAGGAGGGACTTCGCCTGGAAGTTGTCTCCGTGGCTGGCCGCAGGCTCAGGTCGCTAAAGCTGAAAAAAGATAACGGCGACTCACCTGCCGATTCAGGGTGAGCCGCCGCCTGTGAGGCAACGCCGGATCGCCGGGCTTGTCAGCTGGCGGTCTTCTTCGCAATGAGCTCAGCGTCCACTATCAGCCTGTGGTCGTAGACCAGGCGCGGGAAACAGGCGACCAGGTGAATGTTGGGGCCGCCATCACTCTCCAGGGTCAGATCATCCTCGTGGACAATCCTGGTGCCAGTTACCCGGTAGAGGAATTCCTCAGAACCATTGCTGGTGATGATTTGGACTTCCTCGCCGCTGGCCAACTTGTCGGGGATCTGGTCCAGGTTGCTGAAAACCGAACCCTCGCCGATCAACGGGCTCTCCATGTGGCCGAAGAACCAGGCATCCCCGTTTTCCCCGGCGTTGCTAGTCTCGGGAATGTGGCCTATGGCGTTGTTGGGGGTTTCGTATGCTCTCTTGTCCCCCAGGTCCTCGATTGCCAGCTCGACGATGGATGCATCGATTGAGATTGAGGAAATGCTCATAGTGGTGGCGGAAGAAACCGGCAGAAGCACATCATTCTCTGCAAAGTCGATCAATGCGAATCCATCTGGCAGGTCCGGCCCGGAGTGTGCGGCAATGTAGCCTGCGTCTCCCGAATACAGCGAGACTTCGGGAATAATCAAGGGATCGGAAAGAACGAGGGGCTCTGTATTCTGAATTGGCGCGACTATGGGCACAAGCTCAACGGATGCCACGTTGTACTTGTCCAGGTTTGCCCGGGCGTTGCTGGCGTAGCCATAATAAGCGCCGCCCACACCAATCAGAATTCCCCCAACGAGGACCAGCGATGCTCCCGCAATTCTGGTGCGTGTCCAAAAACGCCTGGCCCCGTTGCGCAGGATCAAGTAGTCGTACCCGGCTATCATAGCGTCCCTCCTCCCGGAGTCCGCGCAAGCCGTCGTTTCAGGGACGGCCTGCGGGGACCGGGAACCTCACATCACCACCACCCGGCTATTCCCCGGAGCGTTCAGGGAGCACGGCGGAGGCGTCTCTAAACGGTGATAAACCCGTGATTCAGCCCATTACCTCATCGAGCCCTGGGGGTATTCATGGACCCCGGGGTGATGGGCTCGTTCAGGTAGATGTCGCCGTTTCTAATCTTGATGTTGAATCCGCAGGGTGGATTCACGCAGACCCATGCCTTGAAATGCACGGCTGCCCCTTGACCACCGTAATCCGATAAAGGCACCAAGTAGCCAACGTCGCATTTCAGGCACTTGGGTACGCTTATTTCACCCACAGGAACCACCTCCCTCACTGGCGACTGGGGTGAGTATACCGCTTGGGCCAAGGGTTGTTCAACACATTCGGCCATTAAAATTGTCATTTTTTACGAAATCGGTTTACATAACGACGTTATACATTATGTAAAATACTCTTTTCGTACCCTCCCGCCCTTTGCGTTTGGTCTCAGGCAACTGCCTCATGACGATTTTCGTCAAAATGTACCACCCTTAATGACAGAAATGAGCCGGATTTGGACCGGCTCATTGCGTACTAATCTTCGTTCCAAACCTCCGGACACTACTCAAGGAAATCGCGAAGCTTGCGCGACCGGGTTGGATGTCGCAGCTTTCGCAGGGCCTTGGCCTCGATCTG